>JAUSBW010000103.1 GCA_030651815.1 Methanoregula sp.
ATTTTTCAATACCTGAATGATTGAAGATACACGAGTCTGTTGACTCTGTAACATCATAATAATTTATCGTGGTTTAAGTATTTTAATCTTCTCTTACTTAACTTGCCGCATTTTTAGAAATAACCGAAAGTCATGTAAAAAAGAAATTCCGTTTTGTTCAGTGGAGCGGTTACTCAGCGGAATTATTCCTCAGCACACCCATGAACAGGCACTCGTCCGCAGCGATTGACTCTACGCCTACCTGTTCACCGATGGGAAGCCCGATGCCCCGGACGATCGCTGCCGGGGTGCACTCATCTGCCTCTCCCATCACCAGCTCGGCAGCAGATACGATATTGTCTGCCACCGCCCGCTTGGTCACTTCGAGTTTGCGCCCGAAAAGATCGCACCTGCCCCGGTCATCGATGACCGCAGTAATCCCTGCGCAGCCGATCGCAACGCCGCTGCACCCGAGGCGCATCGCGTGCGTCCGGCTGTCAGCGATGATGACTGCCACCTTCGCCCCGTACCTGCGTTCGATGGCGGTTTTTATAGCAAGTGCGCTCTTGTCAGGATCTTTGGGAAGAGGTGTTACACAGCCCGGTGGGGCATTGGAAGCATCGACACCGGCATTGGGCAGCAGGGTGCCGGCTTTCATGCACAACAAAAAGCCGGGTATCCCGCCAACAACCAAATCGCTCTCCCGCAGCACGACTTCAGCGGTGCGTGAATCCATCTGGTATTTTTTTCCCAGTTCCTGCGCCCGTATCGACGGAGTAATCGTAGAAAGATCGATGATATTTCCTTCCGCAGTTGCGACTGCAGTCTCGGCAAGTACCAGGATGTCGCCATTCTGTATCCCCCCGCATTGCCTGTCCGCTGCATCAGCAGCACGCTCCGCAATGGAGTCGCCGCTGCAGATAATCCCGGTAGAAAGCCCGAACACCTCAAAGGAGGTGTTCACGACCGCTTCACCATCCGCTCAAAGACCGAGATGAGATCACGGGTCTGTGGCACATCGTGCGTCCGCACAACCGATGCCCCTTTCTGGAGCAGCACCATGGTCACGGCAAGGCTTCCTGCAAGCCGATCCTCCGGTTCCTTTTTTACAAGGTTGCCGATGAAACTCTTGCGCGAGATCGCGGCAAGGACCGGGCGGTCGAACTCTAAAAAACGTTCATAATTCTGGCAGAGTTCCCAGTCGTTGTCGAGTGATCGCAGGGGGCTCCAGTACCCGACACCCGGATCAAGTACATAGTTGTCAATCCCCGCAGACTCACACCGCTGAACCACGGTCTTTAACGTAGCCATGGTTGCATCTAGTCCGACTGCATCCCCCGGGTTATAATTTGCCGCCATCAGAAACGCCGGCAGCCCGTACTCGGCCACCCGTTTCGCATATGCGGGTGATGATAACCCGGAGATATCGTTTGCGGCATGGATGCCGTGCTTTAAGCAGACATCGAGCACCCATGGGTTCATCGTATCGACAGAGATAGTAAACCCGGTCCCGTCCAGCTCTTTGAGTGCAGCATCGATTCGTGATGCCTCCTCGCTCCCGCTGATCGCCTGTGCATTTGGGGCCGTGCTGCGGGCACCGAGATCGATGAGATCTGCGCCCTGCTCCACCATCTCTACAGCCTTTTTGTGAATCTCGTTTGTCGGGATATATGAATCGGTATAAAACGACTCATAACTGCAGTTGATGACCCCCATAAGCCGGACGGGTGCATCACCGCCGATCGTGAGTTTGTTGATTACGCACTGGTGCATGCCTTCACCTTTGCTGCCCGGCAGGTGTTTTCCATCAGGGTTGCAATCGTCATCGGGCCAACGCCGCCCGGCACCGGAGTGATGGCGGATGCAATCCCGGCAACTTTTGCAAAATCCACATCGCCCACCAGTTTGCCGTCTAACTGGTTGATGCCCACATCAATGACTACTGCTCCCGGCTTCACCATCTCCGGCTGGATGAAGTGGGCTTTGCCGATGGCTGAAATAAGAATGTCTGCCCTTTTGAGTTCTTCAGCGAGATCCTTGGTTTTACTGTGGCAGATCGTCACCGTTGCATCGGCATTGAGCAGTAATGCAGCCATGGGGCGCCCCACATCGATGCTGCGCCCGACAACGACTGCCCGTGCACCAGAGAGCGGGATTTTATATTCTTTAAAGAGGGTCATGATCCCGCTGGGTGTGCAGGGTGAGAAACGGGGCTTTCCTGAAAAGAGCAGCCCGAGATTCTCCGGGTGGAACCCGTCCACATCTTTCTCCGGGCTTACCGATTCGATCACGCGCTCCGGGTCCACCTGTTTCGGGAGGGGGAGCTGCACGAGGATCCCGTCAATACCGGCATCACGGTTCAGACGCTGGACTGATTCCAGTACTTTTTCCGTGGTTGAATCGGCAGGAAGCTCAATGCCTACTGATCCGATGCCCACCTGCTCACACGCACGGTGTTTCATCCGCACATACATCTGCGACGCGGGGTCGCTGCCCACAATCACGGTGGCGAGGCGGGGACAGAGCCCGGAGTCACCGAGCTCCTCTTTGAGGAGTTCGAGCCGCATTGCCGAGCACTTTTTTCCATCAAGAATTATGACCATAGGCACTCTTTGAAAAACGGAGGTGAATTATTCCGGATAGATCGGGAATTTTTCGGACATCGCCTTGACTTTGGCGTGGACATCCTTGATCGCGGCTTCATTGTGGACATCCCTGACAATGGTTGCGATCCAGAGTCCGATGTTGCGCATCTCTGCTTCTTTCATGCCGCGCGAAGTGACGGCAGGTGTGCCGACACGAAGACCGCTGGTGATAAACGGGCTCTTGGTCTCATTGGGAATCGTGTTCTTGTTCACCGTTATACCTGCCTTACCGAGCGCGACTTCTGCTTCAAGACCGGTGATACCCTGAGCGGTCAGGTCAAGGAGCATCAGGTGGTTGTCGGTACCCCCGGAGACGAGCCGTAGGCCGTTGTTCATCAACGTCTCGGCCAGCACCTTTGCGTTCTTGACAATCTGCTGGCTGTAGACTTTGAATGAAGGCTTGAGTGCTTCTTCAAAACAGACTGCCTTTGCTGTGATAGTGTGCATGAGCGGACCTCCCTGCATGCCTGGGAAGATCGCTTTATCGATTGCCGGTGCATACTCGCTGTTACACATGATCGCTCCGCCACGGGGGCCCCGCAGGGTCTTGTGGGTGGTGGTGGTAGTGAAGTTAACTACGCCAACCGAGTTCGGGTGGACACCCGTTGCACACAGCCCGGCAATATGGGCGATATCGGCCATGCAGTATGCGCCCACTCCGTCAGCAATCGACTGGAACGCCTTGAAGTCGATGGTGCGGGGGTATGCCGACGCACCACAGACAAGCATCTTTGGCTTTTCCTTCTGTGCAATCTCCTCGACTACGCCATAATCAATGGTCTCGGTCTCCGGGTCAACACCGTACTGGGCTACCTTGTAAAACTTCCCGGTAAAGCTGACCGGTGATCCGTGGGACAGGTGACCGCCCTGAGTGAGCTTCATGCTCATTAAGGTGTCTCCCAGGTTCATGAACGCAAAATAGACCGCCATGTTTGCATGGGTGCCGGAGTGTGGTTGCACGTTTGCATGCTCTGCGCCGAATAGTTTCTTTAACCGGTCGCGGGCAAGATTCTCAGCCATATCGTGGAACTCGCAGCCGCCGTAATACCGTTTCCCGGGGTAACCCTCGGCATATTTGTTGGTCATGATGGACCCCATAGCTTCGAGTACCGCATGAGAGACGAGGTTTTCAGATGCAATGAGTTCGAGCCCGTTGGTCTGGCGAAGTCGTTCTTTTTCGATAATATCTGCTATTTCTGGATCAGTTTTAGACAGATAAGACATATGGACTAGGGTTCGCTCGGATCAGGTAATACCTTTTCTTATATCCGGATTGTTCCGGATAAGGATGTGTCCGGTAGATCTGAGGCAGTCCGTACCCCGGAATGTGGTAGCATATTACGGTAATGATCGGTCACACGAAATAATCGGTCCCCGTAGGCAGGGATTATGCGATTCATAAAGAGATTGATGCATAGGTCAAACCCGGTGAGGGTACTTGACGGGGTTATGCACAATTATTTTCTCGCAATAGAGCACAAACCTTTTTTCCTAATCAGGCGTTCAATAGTATTATTTATAAGGCTAGCGCCTGTACACCACTGTACAGGCTCATTAAGACGCAAATTGATGCAGAGATCAGGTATCCAAATGAGGAAACCGGTGAACAGGAGAACATGATACTAATGATGGAAAATTCAGGAAGCGGGGCTGCAACTGAGGATCGGATCGCAGCGCTGGAAAAGAAGATGAGAGATATGGAGGCGCTGGTCAAGGGCTTGACAGGGGAGCTTCTGGATCTCAAATCAATCGCCATGAAGATGTCCAAGCAGACCGATGAACGTATCAAGCAGGATCTAAGGCGTGCCCAGCCCGTAGTACAGGACTCTCCGCAAGCTGCAGCGGTCACAAGTTCATCGTCCGGTGGGAGCACGGTAGTCATGCGCAAAGGTGCCCGCCAGTCCGATGTTCCGGCAACACCCGCTGAGCCCGCAATGGATATGATCATGCAGCAGGACGGGACCATGAAACTGGAACCCCGTCGTGGAGAAAAGGATTTCATAGTTGCTCGTCCCGGGTATGGACAAAAGAAAGGCGCGGCCAGCAAGGCCAAACAGGGCGAAGTCATCTATGCCGCTGAGAAGGAAGATAAGTCAGATCCTGCAAAGAAGTAAGGAGCCGGATCTTTGCATATCACAGAACTCGAGATAGATAATTTCAAGTCTTTTTCCAAAAAGACAAAAATCCCTTTTTTAGAAGGGTTTACGGTTATATCCGGGCCCAACGGGTCCGGTAAAAGCAACATCATCGATTCTGTTCTTTTTGTACTGGCACTTTCGAGTTCCCGCAATCTCCGTGCCGAGAAGCTTACCGATCTGATCAACCTGAATTCCGGGCGCAACATCGCTGAGGTTGCCCTCCAGTTCTCAGATGGCACAAAGATCCGGAGAAGGATCAAGCGGACCGGTAACGGGTATTACAGCTATAACTACCTCAATGACCGGCTCTGCAAGCAGAGCGATATTGTCGACTATCTCGCAAAGCACGGGATCAAACCGCACGGGTACAATGTGGTGATGCAGGGCGATGTGACCCGTATCATGGAGATGAGCGATTTCGAGCGGCGCAAGATCATCGATGAGATTGCCGGGGTTTCGGAGTTCGATACCAAGAAACAACTGGCGCTATCGGAGCTCGATATCGTGCGGGAGCGGATCGAACGCGAGGAGCTCCTGCTTATCGAGCTGACCAAACGGGCCAATGAGCTCAAACGTGAACGGGAGCATGCCCTCGAATACCAGAAATGGTTAAAAGATCTCTCGTATTTTCAGAACTGCCGTGCTGCTGCCCAGCTGCATGACCGTGAGAAGGAGCTCGGGTCGCTCCTGCGCTCGACCGATGAGCACAGAATACACCTGACCCGGATCGCCGCTGACCGGAGCCTTGAAGAGAATGAACTCGCTTACTTAAAGGCTGATTTAAAGGATATTGACGATCTGATCAACAGGAAGAGCGGATCGGATTACCTGAAACTGATAGCAGAACTCGAAGAGGCCAAGGGTGGGATCAAACTCGCTGAACAGACGATAGTACGCCTCAGAAAGGAAAAAGAGACCAATCTTGAGGCGATCAACCGCGTCTATATGGATACGAAACGGGCAGAGGCACGGGTAACTGAGGACACTGACCAGATCCGCACGCTTACCATCGATCGCACGAACATTGCCATGGAAGTGGCGATTTTTAAGGCCCAGCTTGAAAAAGTTGAGACCGAGCTTAAAGCCCATTCTGAGGATACCGAAGGTTCACGGGAGAAACTGTTCGCCGTTTTAAAAGAGGTCGAGGAGAAGAAGGGGCAGCGTTCAGGTATCCTGCATCAGCAGGATATGCTGATCGAGAAAAGCCGGATGCGCACTACCGAGCTGGAGCGCCTTTGCGGGCTCTTGAAACAACTCGATGAAGAGTATATTGCAAAACAGACCCAGCTCACGGACAGTGAAAAGAGTGTCGGGGATCTTCTGGCAGAGAAGAAAGAGCTGGATCGCAATCTCTCTGAACTGGAAGGAACGATGTTTGCCCACCGCTCCACACTCGAACGGTTAAAAAATGAGATCCGGACTTGTGAGCAGGATGCGTTCCGGCTGGAGGCAGCCCAGCAGGCACGCGGGGAATCGGGTGGGAAGGCGATTGAGGCGGTCATGGCAATGGAAGGTGTTCACGGCACTATTGCCGATCTTGGAAAAGCACCCCCCGAATACTCGAATGCACTCAATATTGCTGCGGGAAACAAGCTCCAGTTTGTGGTCTGCGATGATGACCAGATCGCAGCGGATGCCATACGGTATCTCAAGGAAGAACGCCTTGGGCGCGCCACGTTCCTTCCTCTCAATAAATTAAAACCTCCCGTGCTTCCTCCGCTCAAGGAGCCGGGTGTAATTGATTATGCAGTGAATCTCATTGATTACGATCCGAAATACGACCGGGCTTTCGCAGTTGCGCTTGGTGGCACTGTCGTGGTCGATACGCTTGAACGGGCACGAAAACTGATCGGCAAGTACCGCATGGTTACTCTCGAAGGTGAACTGCTCGAAAAGAGCGGGGCGATGACCGGCGGGTCAGCAAAGAAACAGACTGCTCGCGGTTTTGGTGCTGCTGTTGATGACGAGATTATGAGGATCCGGTCGCATCTGGGGGAGCTCCAGGGCGAAGCGGCAACGCTGGAAGCAGGAGTGAAGCGGCTCACCGAAGAAGTGGATGCCCGCCGCTCAACCCGCAACGAGATCGATCAGAAAGTTGCCCGGTTCGGCATGTTCACTGAGGAGTTCTCACGCCGGTTCGATGCAATAACGGTCGAGAAGCAGACCATTGAATCAGCGGTTGCCCGCCAGCAGGATGAGACGCGGAACGGTGGTGCAGACCTTGTCACGCTCGAAGGCGAACTTGACAAGATCTCTGAAATGATCAATGCGCTGAACGCACAGATCGACGAGATCAAAAAACGCCTGGATGATACCAATATTCCGGCTCTTACTGATCAGATGGAGAAGAAGCGAAAAGAGATTGAGGAATCAGAGCGACGGCTCCGCAACAAGGATGCTGACATCGTAGATGCCCAGCGCGAGCGCCAGCATTTCAATGCCCGGCTTGTCGAACTGGGTGAAGAGCGCACACGACAGGATGAGCGCAACCGCCAGATCGATGCTGATATTGCAGGTTCAAATGAGCAGATAGGTACTCACAAGTCGCAGATTGCCGCACTTGAAGAGCGGCAGAAGGAGTTCTCCGGGGAACTTGACGAGCTCCGCTCCAAACGGAGTGATGCATCCCAGCATATACAGGACTCGGAACTGAAACTCATGAAGTTCGATGCCGAGAATGAGCGGATCACCATCCAGCTGGGGGCAATCGAAGAGCGTGCAAAAACCCTGAGCATCGAAGTTGAGATGCTCAAACAGCAGGTGGGAGATATGGATATATCTCTCTCGCTTACGGAGATCGAAGGCAAGATTGCAGAAGCGGATGGTGCACTGCGGAAGATCGGTGCGGTGAACATGCTCGCTATTGAAGAGTATGAAAAAGTGCAGCGGCAGGTAGGCGAACGGACGGATCGCAAGGAGACGCTGTCGAGCGAGCGTGCAAGCCTGATCGAGCGGATAGAGCAGTTCGAGCAGATGAAATATGAAGCATTTACCGCTGCATTCAAGGCCATTGACACCAACTTCCGGGAGATCTTTGCCCGGCTCACCAGCGGGAGCGGGAATCTTGTTTTAGAAAATGAAGAGGATCCGTTTGCCGGGGGAATGACGTTTGCCGTCAAGCCCCGGGACAAGAAAGTACACCTCCTCTCGTCACTTTCCGGTGGGGAAAAGTCACTAACCACCCTTGCGTTCATCTTCTCCATTCAGCGCTACATCCCTGCTCCGTTCTATGCCTTTGATGAAGTGGATATGTCCCTCGATGGTTCGAACGTGGAACGAATCTCATCCATGGTGACAGAACTTGCGCCAAATTCGCAGTTTGTGATCGTGTCGCTGCGCAAACCGATGATCGATGCAGCGCAACGCATCATGGGTGTCACGCTGCGTTCGGACAAGAGCACGCTGGTCACCGGGGTCAAGGCACATGGCGGAGCCTGAAGGTTTTGGGATTAGGCCGGATCCGGAACTGACCATTTCGGACCCTTTGCAGGTCCCCCAAGATGAAATCGTTAAAGATAATCTGACGGACGGGGGGAAAAACCCGGAAACCGTCGGGGATACGACACTCGGGGCTGCTGAACCCTTGGCAGAAGCGCTGCCGGCAATCGAAGCAGACAATGGCGGAACATTGGAGGATCCTATCGAGATTCTGGTCGGGCTTGCCGAGCGGGGGGAGATCGATCCGTGGAATATCAACATCATTGAAGTGACCGACCGGTTCCTCTCCGAGCTTGAGCGGCGGCGCGAACTCAATCTCAAACTTTCAGGACGCACCCTTTTTTATGCAGCTACACTCTTGCGCATGAAGTCTGAACAGCTTTTGATCCTTGCTTCACCGGAAGATGAAGAGGGTGAAGACGATGGCGACTCGCCGGGTGAAGATTATGATCAGCTTCCGGATGGGGAGATTGAGTATTCCGGCAGGCTGGGAATAATAGAACGGCTCGAACACGAGATTCAGCGACGGCTCGATCGCAAGAATATGAGGCAGAGCCCCATCACGCTCTTTGAGCTGATCACCGAGCTCAAGAACATCGAGAAGGAAGAGCGGAGACGCCGGCGGATGGCCGCTGATCCTAGTGAAGCATTCCTTGTCGATGCTGACGATGTCTGCAGCATTGCCCACGATGAAGGCTACCAGGCATCTGCATCGGCAGTCCTGGAGGGGTGCCTTTCATGCCTTGAGGTGGACGGGGAGATGACACTTGCCGAGCTCTGCGAGAAACTGGGATGGGGTATGCCGGAAGTATATATTCCGTTGTTGTTCCTTGCTCTGGACGGGCGGTGTTCGCTCAGGCAGGAGGAGTTCTTTGGCGATATCTGGGTGCAGCTCTGCCGGGTGGAGGAGTGAAGAGCACCAGCCCCCCATGAATATTTTTTTATGTAAGTGCCGGTGTTCAGTCAGTCCAGATCTTGAACCTCGTGCGAATTCCATGGTCGCTATACGATGAAAGGGAAACCAGGTCGCGTGGGGTCATGGTGGTCGCTGGGGTTGGGCTCGAATGGTGTTTGACCCACGCCCCGAAGAGTAAGCAGGATTTATTAGAGTGTTCGGTTTTGTTCAGCGAAAGTTGAGCACTATCATAGCGTATGAAAAAGGCCCAACCCATATGCGCGATTGCGGCAAGGGTCCGGCCTAAATTTTTGCAGACCTTTCAACTACCGACGTAAAACAGTATTTTCCCCAAAATGCGCTCATGATATTCCGGGCCGAAAAAAAGGTATCCCAAAAAATTTCCGGTTCGTTCGCGCAGCTTAGAAAAAGGTGCTTGAAAAATCGGAATACGAAGCAGAAATTAGGTTTCAAACCAGTTTTGTTTTTATGGCACGGAAAAATAGTTTACGGGTAATAAAATACGGGGGAGATATCGGGTTTTGATCGTGGAAAACGTTTAAATGGTTGACTGTGTTATATGTAGATCCACAAAATCTGATGACAAACCGACGAAACCCTCCCTTCGGGAACGGGTGTCGGTTCCGAGGGAAAAACAATGAAGGTAACAAGGTATAAATAATACCGCACCCTACATTGTAAGCCCGTGAACGCGTGAAAATCACGACGAAGTTCACAACATCAGGCACCCTTAATGAAGGACCAGGCAAACCGGTTTTACCGGTGATGGTTCCGATGGGAAAATAATGCAGGCAGCAAGGTATAAATATCCTTGAAACCTACATTAAGAGCCCGTGTTCAATCAAGCAACACGACGAATAACATACAACTTTCTTTGATGGAGATCCAACGAGACCCGGCTTGACCGGAGTTGGTTCTGACGTTGATACTGGCAATGCGGAAATTTGTTTAGTAACCGCTAATTCCTTAAAACAAGTTCAGATACGTGTGCGTACAATGTACAAATTAATTCTGGTTGATCCTGCCAGAGGCCACTGCTATCGGAGTTCGATTAAGCCATGCGAGTCGAGAGGTGCAAGACCTCGGCATACTGCTCAGTAACACGTGGACAATCTACCCTAAGGTGGGGGATAACCCCGGGAAACTGGGGATAATACCCCATAGACTATGGAAGCTGGAATGCTCTGTAGTTCAAAGGTCAGCCGCCTTAGGATGGGTCTGCGGCCGATTAGGTTGTTGTTGGGGTAACGGCCCAACAAGCCTGTAATCGGTACGGGTTGTGGGAGCAAGAGCCCGGAGATGGATTCTGAGACACGAATCCAGGCCCTACGGGGCGCAGCAGGCGCGAAAACTTTACAATGCGGGAAACCGTGATAAGGGAACTCCGAGTGCCCGTTAAATCGGGCTGTCCATCAGTTTAAAAAACTGGTGAAGAAAGGGCCGGGCAAGACCGGTGCCAGCCGCCGCGGTAATACCGGCGGCTCGAGTGGTGGCCACTATTACTGGGCTTAAAGCGTTCGTAGCTGGTTTGTTAAGTCTCTGGGGAAATCTTCCGGCTTAACCGGAAGGCGTCTCAGGGATACTGGCAGACTAGGGACCGGAAGAGGTGAGGGGTACTCCAGGGGTAGGAGTGAAATCCTGTAATCCTTGGGGGACCACCTGTGGCGAAGGCGCCTCACCAGAACGGCTCCGACAGTGAGGGACGAAAGCTGGGGGAGCAAACCGGATTAGATACCCGGGTAGTCCCAGCCGTAAACGATGTGCGTTAGGTGTATCGGTGACCACGAGTCACCGAGGTGCCGAAGAGAAATCGTGAAACGTACCGCCTGGGAAGTACGGTCGCAAGGCTGAAACTTAAAGGAATTGGCGGGGGAGCACCACAACAGGTGGAGCCTGCGGTTTAATCGGACTCAACGCCGGAAAACTCACCAGATAAGACAGCTGAATGATAGTCGGGCTGAAGACTCTACTTGACTAGCTGAGAGGAGGTGCATGGCCGTCGTCAGTTCGTACTGTGAAGCATCCTGTTAAGTCAGGCAACGAGCGAGACCCACGCCAACAGTTGCTAGCTCGTCCTCCGGGATGGAGAGGACACTGTTGGGACCGCCTCTGCTAAAGAGGAGGAAGGAATGGGCAACGGTAGGTCAGCATGCCCCGAATTATCTGGGCTACACGCGGGCTACAATGGGTGGGACAATGGGTATCGACACCGAAAGGTGAAGGCAATCTCCTAAACCCATCCTTAGTTCGGATTGTGGGCTGCAACTCGCCCACATGAAGCTGGAATCTGTAGTAATCGTGTCTCAAAATGGCACGGTGAATATGTCCCTGCTCCTTGCACACACCGCCCGTCAAACCACCCGAGTGAGGTCTTGATGAGGCCGTAGCATACGCTGCGGTCGAATCTAGGTTTTGCAAGGGGGGTTAAGTCGTAACAAGGTAGCCGTAGGGGAATCTGCGGCTGGATCACCTCCTAACGAAATTGATTTTTTGGGTTACGCGGTTATTAGACAAACTGTAAAATTGCCAGTGTCAACACAAATAGGTTCAATCGCCGGAAAGGGGCGAGTGAATTCGGGTTCGAATCCCGATGAGCCATTTTAGATGCACCTCGAGATGCGAGTCACGAGGGAAGGGCTGAGAGTCAAACCAATGACTTTGCGAGGCCGTGTAAAGGTTTGCACTAAGGACGTTAAATGGGTTTAACGGAGCATTAGTATAATCCTACCATTGGATGGCTCGGTTCAAGTGCCGATGAAGGGCGTGCCAAGCTGCGATAAGCTCCGGGTAGACGCAAGGAATCTATGATCCGGAGATACCCTAATGGGACATCCTAATACTTAGGTATTTATCCGTTGAGGATAGGGAACGCCCCGAATTGAAACATCTTAGTAGGGGCAGGAAAAGAAATCAACCGAGATGTCGTTAGTAACGGCGAGCGAACACGACAGAGCTCAAACCGAATCCCGCAAGGGAGATGTGGTGTAATAAGCCCCCTGTTCGGCCCTGGATGCGAAGCGGCAGTTGCCTGGAACGGCACACTACAGAGGGTGATAGTCCCGTACGCAGAAGCAGACAGGGTTAAGGGGAGTCTTGAGTACCGCGGGCTGGAATTCTCGCGGGAATTCGGGGGTCATCAACCTCCAAAGCTAAATACAACTTGAAACCGATAGCGAAGTAGTAGCGTGAGCGAAAGCTGAAAAGTAACCCTGAAAAGGTGGTGAAAAGCGCCTGAAATTGGTAGGAGATCGCGAGTTGCGGCATGAAAGGATCTTGCACATGAAGGAACCCGTCGCGAGGCGGTAGTACGGGTGTGCCTGCCAATGTCGTAACGTACGTTTTGAAGAACGGGCCAGAGAGTTTATTCTATTGGCGAAGGTTAACCCACAAGGGAAGCCGCAGGGAAACCAACAAGTCCGTAGCAGCAATGCATGGGACGACGTATTAAAAGTGCGTGGAGTCAGTAGGATAAGACCCGAAGCCGGGCGATCTATGCGTGGGCAGGTTGAAGCGTGACGAAAGTTGCGTGGAGGACCGCAAGCGGTATTGATATGCAAATCATTCGTGTGACCTGCGTATAGGAGTGAAAGATTAATCGAGCCCGGCATCAGCTGGTTCCTCCCTAAACATGTCGCAGCATGACCTAACCGGAGGTCGTTGGTGAGGTAGAGCACTGATTGGGGGAGCTGGGCGGGAAACTGCTCACCCCCCTGTCAAACTCCAAACTCCCCAACACCCTAGATGGTTGGAAGTCCGCATTACGGGGTAAGCTTGTAATACGTAAGGGAAACAACCCAGACCGTGGTTAATGTCCCTCAATGTAGGCTAAGTGTAAACACTGAAATTGGTCCTAGGTCAAAGACAACTGGAAGGTGAGCTCAGAAGCAGCTATCCTTTAAAAAGTGCGTAACAGCTTACCAGTCAAGATTTAGGGCGGTGAAAATGGACGGGGCTAAAGCCTACTACAGAGACCACGGAGCACCGAAAGGTGATCTGGTAGGGAGGCGCTCTGCATGGGTAGAAGCTGGGGCGTGAGTTCCAGTGGACCGTGTAGTGTTGAGAATTCTGGCACTAGTAGAAGCATAGATGGGTGAGAATCCCATCCGCCGCAGGGGCTAGGTTTCCTCGGCAATGATCGTCAGCCGAGGGTTAGTCGGTCCTAAGGTGCGTCGTAACTCGAACGTACCGACAGGGAAACAGGTTAATATTCCTGTACTGTATGATTTTTAGCGTAAGCCCTGACGCTTCGGGGTATGCCAAGCGGGACTGTCGTCCCGTTCAAGCGTATAATTCCGTGGAGTACCGTAATGGTGAGAAAGGGAAGAAAGCGTGATGAGGAAACATGGCAAATTCCTGGAGCCCATGAAAAGGGAGTCATACATCCGTACCGAGAACCGACACAGGTGCCCCTCGCTGAAGAGGTGAAGGCGTGTCGGATTTAATCGTAGTTAAGGGAACTCGGCAAATTGGCCCCGTAACTTTGGGATAAGGGGTGCCTGCCTGGAGATCAGGCAGGTCGCAGTGACCGGGTCGCACTAACTGTCTAATAACAACATAGGTGACTGCAACTCCGAAAGGACTAGTATAGTCACTGATTCCTGCCCAGTGCGAGTATCTGAACACCGGGTTCAACCGGACGAAGGACTCGTAAACGGCGGGGGTAACTATGACCCTCTTAAGGTAGCGTAGTACCTTGTCGCTTAATTGGCGACTTGCATGAATGGATTAATGAGTGCGATACTGTCCCTAACACGAATCCGTTGAACTTTTTGTCCTAGTGCAGAGACTAGGGACTCCTGATGGGAAGTGAAGACCCCGTGGAGCTTTACTGCAGCCTGTCGCTGAATTACGATAATCCTTGCGCAGGGTAGATGGGAGGCGTTATATCCGTTTCTTTCGGGGAACGGGGAGCCAACGATGAGACACCATCCTAGTTTTGTTGTAGTTCTCACTCTTACGAGGACAACGGTAGGTAGGCAGTTTGGGTGGGGCGCCACACCCTCGAAAAAATATCAAGGGTGCCCCAAGGTCAACTCATGTGGGTCAGAAACCCACAGAAGAGTGTCAAGAGCATAAGTTGGCCTGACGCGATCATGCAAAGCAAATGATCGCGAGAGGAAACTCGGGTCTAACGAACCAATATAGCCTTTTGGTGAGGCTTATTGACTACAGAAAAGCTACCCCGGGGATAACAGAGTCGTCGCCGGCAAGAGCACATATCGACCCGGCGGCTTGCTACCTCGATGTCGGTTCTTTCCATCCTGGCCGTGCAGCAGCGGCCAAGGGTGAGGTTGTTCGCCTATTAAAGGGGATCGTGAGCTGGGTTTAGACCGTCGTGAGACAGGTCGGTTACTATCTATCAGGAGTGTTTGGAGTCTGAGGGTAAGAATGAAATAGTACGAGAGGAACTTTCATTCGGCGCCTCTGGTCGATCGGTTGTCTGACAAGGCAGTGCCGAGCAGCTACGCGCCAAGGGATAAAAGCTGAAAGCATCTAAGCTTGAAACCCGGCCTAAAAAGAGACTCCGTTGAGGACTCGGATAAAAGATCCGTTTGATAGGCTCCGGATGTACGCACGAAGGCAACGACGTGTTCAGTCCGGGAGTACTAACGTCCAAACACTAGTGCTCACCACGTTAAACCCAGACGAAATTCTTAGTGCAAACCTTAAATTATATCCTATCCAATTGGATAGGGTATCATCCTACACGGCTGCCAAGGTGGCGGAGCGGCCACGCGGTTGATTGCAGATCAACTACACTCCGGTTCAAATCCGGACCTTGGCTTTCACTGAATTGCATTGTGCAGTTCGGTGAGGAGAAGAATGTAATGTTCTTCGCCAGCATCTAAAAAAAGCAAACAACATGTGGTGATAGCGGCCATAGCTTTCGGGAAACACCTGGTCTCATTCCGAACCCAGCAGTTAAGCCGGAACACGTAGTATGCTGTACTGAGGTACGCGAGTCCTCGGGAACCATACCAAGCTGCTATCACCTTTCCTTCTTACACGGTATCTTATTCTTATGAAATTTCACTGGCGAGCGAAGCCTGTCGTTACAATGTCATCTTTGTCCATCATGGGACAGCACAAGGTTCACGACCTTCATGATATGTTTAAAATTGTGATAGCGGCCATAGCTTTTTGGGAAACACCTGGTCTCATTCCGAACCCAGCAGTTAAGCCGGAACACGTAGTATGCTGTACTGAGGTACGCGAGTCCTCGGGAACCATACCAAGCTGCTATCACCTTTCCTTCTTACACGGTATCTGTTCTATCAGAGTTCTACCTACGAGCTAAGCCGTAATTTACAAAAGAACGTATTTCATCAGTTCAAAACGAATGAGCGGATACACGTGATAACGTCAGGTTCGGACCTGTGTATTACATTGTATCGATTTCAGTACCGTATCGCGCTAGAAATTTCCTGAAGTGACAATCGGCCCTGTACTCATATGGCGTTATATGATCATTATCCTTGAGTAAAAGTGCATGTTATTATAATTCCAGAAGAACCGCACGATCCCGGTAGTACTGGAATATCTGCTCTGCCCATTCTAGTGCTTTCGGTTCATTGCTGTATAAGTCTGCAGAACTGTCGTAGATATGGTTGATCGTTTTGTTGAGACCAAGTGAGAGGTGTTTGTCGGTGACCGTGATGCCGAAGTGAAGAGGGTCATCGACAACCAGGATTTTGAAATTTTTATAAGGTTTGAGCTGCTGGATTTTGTTAAGAAACGGCTCCTGCATCAGGCTTTCCACAACGTTATGGCTCACAACAAGTTCAACCGGGACGCCGGCAATGATCCGATCGGAGAGCACATCTGCTACTGAGGGACTCATAACAGAGGAGATGCCGTGGATGTACTCCGCCTGCTTCAGGATCGTCACAAAATGCGAATAGACATGAAACATATCATCCGTGGTGTCAAATTTCACCTCAGAGCCAATGAGATCTCCGATCTGATAGAGAAACGGCCGGGGGATCCCCTCGATGTCATGGGTTGCCCAGAATTCCCGGTGTTGCATCAGTTCCCCGATTGTCAGGACAAAGTCGCCGATCTTGGTGGCAATGATCCTGCCGATGGCTGTGATACGATATCCATGATCACACTGCTCAATGAGGGACACGCGCTCGAGACTTCGGATCTTCGGTATGATCGCCTGGGAGGAACTCCCGGTCACCTCCCGGAGTTCTGAGAGCTGCTTTGGCCCTTCTACAACCGAAAGTAAAATCTGGACCTTCAATCGCGAAGAAAAAATGGATTGGATCATCTTGTAGGTGTTGTTATAAACATCCAAGGGCTCCATCATACTAGGTTGGATGAACCGGGTATATATTTTGACCTCTTTTTTTTATCCGCCCCCTGTCAATAAATCAGGGAATTATGTTTGTGTTCCCTGAAAAAAAACAAAGAAATGTGGTTTTTTAGATAATCCGGTATAGCATGGGAATAACGATGATTGCCAATGCGAAGTAGATATACTGCCCGTCAGAAATGGTATCGGCCAGAAAATCTATCATCCGGACTTTGTCCAGGAGGTACACACACCCGTGCGAGTACATATTAGCCGCTATGAGCAACAGGGAAGTGAAGAGGGGCAGAAAGAGCAGGCTGAAGAGGACCAGGGGGACTCCGAGTATAAGAAGAACCCCGGAAAGGATCCATTTTGTACGCATTTCCCCGAAGATCACCGGAAGAGTCCTCACCCCAGCACTGGCATCCCCAATCCTGTCCCGGATGTCAGGGATGAGAGATGCCATAAAGCCCCACATGAAAAACAGCAGAAATGTGATTGCAGTCCTGGAATCCGGGCTGCCGTGGTTAAGAAAAACCGGCAGGAAGGATAAGATGACCGCCCAGGAAAACCCGACAACGATATTTTTCACCGCAGGGATCTCTTTTAACCTGCGGTAACCGATCCGTTCGGGAAGACAGCGGAAACTGTAGAGGAATCCAAAGAGAAAAGGCGCTGCGGTTACCAGCAATGGCAGGATCCCGTACATGGCGGAGAGAACCAGCGCAAGTATGAGGGAGAGAATGGATGCGTAAAACAGGGGGGTTTCATATCGTTTTGTAAAGGCAAACCGGTCCTGCCGGTTGATAGCGTCCTCGTCCTCATCAGTCTTCCTGTTGAGGTTATAGATCGAGAACGCAACAAAGAACGGTATGATGCCCGTCATCGCGCTCCATGGCACCTGCTGGATGATGCAGGATACGTATGCCATCGCAACACATTCAACAGACAGCAGCAGCGAGCTGAAAACGAGGAAATCGTAGAGATCAACGATTCTGTTCCATGTTTTTCCTGTGTACCGGAATAGATTGCGTCCTTCCGTTACAACCCCGTGGGTAGGTAAATCCATATATGGATGATCTCGGAGAAAAAGTTAACATTCATTATGTTGACGAAAGTTAATCGCAGCGATGAATCTGAAAACCAGTGATAAATATGTCTATCCGCTACTAAACGTTCGGTAAGAAATAAATCTTTATCGAACCCTGATATTCCCACAAACCGGTACCTTAAAAAAGAGTGTCTGGGATATCAGGTGGGGGCAATCCGCACATGAACGAGTTCACGATACATGAGGTTCCATGATTCCGGAAAAAGAGGAGCAGGACAGGGTTGAAGCATTTTTTCAAATCCTACTAATAGGGGAACTTTTTACCCAACCCCTACAAGAGGACCTGAAAAAATACCTCGGGGAAATTCTCCGGAAATGCGGGATAACACTTAACAGCTCAGATTTTATGATCCTTGACTATAGCCAGATCGGGAATTCAACGATTACGATTGCCAGATATACACTCGATTATGTGCATGACGGGGATGCAACAGGAAAAAGGGTCTGCATTGAAGGTTCTGTTGCTATGGAGACCGACGATCTCGGCAACAGACAAATCCGGATCTCTTCAAAAACAGATCCGTTCATGCTTAATTTTGATACCCCTCATTCTGAAGCGTCCCTGATCAGCGGTAAAATATGATCTGGTCAGATACTCTTTCCGTCAACTTCGCCATCACGCGGGTATTGAATTAGTCCCCGGAACAAATAGATCGTAAAAAGGGTATGGTGCATGGTATGGGTACAGTGGATTTAATTCCGAACATAGAGGCTGTTGCATAGTTTGAAAAAATTAACCCGATAGTAGAATTTGTATAAAATGTTAGGTGTTTGGAGGAATTTCCAACGATATTTTATCCCTTCATTTATATAATTGTAGAATTGAGATGGTCTATGCAACGTCCTCCATAGTCCTTCATATTTTGTAACGGTAAGGGCAACAGAAAAAACACCATGCCTCATTCCGAACCCAGCAGTTAAGCCGGAACACGTAGTATGCTGTACTGAGGTACGCGAGTCCTCGGGAACCATACCAAGCTGCTATCACATTCCTTCTTACACGGTAACTGTTCTTATGAAATTTTACTCAAGAGCGAACGCTCTCTCGTTAATTTTGTCATTGTATCGGTTCTGCGATAGCATCAGGTTCGTTACCTGATCGATGGTTGTAGTACATTCTTTACCCGTTTGGTCATCTCAATATCGCACGGTAACCGGGACGGATGCGAGAATCTCTCCGCCTCTCCGGAACTCAACCCGGTAGTCACCTCTTGACAGGTTCCGGCCAGTATTGAAATTTCCAAACCCGTTTCCCCCACGTCCGACACCGGATGTCACTTCATGGATTACACGACCCTCCTGCGAGATCAGGGATACCTGGAGTGTATACTCGCTATTGTCCGTGATCTCAATAACCGGATAGATGCCGCCAGATGACGCGTATTCCTGAACTGGGGGTCCGAACTCCCGGTTTGAAACCTGTAACCGTATGTTTTTTTCCGGGCAGACCACTCCGGCACGATCCACCGGTCCGCACGTATCCGGACCCGGCATGGCAAGGACGAGCAGAGCCGCAATGATGACTACGATGAACATGAGGAAGAAATCAATACCCCGGATTTTTTTGCTTACCATCAGGTAGACTGCAATAAGGAGTGCCGGCAGGGTAACGATGCAGAACGGGGGTATGAACAGGATGAGGATAACGATCAGGGGATTCATGCCGCTCACCACCGGTAGTATGACAAACCAGACCAGTAAAGACGCCAGCCCGACTCCAGATTTGATCCACCGCCATCCTGGTGGAAACTGCGGTGTGGCAGGCTCGGCGGTACCCGGTTGAACCACCGCGTTCCGTCTGTGTTTCCTCCGGAGAACCAGATAACCAATGACGATAATGATGAGGAGCACCAGAATGATGATGGGTGTAGGCAGCGAATCGTTCCGGTTTTCTCCGGCCTGTTCCGGGTCCGGCTCTCCAGTTGCAACGATCATGATGGTGGATGTCCCTCGTTGTACCGGGTGTCCACCCCCCGGTCAAATTCGTAGCTGTACTGGTAGTATCCCGGTTTTACCGTGTCAGGGATGGAGAACGGGAGCGTGACCACCATGGAGTTGCCCCCGGTCTTATATTCGTATGGCGGGTCGGGGGTCACCTCGTATATCCCCACGCCTTCAATGGTTAAGGACAGGAAATACACGTTGACATCCATATCTCCTTCAATAGATGAGGGAGAGCGTCCCGTTGTCCCCCGGGTGGTAGTGATCCTTGTCCAGTTCATAATGGATACTCCACTGGTCAGCGGTAACCGGTGAAGCGAGGAGAACCAGGATTATTACGATAAGGAACGACATCCGGAATATGCTGGATAATAGTGGAGGTATCCTGCGATCCATAGGGCCTCTCCAACGGTGCCGAGAGAACATCGTCGCCCGTGAGATGTAACCGGATGTTTGCGTTTTGGTGCCGGTCATATTTATCTCCGGTTCGGGAGATAAGAGGGGGCACGGGAAGACCCCGCTATTTATGGCGGGGATGAAGTGCCTCCCTCTTTGTAAGGTACCGCTCCTATCAGCCGCTAACAATTGTGTGCAGCCAATAGACATGAATGGAAC
>JAUSBW010000032.1 GCA_030651815.1 Methanoregula sp.
ACGAATGCTTTCAAACCCTCATCCTTATCGCTAAGATAATCTTGGATAAAGTCGCTTAGTTGCATTGCTCTGATCTCCAGTTGTTGTTTTGAATTAGAGATCAGGGCGTTATCGAATTTACAGTAAATTGTTTACACTATCCGGAATAAAAATACTATCGAGCAGATCCTGTCTGGCATGTTCATCCGCAACCCTTGAATTACCTTTTTACCATACGGCAATTATTCAGCTGTATACTCATTTCAGATTCCATGATAGTTCTCCTTGTGATTCTCGTGTTCCGCCCGGAGTTTCTTAAACTCCTTAACGATCTCATCATATTGTCCGATCTTTTGATGGATAGCAAACAGAACGGGATAGATCGGAAGCACAGCTCCTAACATAATCCCCAAAATTTCAATTTCCATAACGGTCCTCCGTAAAAAAAAGACGACATGACCAAAAAGAGAGGGGATCATAAGAAGGTCTCCTCCCCTCCCAGGTCTTGTCGTCTGGCGAATTTAGGCGAGGGCCGCCACAGTGTCTGCCCAGGTCTCAACCTTCGTCCGGATGGCTTCATCCGAATAGGATGTGAGTGACAGGCGTTTGCGGCTGAAAGTAATATTGAACAGTTCGCCGTTTGCGTCGTGGCACTTCAAGGTCGCGCTGTACGTCTCGTTGTCCGCGTCACGGACCGCAGCGCCACCGTGTGCGTTGATGAGGGCGGCACTTGCAGCAAGTGCTGTGGCTCCTGCGGTGAACCCGGCAATGGTTCCGAACTTGCTCGAGTCGGTGCCGACGGTCTTTGCTTCGGTGTCCTGGTAGACGATCTTCACCGTGTAGCTTTCCCGGGTCTTTTCGACCGGGTCGTGGGTTACTCCTGCTGTCATATACGATACACATGCAAACGGGTTGTCGGTGATGACCGACTGGACGATCGAGTTGAACGTCGCAACGTCTTCAATCTGGCTCGCGAGTGTGCGAACCGCGCTTTTGGTTTCTGAGTTTTGTACGAAATCTGCCATTTTTGTTCATGACTCCTTTCCCCCCGGGCCCGTGGGTTGAACACCTATCTGTAAGACTGCGCATTTGGGTGTTGCTGAAGGGAGGTTGTCATGATGGAGTGGACGGGCAGGCGGAAAATCATCCGGGTGTCTGTCGATAAGCGGATGGCAAAATACCCACAGGAGATCAAAAGCACTCTTTAAAAAAAAAAGAAAATGGCTACAGGATGTGTAGCAAATTACGATATCAGAAATTGATGCTGGGATCGGCCCTCGTCGCCAGGAGGAAATAACTCCGCAACAAAAAAATTACAGGGTCAGCTCGCCCTTTTCCCGCAGGTAATTACCGGGTCCGGTTGTGCAAAACGATGCGGTTACAATCAGTTCAAGAGGTTCGAGAATTGAGATATCCTTCTCGAACGCATCTGAAAGTGCCTTCAATC
>JAUSBW010000035.1 GCA_030651815.1 Methanoregula sp.
ATAAACCCATCGAAACAATTCGAAAAAGATCTAAAACGTTGAGGGCCCAAGACAATCCCCACGATTACAAAACCGGGTTGCTGACAACAAATAGCCAGCTCCGCTCAACAAACAACCTTGGGAGTAATCCCTCCTATTGTGAGGGGGAGGCTTGTCCCTCCCCCGAACCGTTCAATGTGTAAAGTTAATAATCCGCAATCGATACATCCGTGGATTCAGCCGATGAACAAAACTTTGATTCCGTATCAAAAATCTGTTTATCGAGAAATTCCGCCATATTGAGATATCGGTTACCCGTAACCCAATCTTCATTTATGTCGATGAGAATTGATCCAATCAGTCTCATAAGAGAACCGGGGCTGGGGAATGCTGCCACAACTTTTGTCCTTCGTTTAATCTCAGCATTCACCCGTTCGACCATGTTCGTTGTCCTGATCCGTTTCCAATGTTCGATCGGAAAATCACGATAGTTACCGACATCAAACATAAACAGTTCAACGGTATCTGCGGCCTTCTGAAATCCCATACGTTCGAGTTTTTCAGCAACCTCAGACAACCGGTCTTCATTTCCGTTTAACGCAGATTTCACTAAAAATGAGACTTTAAACTGATGTTTTCTCGGGATATTACGGAGGATCGCGCGCAGGAAATGCACCTGGCACATCTGCCAACTTGCACCGAGGAATGAAGTTTGAACCGCTTTTTGTATTCCTTTGTGGCCATCGGATATCACCAGTTGGACCCCGTGTAATCCCCGGGTCTTCAGATCTTCAAAAAGGGATAACCAAAATCCTTCAATCTCACTATCGGCAACCTGAATCCCAAGGATCTCACGGTACCCATCTTCACGGACACCAGCAATGATCAGTACTGCCATGTTCACAACCCGGCAATGATGCCGGACCTTGACATATACAGCGTCAACAATGAGATACACAATCGGTTGTTCAATCGGACGGCTGAGAAATTCATTCACTTGTTCATCAAGGGCTTTTCCGAGATGTGATACCGTTTCTGCTGAAACACCTTTGATGCCCATTTTTTCCATAATATGGCGAACCTTTCGGGTTGATACTCCCTGGATATACGATTCAAGGATCGCATTGATTAGTGCTTTTTCCACACGGCTATATTTTTCAAATACAGCCGTTTCAAACGATTTTTCCCGAAATTCTGGCTTTTCCAGAGTCAGTTCACCGAGTTTGGTTAGTAAGGTTCTCACTGCCGTCAGGTTAATTTTGAAAACATGCCAGTCTCGCCAATTTTTATAACAAAATTAAAAATATGTAGCAAATTGTATGCAATGGTATAACCTAACCTAAAGTAAATCCCAATGAGATCTCATGATTGCACATCTACCCGCAGCTGATGGGGTCAACATCAGAATCCTCAACCCCAACGTTCAACAATCCGCTGCGTTTTCTTCAAAAATCAGCATATTTGCTGCAATTTCACAATAATTCTTCAAAAGCATCCGCTATATCTGGCGGCG
>JAUSBW010000036.1 GCA_030651815.1 Methanoregula sp.
TTCATATCGGCGATGATGTGGATGTACGGTTTGTCAATCTTCAGCAAAAGACAAATGATGTTTTGGATGATATTGGGATGTCGCATCTATTTGAGCGTAAGACTTGTACGACATAGTGATCAACATTGCGCTATTTGGGATTTATGCTTCATTTACATGAAATATGCGTCATTTATGCGTCATTTACATCAAATATGCGTCATTTTCATGTCACGTGATAATTTTTGGACGGTGTTTGAGGATGTAATAGATCCCTTTCCGTTCACCCTTCATCTCTAATATATTCTTATCAATAAGAGCTTTAAGATCCCGCCGTGCTGTCGCTGCTGATACATCAGCGATCCGCTGATAATCCGCATTGGTAATTTTCCCGTTCTCTTTTGCATAGAGCACTGCGGATATCTGTCGATCAGATAACCCCGCCCTCACGAGATAATCCCGGTCAAACACATCTTTCCGGAATATTACCGAGAAGCCCTGGTCTTCCTGAAATACAGGTTCGGGGAGCCCGGCTTCTGCACAGGCAGTCCGGATCTTCTGGACGCCGCTTCCCCACCGTTCGATCCATGCCATGTCGTAAAAAATCTGTGCGATTCCCTTGTTCCGCAGGACCGATGCGTGCGAAGAAAACAATTCGGGCAACGTGATCCCGGAAGCCAGCCGTCCCGGGCTCCATACTTTTAAGGATGCTTCCATGATACGAATCTCAACTGAAGAGCTGATCGTGTAGTTACGGTGACAGACCGCATTGATGACCGCTTCACGGAGTGCTTCAACCGGGTAATCCCAGACTTGTTTTCGTTCAGGTTCCCCGGTCATCACAAATGCAACCCGGATATTCTTCCGGATAAACTCCATCGCGTCATTTACCTGCTCAATAACTGTACCTTGCACCATACGATCATCAAGCACACTAATCTCATCAGAGCCAAAGAGCCCGCAATGGATGGTCGCCTGAGACAGGACCCGCTGCGGGTTTTTCCCGAAGAGGAGGAGCGCGGCCCATGTTGGTTTGCTGTTCTGGATCAGTCCGATCTTCTCGAGTACAGTTTGAGGGGATTCGTCGGGTGCGATATTCCTCCTCCCCGTCTCGTTTGCTTTTTTGATATAGTCGGCAACTTTTGCCAGATCCAAATCTTCAACAGTGGTTTTTTGTGCCGGTGTCAGGTCCCAGCTGCTGCCAATGGATTGAAGGTGCATCTCTGAGATCTCGTGAGGCTGCATCACCCGATTGCTTGAGCCGACACGTCGGTAACACCGGCCTTTGACGGATACCGGTTTAAGCGGATTTTCTTTGATGTGGATCGCTACTACGGGTTTACCTTCACACGATAGTTCCTCAATCTCCGGGATCAAGCGAGGTTCGGTACTCTGGGAAATAGTATTGGTCCATTCCTTGAATGATTCGGTACCGATCAGCGTCCCGACAACGTTCCCACGATCATTTATTCCAATAAAAATCGTGCCACCCTTGGTATTTGAAAATGCACTGGCTGTAACAGCGGCATCTCGATCGAAGGATTCTTTGAATTCAACTTTATCGGATTCGTGGAATGTCATGTGCAGAGGGCCTCAGGACTTTGTACTGAGTTAGGGTTCTCTTCCTTTTTCTTATTGTTGATCTTTTAGTTGGTAGGAGGGGAAGTGCTCGGTCTCGCGGGTTGGTGAGAGCTGAGTGGATTGACCGGGAGGCGGGTGTGATGTTGTGTGAGCATTGTTATGGGAGGGGGGTTCGTTTGCTGCATTGCGGAATGTTTCCTGCAACTTTGCTGCAACTGCAGCAAATGAAAAAGGCGTTCTCTGCGCCTCTGTTTCCCGCAATGGTACTGATATTGATAATAATTCTGTACTAATAGAAGGTGAGTTGCTGCAAAACCGGAATTATACTGCTACTCAGCAAGCAGGTCCGGACACATCTCAGTGTCTCCATAATTCTCCAATTGCAGCAAACGAAAATCGATCTCTGCCAAAACCGACCGGAACAGAAAATCTCACCCCCCAACATCCCCCGATTGATTGCCGCAAACGTGCAGCAAACGACCGCTCCTGCAGCAAAACAGGAACGCACAATCCGGGCAAATGATTACAAGAAACTCGATTCTTCGGAACCAAAGACTGCGTGTTATGTCTGCGGGAGGAAAGGCTCCTGGTTCATTGAAAAATATACCCATGAGCGTAGAGCCCGGTCAAAGGATCAGCAGGATGCCCGGAGGGTGTGCCGCTCGTGTTACAATGATGCGGTGAAAGCGGAGCAGATGGCTTCGGTCCCGTTGCCGGGGACGGTGGTTGTTTCCCGGTGTGAGCGGGTGACGGCTGATGTGGGGAAGTGCTCGGTGTGTGAGTTGGTGAGAGCTAAGTGGATTGACCGGGAGGCCGGGGTGAAGTTGTGATAAAAAAAAGAGACTGGCAAAAATATTCAGAGTGATTTTTGCAATTCGAGAATTTCTTTTCCAATCTGTTTTACGGTCTTATTCTTAAGATATTTTTTTCGATCCTGGGTGTAATCGCCACTGCCGGGATCATAACTCCGGATAAAACGTATTGCATCCTCCGGTCCAAGTGCATTAACAAGGGCATCGTATCCCTCGCTCTGGATCCTGGCGATCGTCTTACTCTCCATGCTGATTCACCTCCATCAACCAGTGCAGCGGATTATCTGCATACACAGATGTACGTAGTATATTCTTCTTCATAATCTTTACCAGTGCATCATCAGTTGTAAGCAGGACAGCACCGGCTTTTTCTGCGCATGCAATATGAACAGCATCCATACCCATGATACCAAGATTTTCAAATTCTTCAGCCCGTGACAGCAACATATCATCAACCCGGATCGTCTCACGAGCCCGTTGAATCAGTCACAGTGCGTGCGATCTTCTCGTAGGATCTCCGATAAGTCCAATCTCATACAGGACCGCAGTGCTGGTTACCAGTTCCCAGTCAAGAGAACAGCGTTTGAGGATTGACAGGACTGCCTCTGTTTCCAGCCGGACTCGTGTATCGCTATGGTTATCGAAAGGCCGGCACAGGCAGCATACATCCAGATAGATTTTCATAGCACTCCTATTTTCTTATATCGCCACTCAAGCCGATAAATGATCGTATGGGGAAAAGCCCAAAACAATTTTGCAATGTACGCTGTCTTTTCCTACTTGCCCAGCGCCTCATCGTCCGCCCCATCCTTCACCTATCCGGCGTGCGGCTTCGACTGATCGTGGTGGCGGCGGGCCGACGATGTGAGCGGGGGTAAGTAGGAGATGCTGGAGAAACACATCCCCCCTCCATCCCTTCAGTAAAACCTAAGTCCCCAGTCATATAGAGTAATATTATAACCCAAGGGCCCAAGGGGAGAAAAACAGACAAAAAAAGGAGAGAAAACAACATGGCAGATTTCGTACAGAGTAATGTAACAAAAAGTGCGGTTCGCGAACTCGCGAGCCCGATTGCAGATGTAGCGACCTTCAACACGATCGTCCAGTCGGTCATTACCGACAACCCGTTTGCATGTGTATCGTATATGACCGCAGGAGTAACCCATGACCCGGTTGAAAAGACCAGGGAAGGCTACACCGTGAAGATTGTCTACCAGGACACCGAGGCAAAGACTGTCGGCAGCCTGTCGGACAAGTTCGCCACCCTCGCCGGTTTCGATGCAGGAGCCACAGCGATTCTCGCAGACACGGCCCTTTCAACTGCCCACGGCGGCACAGCGGTACGTGACTCCGACAACGAGACGTTCAGCGCGACCCTCAAGTGTCACGATCCGAACGGTGAACTGTTCATGGTGAACTTCGGCCGGGAGCGGATTTCCCTCACCTCCTATTCGGATGAAGCCATCCGGACAAAGGTCGAAGACTGGGCAGACACCGTAGCGGCACTCGCTTAGAATCGCTTTGGGCGAAAAGACTAGGGAGGAGGAGACCTTCTTTTGGTCTCTTCTCTTTTTGGTCCTCTCGTCTTTTTTTTAAAGAGGGCCGTTATGGAAACTGAAGTTTTAGGGATTGTGCTTGGAGCCGTACTCCCGATCTATCCCATGCTGTTTGCCATCTACCAGAAGATCGGCAGGTATGATGAGGTTGTCGAGGAGTTCAAGAAACACCGTACCGAGCACGATCACCACAAGGAGGAGTGTCATGGAAGCTGATAGCGCGATGCAGCCAATCGCAACAGTGACCGGCCTATACCGGGGAAAGTTCGACGGGCTTGAGCTGCTCACGGTCCGCACCCCGCTCACACGGGACGAGGTGCGGCGCAATCCGATCTTCTATGAACTGGACCTGCACACGGAGCAGGGTGATGAGAATCTGATCATCGATGTGTGCTACGATAACCTTTCGCCAATGCGGTTGCAGGACCTGCGCCGTGGAACGGACATTCCGCGAGGCGTCCGGTTCTGGCCGGACTGGTTTAACATTCCTCCGTATGAGGAGATGCATGATATTGATGGCCGCCGGGTTTACCCGCGAGCGCCGGGTATCCATACGGTCCGGATCCGGACCGGTCGGCGCAAGTTCGCCCAAATGGGCCGGGTCCGGGATTTCAGCCCGGAGAATGGCGGGTATACGAGCCCGGTGTTCGAGATCCTGATTGCGGAGAATACCGATGTTTGAGAATGAGTTGCAGACCCGGTGCGCGATCTGCGGGACCGGGATCCTGCTCGGGCTTGTCCTGGTGCTGGCCCATCTCCCACTTATCCTTCTGATTGTACCGGTCGCAGTATTGTCCCTTGGTCTCGTCGCAGACCCGGAGGAGACGCACGCGGTTTGGTACGGGATGCTGAACACTCTTGGCATATTCGATCTCTCCGCGCTGACAGATGCAGAGCGATTGAACTATTCCGATAAGCGGCATTACTTCTGGTTTGGCGAGGTCGGGATGGCCGCGATGATGGCCGGGGTGTTTGTGGTTCCGATCGGGATCTTCCTTGCTGGCCGGACCGAGATCTCGCTGGCGTTTATCGGTGCTGCGGTACTGTTCCTGCCGCTGTTTGTGTTCCTGCCTAAGTTGATCCAGCAGGCGATGAAGGCGGATGCAGATGCAGCGATCGAGGCGTTCGGGAAGAATGAGCAGGTGAAGAGAGTGTTCTGGACTTTGTTTGTCGCGATGGCCGGCTTCGTGCTGGCCCGGGTGGTGGACACGGTGACCACTCAGCAGGTGGTCGCGATTATTACGGGGATGGGGGTATAAGAGGATCTACCCCCTCATTTATCCTTCATTGGAAACATCTGGAATAAGGGGGTCCGGACCCTGAGGGCAAATAAGCCCTATACGGGTTCCTTTTCCCTTTTCGGGATTTCAGCCAATACCGGAAAACCCCGTAAATCCCTCCTTTTCTGTTCCTGTGGAAAATACGCCCAAATATCGTCCTGATTGTCAAAATACTGGAGGAATGCCCCTCTCCCAAAGCCCACCAAAGGCCTTTTTGCAGAGGCTTTTTTCACCACTTATTTTAGCAAACGGGACGACATTCAGGCATATTTTTTACACACATCAAAACGGACGGTTTTGCGGGCTTTTCCGGACCGGACCCCGTCAAACGGAGCCCGGTTTGGGCTTGTTTTTACTCAGGTACCATACCCTCTGAGTCCGGGTGCCTTCGAGAAGGGATAAATGAGCACTGCCGTCAGGTTAATTTTGAAAACATGCCTGCCTCGCCGATTTTTATAACAAAATTAAAAAAATGTAGCAAATTGTATGCAAGTGCATAACCTAACCTAAAGTAAATCCCAATGAGATCTCATAATTGTACATCTACCCGCAGCTGATGGGGTCAACATCAGAATCCTCAACCCCAACGTTCAACAATCCGCTGCGTTTTCTTCAAAAATCAGCATATTTGCTGCAATTTCACAATAATTCTTCAAAAGCATCCGCTATATCTGGCGGCG
>JAUSBW010000039.1 GCA_030651815.1 Methanoregula sp.
TAAAATTGCTGTATTTTCGTGCCATTTTATTCCGAGAAAGTTTTGCTATCCAATAAATCAGGATTTTCATGTCATCCTATCATTTATGCATATCCCGGATCAATGAATTGAATCACTCGAAATTGTATTGGATAAAAAAAAATAAAACTCGTTTCCAATTATTGGTGCAATTCAATACTTCAACACAAATCGCTGTGATATACTGTCATGAGTCCTTAAGCTGAGGGCTATGGAAATCATTGATTCATTTTTCAAAGGAACTGTTGTTAACATCTCAATAAATATAGACCAGAAGTTCTATTATCTAACAACAGAGAGTTCTAAACAAGATTTGTTCTGATGTGCATATGATGTTAAAAGTTATTTCTATAATTGGTGAAAACTGTATAACCGTCGAAGACGGGGAACAAATATACCAGTTAATTCATACTGACCTTTCCAAAGAGCAGGATGTTACGCTGGATTTTACCGGAGTTTCCATCTTTGCCTCACCGTTCTTTAATGCTGCAGTCGGACAACTCCTCCGCGATGTACCGCCTCAGCACCTGCAATCGCATTTGCACTTCGTAGGGCTCTCACCTCATGGGAATCATGTCCTGACCCGGGTTATTGAAAATGCGAAGAGATACTATACCAATCCTCATTTCAGGGATTCGGTTGAGAAGGTTCTCGCCCAGCAGGCACAAGATCTCTGATGACCGTTGCGTATGATATCAAAGCTGATATCGTCGATATTCGTTTTGATAAGCCAAAGCATCAGGATTCTTTTTTTGTAGATACCAATGTCTGGTACTGGTTGACCTATTCCCAGGCTTCCGTTACCGCAAGATCCTCTCAGGTCCACGCGTATCCGGAATACTTTAAACGAATCAGATCTGTGAGCAGCCAATTATTTCGCTGTGATCTCAGTCTTGCCGAGCTTGCCCATATCATTGAGAATACGGAATATGAGATCTTCTGTGATGCACAAAAGAAAAATCCTAAGGCCTATTCCAAGAAAGAATTCCGCCATAGTTCTGTAGCCGGTCGTCATGATGTCACGCAGGAAATAGAGAGTGCGTGGATGCAGGTGCAGCAATTCTCATCAGCAATTCCCTTAACGATTGATAATGCTGCCTCTGACACGTTTATCACGGATTTAAAAACCAATAAACTCGACGGATACGATCTTTTCTATCTGGATGTCCTGCGAAAAAACCGGCTTCAGATTCTTACCGATGACGGGGATTTTGCCACTGTCCCTGGGATTACAGTGTTCACTGCGAACTTAGCGGTGATCGATGCGGCAAGAGATAGTGGGAAACTGACAATGAGATAGAATCAATTTTTCTGTAGCTTTATTTTTTGGTTGTTCATATTCTTCCGCCAAATGCCTTCCCCCCGCTTACTCCCGCTCGCATCGTCGGCCCGCCGCCACCACGCTCATTCGCAGCCGCACGCCAGATAGGAGAGGGATGGGGCGAACGACCGGGGGCCCGGTAAAATATGTTGGCGCAGAATCAAGATCTTTTCTTTCACCCTGCGCAGATGATCCTTTTATAATGGCAAGAATCTTGTGTAAGTCAGGGATTTCGTAAAAGCCCACGGAGGTGTCAATGACGGTTTGAAATTCCCCAGTTGCGTCGGCGTAAGATTCCCCAATCGCGTCGGAATAAGAATCCCCAGTTTGGTCGGAATAAGATTCCCCAGTCCGGTACCAGATAGTACTTGGATGAAGGCGAATGGTAGACA
>JAUSBW010000040.1 GCA_030651815.1 Methanoregula sp.
TCTGCCATTATTAACATGAATGGCGTGAGTTTCAGGAGAAGATAGGTTGCGTGAGGTTTATCTGTTCCACAGCCTTTTGATTATATAGGGTGGATCAATTTCGGATTGGCGCTCTGGATCAATTTTGAGTTGGCGAAAACAACCTGACCATGAGAACTGCATCCTCATCCTAATCCGGGTCGTTTCCATCCTCCATTTGGCCTCCGGAAGGGCTTTCCGGATGCACGACTTGCAAAAAAGAGCGAATTCCGGCACAAATTTTTAAGATAATCGTTTTTAGGGGTATATATGGCAAACGGGGCGTTTTGCTGGGGATAGGCAAACGCTAATAGACGCTATTGGGAGGCAAAAGCCGGGGTGCCTGGGGGGGTAGCACGGTCACCGGGAAAAGAAGGCTGTTTTGGTGATCCTGAAGACCTTACTGTTGTCCTGTGAACAAATCGGCGGGGGTACAACCTCCCCTTTTTACACCCTCCGGAAGTGTATCCCGACAGGGGCAAACCGGATCTGACGATCCTCTGAAATGTTCTCTTCATCGATTCCCTTTCGGACCGATTGAACGCGTTCAACATACTTTTTTTCCGTGTTTCGGAGTATGTTGAGTTCCTTTGCGACTTTTCTGATTGGACCATAGAGTTTATACAGTTCGATAATTTGCTTAATATCGTTCATTTTGTTCACCTTGTCTTCCCTCCCATTCGTGTGATAATTCTGGAAGGACTTTTCTTGGGTGGATCAGTTTTAATTGAGCGTTTCTGCGTTTAGTGGATCACTTTCTGATGAGCGAAAACATAACAGGACAGACAGACATAACAGGACAGACAAGAGATACATTTGCTTTTTTTAACCGTTAAAAAAAGATGTAACCCGCATAAAGCCATACACCACAAGCATGGCTGCGGCAAGCATGATCGCACGGTTGTTGATCGCATCCACAAACCGCATCTTGTATTCCGGCACCTTCATTGCTTTTACAACAGGGTGGACAAGGAACAGCCCGAACGGCACAAACGGCAGGAGCCAGAAAAAGCCCGGCTCGAGGACTGCAAAGAGAGCAATGATGCAGAATGCGCAGGCCATAAACGCAATGGTCAAAAAAAATGCCGCCCGTTCCCCGATAATCACCACAGTATTTTTCCGCTCGGTCCGGTCTTTCTCCAGATCCCGTATCTCATTACCCAGTTCTCCGACCGCCCCGAATATTCCGAGCAGGACAACATACACAATTCCGGTAAGATCCAGCGGATGGTACAGCACGTACCCGAGCAGCCCGTAGAGCGCAGGGAACAGGGCATGGTAAACCAGATCAAGCCCGGCAATATTTTTTACCTCAATCCAGAACGAGTAGGTGATAAAAACGAACAGGACTACCAGTTCTACCAGGAGGAGGGATGAGGGGAGAAATGCCATGCAGACAAGAGAGATTGCAAGCAGAACTGCACTGACCAGTTTCGCAGTCCGGTAGGTCATGGAACCATCGGCAAGCGGGTTTCTGGGTTTTGCAGCACGGGCATCCAGTGCCATATCAGAGATATCGTTGATGACAAAACCGAATGCAGAGGATGCTGCAATAAAGATGAGAAGGAGTGGGAAGGAAAGATCAAACCGACCCGCAGCAAGAAGCGCACCGAAAATACCGGCAATCACAAAGAGGATGCCATAGGCCTCAAATCGTATAAGTCGTTTCAATGGGTGATAAATACAGATCTCTCCTTAATTATGTCAAACGCTGGTAATGATGTAGATTGGATAGAATTTATTGATTCTGACAGAACGGAATTCCGGCATACGAGCTGCGGGATATTTTTTGAAATATTCATCAGCCACTCCCACACCCGATACTCTTTCCCGGGTAAACTTACGAAAAGACAGATGTTCTCATCAGGAACATTCTCCCCCAACAGAAATGTACTAAAAAGGATCTTTAAATTGAGAGACGTTGCCCCGCAAGACAATGACCGGATGGTTAAAATACCAAACAGCATCTTCGAACAATTCAATACATGTCGAAAAAGAATACCTATACACTGATATGAGGAACTAAAAAAATGGCACAGGTACTGCTCTCACCACTGAGCTGGGGACTCGGTCATGCGATGAGGGATATCCCCATTATAAAAACACTTCTTGCACACGGTCACGATGTCACCATTGCCGCATGCGGTAATGCCTTAACAGCTCTCAAACATGAATTTCCCCAGTGCAGGTTCATAGAGTTTGAGGATTACCCCTCACCTTACAGTTCGGGCAGTCTGTTCCTCCCGAAATTCTTTTTATATCTTCCCATCCTGCTTAAGGCAGTCTCAAACGAACGACAACAACTTGCAAAGATCCTGGCAAAGGATCACTATGATCTCATCATCAGCGACAACAGGCTGGGGGCGTATTCATCGGAAGTGCCCTCCATCTTCATCACCCATCAACTGCACTACCACATGCCCTTTGCACTCTGGCCGGTGGAGCTGTCCGCACTCCATTTCAATACGTACCTCCACAGGAAATATGACCGGATCATCGTGCCGGACAATCCGCCGGGTGCACAATCTCTTGCGGGAAAACTCGCCCGTCCCGGATCTGCTGACACACGATCGCGGGCATTTTTCTCCGGCATTCTCACCAGCATACAAAAACGGGACCTGGCAGAGGATCTCGATTATCTTATCCTGATATCGGGACCTGAACCCCAGCGGACAAAACTCGAAGAACTACTGCTCCCATCCATCCATGAACTCGATGGTAAAAGCATGGTACTGCTCGGGAGTCCGATGAGGAAGACCGAGATTACGGGCACGGATACCTGCACGGTAAAAGGATATGTGTCCAATGAAGAGAAGGTGCAGCTCATGAACCGCGCGAAATTTGTCATCTGCCGTTCTGGGTATACAACGATGATGGAACTCTCAGAACTCCAAAAGAAAAAAGCTCTGTTTATCCCCACTCCCGGGCAGACCGAACAGGAATACCTTTCATGGTATTACCAGAAGCAGGGCTGGTTCCATTCACAGAGCCAGTACAGGCTCAATCTTGCAGTTGACATTCCAGCGGCACAAGGATATTCCGGGTTTCCTGACATGCCATCAACAGAAGAAAATGTCAGCAGACTCTATAATGAACTGCTGGCTGACTATCTTAAATAGCCTGGTCACCCCGGCACTGTTCAAATAGATCGAGAGCACATCTTTGATCCATGGATGATCTGGTGCTGACCGGGACCCTGGCACTCATCGCATTCTTTGCAGTCATCATTGCCGGTATTCTTGCAGTACTCTTTTTTGTCTTATGGCTCTGGAGCGCAGCGTGTGCAGGGAATTACAGCAGCATCCTTTTGAGTCTTCTTGCAATTATTATCGCAGGATGTGCCTATACCGGCACAGGATACTATCTTTTGGCAATAGAATGGATCTGATCCCTGCATAAAAAACGATACACTGTCGGGCAGGGTATACCCGGGTGGAATTATGGTACCGGCATCTTATCGGGTTGTCCACATGATCGCAACGATGATCGCGATTGCAAGAATGATCGCTCCCCCAAGAACGATAACAAGCCGGTAATCCGAGCCGGTCTTCTGGCCTCTCGGGTCCTTCATGCTTATCCTTGGAGGGATATCTTTTCGTTTGGGAGAGCGACCGGGCATGATTAGTAAAGGCAGGTAGGATTCCCTGACTGATAAGGATACCGGTATTGTTAAAAAATACCTGTTCCCATGGCCACAAACATACAGGCACATAAAAATGGCAAAGCCCGTTTCCTGTTAAAAAAGAGGTTAGTGGAACCGGTAACCGAGAGTCTGGACGAGCACCATCATCTCCCGCACCTGTTCATCCTGTTTCTTTGTCAGCTTGCGGCCCTTCTGGATCAATCGTCCCATCCTGACGATCTGCATCCGCTGCTCCTGGGAGAGTACTCCAGAGTGGTGCGACCATTTGAGGAGATCGAACCACTGCTGGCGGTTGAATGAGATGCCGTAACCGGACGGGGGTGTAACAAAATCGTCAGGTGTTTTTATCTGAACCTCTGCATCTTCCTCATCTGCTTCCTCACCATCTTCCTGCTTATCAGCCTCCTGCTCAGCCTCCTGCTCATCAGCCTCCTGCTCAGCTTCCTGCTCAGCTTCCTGCTCAACAGAGGTCTCAAGTTTTTCGGCAGGATCATCATCCGGGATCATATCCTGAGTTTCCGCTGCTGACTCTGCATGAAGATGCTCAGGAACGGATATTTGATCTACTGATCCCAGACCTGGGATATCGTCTTCAAACAGATCCTCAATTCCCAAAGACATGGATCCTTCCTGATTGTGGTCAGGGGTCACCGGCTCTGCATGCGTTGCGGGCGGGGTAGTGACAACTACTGCCTTTGGAGCGGGCCTGATCTCAGCGGGAAGAACGGTCTGACTGACAACAACTGCCCATTTGCGTTCCCGCTCCGATGCCGCTTTTCCGGTGCCTGACCGGGACTGCGCCATCTGAGCTACTTTCTTTTCAGTAGCAGCAAGTCGCTCCTCATCATTCATGTGGTCTTCCCACTCATCGGCAAGAGCAGTTCGCGCCTGCTGGATCTCATCAGATAGTGCTTCTGCTCTTGCTTCTGCTTCTGTCTTCTGTGACTCGAGTGTCTTTACCTTCTGTTCGAGCTCCCGCTGCCGGGCGAGCACCTTCTCAAAATCCTGGTCGAATTTCTGGATTTTTGCAGCATGCAGGTCATCGTCCCGTTCATGTTCCTCTTTTACCGCTTTAAACTCATTCTCAACATGCTCCTTTGCATAGGTGGCAGCACTGGCCTTTTCAACAGCTGCCGTGTGCAGCATCCTCTCCTGTTCAAAGGCAGCTTTTAGCTGTTCCAGTTCCGCTGCTGACCGGGCAATGTCTCCTTTAAGCCTGCTGCTGGCCTGTGCAGATTTCTGCAGGTTCACTTCTGCGGTGCGGCGGATCCTCCGCTCGGTCTCAAGTTCCGCTTTTGTCCGTTCCAGATCATCAGAGAGCGAACGGGCCTGCTGACCAGTCTGTTCCTTTCCCTGAACTACAGAGTTCAGATCGTGTTCCAGTTCGTTAATCCGTAAGGATGCAGCATTGAAATCTGCAAGAAGGGTAGAATTGAGCAGCGTGGCTGCCTCAAGATCCCGGTTCAGCCGCAGGAGGTCATTCCGGTGAACCTCAAGATCTGTTTGGGTCTGGTTATGTGCATCGCGAACCGATAGCAGGGTTTCATCCCGCTCGCGGATCACTTCATTCAACTGTTCTTTAAGCGAATCACGCAGTTCTTTCTCACCAGCGACTGCCAGACGCGCTTCTTTGAGCGCAGCTTTTATGGCTCCCAGTTCTTCTGCAAGCAAACGGACCTGCTGACCGGTCTCGTCCTTTACCAGTACCGCTGATTTCAGCTCAAACTCCAGATCTTTGATCCGGGAGGATGCTGTGGTAATGTCTCCCTGAAGTGTGGACCGAAGCAATGCTGCTGCCTCGAGATCGCGATGCAGCCGTGAGAGATCATTTTTATGCACATCGAGATCAGTTTTTATGTTTTCGTGTGCACCGCGAACCGATTGCAGGGTTTCGTCCCGCTCGCGGATCGCTGCATTCAACCGGGCTTCAGCAGCTGCATGCTGTTCTTTTTCAGCGTTCAGTGCTGACTGTACACTTTCGAGCGAAGCGGTGAGAGCACGGACTTTTTCATCGCTTGTTTCTTTGAGGATGCCAACGTCAGCGATCTGTTTTTCAAGGGATTGAATCTTCCATTCGCGCTCTTCGATCTCTACCCGGGTCTCATTGAATGCGGCAGTGACAGATGCAACAGATGCTGCGGTTTTTTCACCATTTACGTGAGCCACCACAAGCTCATCTTTGAGGTGCTTTAATTCCCGTTCCTGTGTAAACATCGTGGCAACAGCCGAGTCATACCGTGCCTGCAGTTCATCGAACTGCTGCCTTTTTGCCTCCCCGGCGACATCGTGTGTTGCTTTTGATTGTTCCAACTCTTGCCGGAGGGTTTCAAGTCTTGTCTCTGCTGATGTGCACCTTGCGGTCCAGGCCTCAAGCTCAGTTTTTAAGCGGAGAATCACATCATTCTGCTGCCGGGCGGCATCCTTTTGCTCATTGACAATCCGTGTCAGTTCCTGCTCAGACTGTATTTTTGCCTGTAGCACGGATTTGATCTCCAGTTCTGCGGATTGCACCCGGTTTTTCTCAGATGATAATGCCAATGCCAGCTGTTCATGGTCGAGAGTAAGAGTCTGAAGTGACGTTTTGAGCTGCTCTATCAGCACATCTGACTCTTTTACTGCGAGATCAAGTCTGGCAGAAAGGTTGGTTTTCTCTTCCAGCGCCTGCTGTGCTGCATCCAGTTCCATTGTTTTTGCACGGATATCCTGCGAGAGGCTCGATACCTGTTCGGCTAAAAGGGAAGTTTCTAACTGGTGAGAGATTACGTTTTTTTCTTTTTCTTCTGACAGAATGCGGATATGTTCTTCTGCGGTAGTAAGAAGTGTTTGGGCATCTTCCAAATCCCGCGAGAGTTGCCCGGCTTTTACGGTTTTTTCATCGAGAGCCTGCACGGTTTCTTCGAGTTCTCCTTTGAGTGTGCGCTCATCCTGCTCTTTTTTCCTGACACCTGCACTGAGCATCCCGATGAGTCGTGCGTTTTCTATGCCTGTATCTTCAAGCGTTGTTAACCGTGAGGATAGTGCCTGCAGTTCAGTATTTGCAGAGGAGAGATCTTCAGAATTCCTGACTGCGATCTCAAATGCGGACAGGAGAAATTCTAAAAGTTTCCTGCGGTCAGCAGTGACAACAAAGATCTGTTCATCATGCTGGACCCTGAACTGTGTTTTAATCTGGTCCGTGGTCTGCTGCTCAACAGGTGTCAGGAGCATTCCTTCGATCATTGAGAGGAGGTAGGGGGGGTCATATGGCTGGGCGATGAAATTGTCTGCATTGCAGTCAAGTACGTACAACAGATCACCCAAAGAGGATGCGCGTGTCAGGATCATGACCGGAATCATCCAGAGGTTACCATCAGATTTGATCAGCCGACAGTAGTCATACGCCTCCTGACCAAAGGAGGTAGTATCACAGATAATAAGATTGGGTTTTCCTGAGTGAAGGGTATCGATGAGCTCTGGCCCCCCGGTAAAGAGGGTTACCCGGTAATCCTGATGCTCAAGCTGTTCCATGAGCTGCAGTGTCCCTGTTTCACTCCGACCCAAAACGAAAATATCAATGACACTTTCGTTTCCATCTGATAGAGGATTATTCATCGCAATCTCTCGCACGGTTAAACTCTCACGGTACTATATGCCTGAATATATTATTTTATATACTGTATTATAGCACTTCTGGTCGAAAAGAACTGGCAGGGGCCTTACTGCAGCAAAATTGAGTGAAATTTACATAAATGAATTTACAAAAAATGGAGGGAACAGGTGCACGAACTGTGCAGGTCGGATCAATTGGGTATCTGGAAATGTCCGTAAGACCAGAGAGCCTGTTAAAAATTTCGCTTCGTGGATCATGGCATTCAGGGAATATCTCCGTGCTTTATACCCGGAGGTTGACCGGTGATGGGATCAATAAGAATATTTACGCTACCCATCGGGGCACGGGTTGAGCTGCGTTTGATAAGGGTCCCGTTGTTGTAGACTCCGATAAGGAGCGTATCTCCCGAGTTTTCCTGCTTTTGCGCTGATGCCTGGACTACGCGATTACTCCAGAGTATTTTGTAGATCTGTACTCCGGATCCGGAGACTGGATGCATAAGTTCAGTGTTACCCACCTCGCCAATAAAGGTTCCCGGATATTCTATGCGCACCCATACCCCGTCAGCAGGCACCAGAGCAGGTAGGGGAGTGGGAGCAGGCTGAATAGTGACAATCGAAACAACAGGGGACGGGGGTGTCTCACCAAAGTTCAGCAGGTTAAATGAGCCGATGACTGCTACCCCAAGCACCACAAGGATGACGACGATAATTGCGGCAATCAGAATGGTGGGGGTTGACAGATTCTGAATTTTTGGGGCAGGTGGTGAGATTGCAGCAGGAACCGGGGCTGCTTTGGGGGCAGATGGTTCTTCGGGTTCATCATCAGCAGGACACTGCAGAATCAGAGGAATAGTCGGTAAAGGAGTTGTTACCGTGCGGACTGCGTCTGCCCATGTCCGTGCTGCATCCGTAATTGCCAGATCTTTATCCGGCTCGATTGGAATTACCTGTGGGGGAGATACGGGTTCTTCTGCATCCGTAATTGCCAGATCTTTATCCGGCTCGATTGGAATTACCTGTGGGGGAGATACGGGTTCTTTTATTTCAGGCATCTCCATCTCATCCAGATCCGGGGAAGGAAGCCGGGAGGAATCAAATGGTTCAACCATTTCAGCATTTTTTAAAGGAGCAGGTCCATCAATACCTGAGAGTATTCCATCTTCTACAAGAGATTTCGGAAACAATGGTGTTGTGACCGGTTCAGTCCTTACAGGATATGCCTCCATGACCGGTTTCCGGGGGCTGAACGTCTCAATACGGTATGTGGCCGACATCCGCGGCTGTATGACTTTTACCGGATCATATGGGAGAGTGCCTGCGGAAAGTGCCTCATTCCGGGCTCCGGCTGCATGGATAATGAGTGTTGCTGCCCACTCATTGCATTCCTTTGCTCTCTGTTCACCTTTTTGCCGGGTGAAGATGATGTCCATGGGATGCGGAGCACCAGTACCGGAAGGATCCATGTGAGACATGGTGATGATCGGATCGCCTTTCTCATTAATACCGGCAAACACGGTGATGATAGACTCGAGCAGGATTGTCCGGAGATGGAAGGGGTTAACGGAATTATCGATAAGTATGAGACGCCGGCTTGTAAGCATCAGGTCCAGAGACATGCCATCTATGCAGATATTGTGCGTGGACAGGATAAGGGATTCGTTGCTGGATAAGTACGGGTCGCCCATGATTCCTCAGGTAGGTACGTATACTTTGTGCTGTCCGGGGCAATATGCTTTTTAGCCAGTGCAGTCAGAGAGCAGCGATATCGGGACAGATTTCAAATGTCAGATAATGGCCAATAGGGAATGGGAGTACCTCTGTGCCAGGTGCGGTAAAGCAGGCGCCACTGTCATCACGGCAGCATGATTAAAAAACAGCATCCGTGAGAGCAGGCCAAAAGAAACAACATCCATTCACAACTTTTGATTGCGTCCAATAATCGGCTAATATCTCTATTTCAAAAGGAATCATTTTGTCATGAAAATTTTGAAATCTGCCGATGATAGAACAGACAAATGGATATTGAGTCTGGAGTGCAAAATTTTCATTGCTCTCGTGCGAAGTCTATAGCACTCATGCGGGTTTTTTTTAGTTGTGTAAAAACATTGATCACGGTAAGCCGGAAGCACGCTTGCGAGATTGCGATAAGGTCTCATTCGTAGAAGGGCGCACTGCCAGCCATTCCACGAAAAGACACGATCAAGAGATAAACTCTAAATTAAAAAAACGGGTAAATTATATTCATTTACGGGTTCGTCCCGGGATTTTGACATAACCGGGACCTTAGCCGATCTTGGTACACGACCAAAGATTTCAGGATCTTAAGCTGAGTCACAACTAAAAATATGATTAGTCATTAATAACTGCTGAAAAAAATCTCTGCAATTTGAAAATCTCTGCAATTTGAAGGTATTTTATCCCCTATGAGAGGTTCTGATCCAGCCTGATCTCATCCGTTCTCTGTTCCATTACCGGAGTCACCGTGTGGTTGAAGAGCCCGATGCTCGAAAAGAACCCGGTCAGGATCACCTCCCTGCCCGACACCTCCCGCGTGCCGGCGTACTGAAAATCATTGGATACGATCCCAAAAAAAGGATCGCAATCGCAAAGACATCCCAGACATCCTCTCTACGGATCCGGAACACCACATCATCGTGGAGATGGGGGTAGTATTCCCGGTTCACGGCTTTGATGAACGAGGATTTGCCTGCGCCATTGGGGCCGGGAATCGCAATATGCTCATCTTCCTGAATGGTAACCGACAGTGATTCGAGCACAATCTTATCACCCTTTATCACGGTGACATTTATCACCCTTTATCACGGTGGCATTTTCGAATTCGGGAAGCGGGTGATTGCAGGTTTTTTAACGGGAGTGCTTTTCAGTCATTTCAGATATTTCCCAAAAGCGTTTCGACAATACAGATGACATATTTGGGTGAGAGAACAGGGCCGGAGATCTGGCATTATCATGCTCTGCCTTCTAGATAAGTCCGCCAATTCTGATTGTATACTCCCGCTGTTTGCCATCGGTAGCACTGGTAAGCGTTCCTCCTGCCCGGTCACAGAGTCGCCCAAGAAAGCCTCCGCCCGTTTTCATTGCATCCGAAGCAGTGCACACGGTTCCCCGGAGGGTGATGATGGCGTTGTTGTCGTCACGGTTTATCTGCAGGGTGATCGCATCAGCTCCGGTACCCACGAGATCTTCGAGAATATATGTGATCAGATCCGTAAGATCATCTCGATCGACAGCTGCGACAATGTGTTTCTCTGCCGCAGAGAATGAAAATTCAACATCTGAAAGGAGTGGCTGCATACCGATCCGTCTCAGGAGCAAACGGGTGAAGGTTGAATCATCGTCATCGGAAGATAGGAGATCGTCATCTGAACAGGAAGGGACCGACAGACCGGTCACGAGCGCCTCAAGGTGCCGGACAAGGTCACATTCAGCCAGTTCGCTGGGAGGGCAGAACCCGCGGAGCATGGTGGTGTAATCCGAAAGCAGCCGGGCCGCCCGCCGGGCAAGTGCCGGGTCGATGATATGCGCAAGCTCCGCCCCGTCAAACGACCGTTCGAGCTTGGTAATAACCTGACCCGCCTTGAGTGCCAGATGGATAGAAACACCACTTCTCTTATGGTGCTCCTCGGCAAAGGAACGGAACGCTTCGAGCAGTTCGTCAATTACGTCTCCCTTAATCAGGCGACTGACCTCTTCTGCCACATCATCCTCTCCGAGTTCCTCCATGACATACGAGACATAGTAAAGCCGTCCTGCCATGATCGTGAAGAGCTCGTTGACCTGTTCCATGCAGTCCTCAGCAAATGCAGCGGTCTCGATCGCCCGCTCATGGTTCAGTTCTGCAATATTTTCAAGCGCCAGTGCATCGGAGCGTATGGCCACAAACATCCGCACCGCATCGGCAGCCGTTATCACCCGTCCGTGGCCAGGCAGGATAAAATCAATCCCACCATCTGCTATGAGAGCTTCAATACCGTCGAGAGAATGGATGAGTGCCAACTGATCCCATCCACACAGGCCGGCGATACCCGGGTTTGCAGCAAAGAGTACATCGCCAATACATAACAACCCGCCCATCCGTATGCAGATGCTGTCCGGGCTGTGGCCGGGAGTATGATACACTTCAAGAGATGGGCCGGCGCCGAACTGGATCCGTTCCTGTGCAGGACCAACACGGGTCTGTCCACGGGTTATGGTGACCGTAGCGCCGTTTGAGAATGCCAGTGGGATCGGGACTGCACAGGAGGATCGTTCATCGGTTATAAGGTGCAGCCCGATCCTGACAGGTGAGATCGTCTGGCCAAAAAGATCTGCCTGTGTCAGTTTCCCGTCCCCGCGTTCAAGGGCTGCGGCACCTGCTTCCTGCACGGCAAAGACTGCAATATCCGGGTGTGCAAACGCAGGTGTGCACAGTGTACCGAAGAAATGATCGAGATGGGCATGGGTGAGAAAGACAAACACCGGGCGGTCATGATCCTCGCGGATCTCTTCGATCACCAGTGCCAGCTGTGCCGATTGCTCTGCAAGTCCACCGGGATCGATTAAGAGAATTACATCGTCGGTCTGGATCAGGTATGAATTAGAAGAGATGGTATCGATCTTTCGTATAAGGGGGTAGATTCGCGCTCCTGGGGCACCCGGTACCGGGTGCCACGACAGGGAAAGGAGAGGGGCGTCACCACCCGGCAAGCGCTTCGCCCTCAGAAGGATAGATAAAGAAGATGGTGGTGAACCCGGCAAGCTTTAAGATCTTGTTCACTTCTGCCGCTAAAGAACAGAGGGCATACTTGTCGCCGGGATTCTTTAATTTCTTTGCAGTTGCAAGCAATACCCGCAGGCCACCGCTGCTGATATAGGAGACTGCGGAGAAATTGAGCAGGATCTTCCGGTTCCCGCGCTCGATCTCCTTGTTGATCGCCTGTTCGAGTGCTGGTGCGGTGACGGTATCGATTCGCCCGGCTACAGAAAGTATTGTTGCGCCGTCACGGGTTGCAGTTGTAATCTCCACAGTATTTCCCCCATTTCTGGTGCTTATGCCAGAGATAGTTCTGATATTTTTTTGGTGTTTTTAAAAGATAATGCTATTGCCCCATAATCCCGCTTTACAAGGATACCTGCTCTCACTTGCAGGAAACCTGAATGCGACATTACGAGCAGATCCTGCTTGAATAAATTTATTCGAACCTTGCTTGAAAAATTTCAATTGGACTCTGCTGTAAAAATTTTAACACGATCCCATCAGCAAGAAAAAATTCCCTCGCCACCCCCCTGACTCCACCCCCGGAACCACCTTTTTTCAGACTTCACAACCTCTCCAATCCGGGCACTTAAACGGCTTCCGTTCCCGGATAATGACCAATCAAAGCCCAAAACGGGCTCCATTCAGGTGAAGATCACCCACTGTTCGATCGAAAACTTCTGGATATTTTGCATAAAAAGGGGGGATCCGGAAAGAATCGTGAAATCCACGTCGGTGTCAGATGATAGGATTATTCGATTCGATCCCCAAAACAGGGGTTCTTTTCCCTTTGACCGTGCTACACCCCCAGCCCCCCTCAGTTTCGCCTCCCATTAGCATCTGTTAGCGTGCATTTTTCTGCCTGTAAAAGGCGAATTTCAGCCTGAAAAAGGAGGATTGAGCCCGGTTTAAAAACGTGTGCTGGAATTCGCTGGTTTTTGCACCTGTTCCAGAAATGGGTTCTCCGGATGGGCTATCCGAGGCCGTGGCGGAGCCGGATTGGGGGGTGGAAGATATGGTATCCAAAAGTGGGTGTCTCCGACGGTGGATGGTTAGCCCCCTCTCGGCGATCTTCCTGTATTGAGCCCCGTCCAGTACTATGCCTAAGCTAAGCCCCCTCCCGCGATCCTCCTGAGCCGGGGCGTCCCCGCCACACCGGCCCACGGCTGCATAATCGCGCGATTACTGGAAATGAGTCGTAAAAAAACCGGTCTGTATAATTATCGCATTACCGAGGCGATCCTTAACCGGTGACCCATGGATTGATGTGCTCAAAGATTCTTAATGTCGACAATTATCCGGGGCACGCACGATCAAAGCTTGCAGCAGAATCCATGAACGGGGTGAAAAACATGAAGTTTGCACGATTGCCTCTTTGCACAGTGGCAGGTATAATTATTATTTTTGTGCTCTTCAGCGGGTGTCTTGACAGTCCAGCGAACAGCTATTCCGGGAGCAGCGGGGCAGGTTCCGGCTCATGCAGTTCCGGTTATGCCAAATATACCACAAGTCAGGGACATTGCTGTCCAACAGGGTATCCGTATTACTATGACAGTAAATGCCACCAGTGTTCGGAAGGGTATAACAAATACAGCACGAGCGCCGGTTACTGCTGCCCGTCAGGGTACACCCATTATTACAATGGTAAATGCCACCAGTGTTCAGAAGGGTATTACAAATACGACACGAGCGCCGGTTACTGCTGCCCGGAGGGGTACCCATATTACTATGACGGGAAATGCCATTCGCAGTCATCGGGTTCTTCTTCACCGGGTTCTACCACCGTTATCATATCCGACGTTCAGGTGGATAGCCGTACCGGCTGCCCGGCTCAGAGGAACCTGCAGTGTTCCGGATGGATAGAGGCAAGCCGCTGTCAGATACAGTCATGCACCTGTTACTATAGCGGCCTCCACGGCGACACTACCGCAGCATATTACCACACCTCGGACAACGCGTACTTCCGCTGCACCGGCGCTGGCCAGACCATTAACTGCATCGCCGCTGCACAAGCAGCTGCACAGCATTGCATGTAATCTTCGGCTCCATGAAAGAATGTGCGAGCGGCTTTCTGCTCTGCAATAAAAACAAAAAAATGATTGTGTCCAATAATCGGCTAAGATCTCTATTTCAAAAGGTAACATTTTTTTTTTGTTGTGTAAGGATATTGATCACGGTAATCTTGGAACACGCTTGCGATAAAGTCTCATTCGTGGAAGGGCGCACTGCCAGCCCTTCCACGAAGAGACACGATCAATTTATTTCCCTTACGCAAACATCTCGCCTTCAACATCCAGCGAGCCACGGTTGAAATCAAAGATAACCTTTGTAACCGCTGCACGGAAATTTTCCTGCGTGATGGACTGGCTCTCCTTTCGGATCGCAAACATACCTGCCTCCATGCAGATAGCGTACAGATCAGCACCGTTCCTGCCTTCCGTGAGCTGGGCAATCTCTGTAAGATTGACATCGTCAGCTATAGCAAGCGTCCGGCTGTGCACTTTTAAGATTGAGAGGCGACCGTCAATATTGGGAAGCGGAATCTCGATGATCCGGTCAAACCTGCCGGGACGGAGCAGTGCCTTATCTAAAATATCGATCCTGTTTGTTGCACCGATGATCTTCACATCGCCACGGTTCTCAAACCCGTCCATGCCGGCCAGCAACTGCATGAGCGTCCGTTGCACTTCGCGATCACCGGAGGTATTTGCCTCACTGCGCGACGCACCCACCGCATCGATCTCATCGATAAAAATAATGGTCGGGGCCTTCTTCTTGGCAAGATCAAAGAGCTCGCGGACAAGGCGGGCACCTTCACCTATGTATTTCTGAACCAGCTCTGAACCTACCACCCGCATAAAATGAGCGTTAGTCTCGTGAGCAACCGCTTTTGCAAGCAGGGTCTTTCCCGTGCCGGGTGGTCCGTGAAGCAACACACCCTTTGGCGGTTCTATACCTATCCGCTTGAAGAGTTCGGGGCGCCTGAGCGGCAGTTCCACGGCTTCCCGGATTTCGTTGATCTGGTCTTGCAACCCGCCGATATCTGCGTAAGTTTCTATAGGAGAATCCACCAGTTCCATGCCATAGACCTGTGCATCGAAACTGTTGGGCAGCAGTTCAACAATCGCTAACGACTGCTGGTTGAGCGTACACCGCACACCGGGCTTGAGATCATCTGCATTTACCGAGGGGGAACTCCGCACCATGAAGCGGGGACCGGCACTGCTCCGCACGATCACCCGCGTGGAATCAACTATATCGGTAATTGTCCCGATTATCAGCGGGGGGCTTCTGAGCTGCTCGCTCTCGCTCTTGAGCTTTCGCACATCGCGTTCGTAGCGGATCTTCTGGGTTTCGATATACCGCTTGTCCGCCTCGGTCTGCCGCAGCTGCTCGCGGAGTTCAAGGTTCCGGGATTCCAGGTTTCCCACACGCTCCGTCATCTGGACTTCAAACTCGTGCTTGTCATTCTCGATCTGGCCCAGCTGTTCACGGAGTTGTTCAGTGAGCGTCCGGTAAAGACGGTAGAGCTCTTCCGGTGTCTGGGGTTCCGTGGACTTGTGGAGTATGTCACTCATCTCATATCTCAATTAGGTATATAGGGAAATTGGTATAAAGTGTTTGTGAGATTATGCAGTGCGAAATGTGCGGAGAAACGATACGCGGCGCCCCAAAATTAGTCCGTGTCGAGGGAGCCGAACTCCAGGTATGCTCCAAGTGCGAGAAATTCGGCACCGAAGTGCAGCAGGTCCGTCGGACGGATCTTAAGATTCCTGCCCGGGGTGCTACAGCAAAACCAGCCTCAACAGCTGCCGGTGCACCAGCCCAGACTTGGCACAAGCGGGATATGTTTGATTTCATGGGGGGGGAAGTTGTGGAGGATTATGCAGACCGGATAAAACACGCCCGTATGGAAAAAGGTCTCTCCCAGAAAGATCTCGCCATGCAGATGAAAGAGAAAGAACACCTGATCAAAAAGATCGAAAATGCCGAGCTTATGCCTGAAGATGACGTGCGGAAAAAATTAGAGAAGGTTTTAGGGATCAGGCTTGTCGATGCCCCGGTAGAAGCGGAAGCTGAGAAGAAGGTGCAGGGCAATCTTATTCCGACCCTTGGGGATCTCACCATCATACGGAAAGTCAAAAAATAACAATACCTTTTTTCATCCGGTCTGATTGTTAAGCCAGATCGATGATCGCATTATGCAGGGTATCTAACGTATCCCGCATCGCCCGTCCTGCATCCCGCAGGTGATGATAGATCTCCCGTGTCCGCAGGGCATTCATCGCATCATCTGTTCTGAACAGATCAGCCATACTGGCGATATACAGATCTTCCATCTGGTTGTACGTATCCCGGGCATGGCGGATCTCTTCTTCAACCGCGTCCTTATCGGAATTTAATTTTTTTACCCCCCGCGATATGCACATCGTTCCATCCAGAAGATTTTTTGCCATCTGACGTATCGGGGTATCCGGTTTCACGCCAAATGCGTACATCTCTTTTGCCGTCTCTTTTGCAAAGTTGAGTATGTAATCCATCTGCCGGGAGATGCTGTAAATGTCCTGGCGATCAAAGGGTGTGAAAAAGGAACGGATAAGTTTGTCCTCCATCTCATGGCGCATATGATCCACCTCATTTTCAAACCGTTCGAGTTCATGAGAATTTACCAGAGGTACTGTTTCCAGCCACACGACAAATGCGTTTATACCCTCAACGGTCCGGTCGGACTGGAGGGCGAGCATGGATTCGAAATCATACTCGCGGGGAAAGATGGCGGAGAGGAGACTCTCTCTGCGTTCCGGCTGCGGATTTTTTTGTGGATTCTTTTTATCGTTAATCACAGGAGATCACACCCCGATTAAGAGGGAAAATATCCGGTACAACACGGCTGATATCAGCATGGTGACCGGAATGGTAATTATCATAGCGATCAGGATATGCGTTCCCACAGACCACTTAACTTTTTTGGGATTTTCGGCTGCTCCGACGCCAATAACAGACATGGTAATGACCTGCGTGGATGAGACAGGTGCCCCGGCAAGAGTAGAAAGCATAATTGAAGCGGACGAGAAGAACTGCGAATCAAAGGAATGGATAGGTTCAATTCTGAAGATCCTGCGCCCCAGCGTGTTCATGATACGCCACCCCCCGCTGAGGGTACCAAGCCCGAGCAGGAGGGCACAGGTAATCCGGGCCCATAACGGCACATCAGCAGCCGAAGACAGTCCGGCAGCGAAAAGCGCAAGCGCGATGATGCCCAGTTGTTTCTGTGAATCGTTCGCCCCATTGGAAAACGCCATCACAGCTGCAGCGCACCAGTTCAGGCGTATGATCGTTCTGTTCGCGGTTCGTTCTGCATTCCGCAACAGCAGGACAGTACTTTTGTGCATCAGGTAACTTCCGAAAAACCCGATCAGGATCGAAATGACGAAAAAGAAGAGGATCTTTACGAGACCCGTACACGTATAGGGAGGGGTGACCAGTTCATGGAACCCCCAGAAGACGCTGCCGATCCCGGCCGCAGCGATGCCGCCACCGACAAGACCCCCGATCAGGGAATGCGTGGAGGATGCCGGCAGGCCGGATTTCCATGAGATGATATTCCAGAACGTTGCTGTCAGAAGTGCGCTCAGGAGCACGAGAAGTAACTGATCGGGAGATGGCAGGGAGAGCAGCCCCGTAATGGTAAAGGCCACCGCACTCCCCCCAAGGATCGCTCCTAAAAACGAGACGGCTGCAATAAAGATGACCCCGGTTTTTGGGGTTGCCGAACGCGAGGCGATGAACGTTGCAGCAATGCTGCTCGCGTCCTGGAACCCGTTGGTAAACGTGAACGCCAATGCGAGTATGACCGTGATAATGGCGATCTCAAACATGGAAGGATACCGGGACACAGGCCTGTGGCAGGGAAATTTCCCGGCAACAGGTACAGCGCTGTATCTCACTTCTGCTCATAAAAACATGGTGCCGGTTATACTCGTTTTGATGATCCATCATGCAGGGAGCGGGACACTGTCGGGTATTAACGAGGGGAGTGAGACGACTAAACTTGTGGACAATAATGGGGATACGTGATTCCCCACGTTAAGATGTCTCTGACTGCAGGTATCCCAAAATATAAGAAGTGAAAAAGCGGAGAAGGATCATATATGCCGGGATCGAAAACCCTTCTTATTGTGGATAATACCGACAGCGGGGTGTTGCCGTCACTCAAGAATTTTTCCACAGGTAAGGCAGCGGCTTCCGGAGCGGATACCTGCACCCTCAGTGCGATCACTCACAGCCCGGTGGGGATGAAGAAAGAGTGGAAGCGTTTTCTTAAGGATCTGGAGATCCCGTCACGTTCTCTGGAAAGGAGTGAGTTCACCTCAGAGTTTGGATCCGGGCACCCCAAGATGACCTTTCCGGTTGTGCTCATCCAGACAGGAAGTGAACTGGCAGTTCTTCTCAGTACCGAAGAACTCAACCGGTGCGGTGATCTCCATGATCTTATTCTCCTTCTGAGACAACGGCTTTTATTCGAATAATCCTCTTACTCCATAAGGAACAGGGGGATTAAGGATTTAAGTCGAAGATTTTCCTATGAAAATCTCGTAAATTGAGGAGGAAATCACCAATGGATGCCAAAATTATTTTTTTTATACCATCTGAAATTTCCTATTAAGCCCGGAAAACACAGGCGATTTTCATAGGGTTCTGCCTGATGCGCACATGATGGTGTTTTTCTTCAGGCTCTTCAGGTTGGAGGCGGTATTATCGTAGCGGTTGCACTGAGCTTTATGTTCCTCTGCTATATCCTGCATACAATCTGATATTATCCTTGTTCAAACCAATTTTTTTATGGAACCGGATTCCTGATGGACAATCCGGCAGAAAATCCAAAAGGTTAACGCGGTTTAAAATCCCAAATTACAGGTAATGAGCGATACGGGAACCTCATCTTTAAAAATTGTCAAATCCCTCGGTCTTGTATTCGGTGATATCGGCACAAGCCCGATCTACACGGTCGGGGCTATCCTGCTCTTCCTGCTGCCCACGGTCCAGAACATCTTCGGGCTCCTCTCTCTGATTACATGGACGCTGTTTACCATCATCACCATCCAGTACATCTGGCTTGCCATGTCGCTCTCTTATAAGGGGGAAGGGGGCACAATCGTTCTAAAAACGCTCCTCGATTCCCTGCTGAAGCCAGGTATTACCGCATCGGCCATATCCGTCCTCACGATCATCGGGATCGCCCTCTTCATAGGTGACGGCATCATCACCCCGGCCATCAGCATCCTTTCGGCAGTTGAAGGTATCCTGCTGATCCCCGGATTTGAAGAGACCAGTCAAATCTGCATCCTCATCATTGCTGCCATCATCGCCATCGGGCTGTTCCTCTTCCAGCGGAGGGGAACCGACCGCGTGGCATGGGCATTCGGGCCGGTCATGGTGATCTGGTTTTCTGCCCTTGCGGTATCCGGTGTAATCTCGATCATCGGTGCCCCGCAGGTAATCTATGCATTAAGCCCAACCTTTGCCCTGGCATTCATCCTCGAAAACGGCTGGGCCTCGCTCATCGTTATGTCTGCCGTGATACTCTGTGTCACCGGGGGAGAGGCGCTCTATGCTGACATGGGGCACCTCGGACGGGAGCCGATTGTCAAAGGCTGGGTCGTGGTCTTCCCGGCACTCGTGCTCAATTATCTCGGGCAGGGAGCGTACGTCCTCCAGACCGAAAATACCCACAATGTCCTCTTCTCGATGATCCACCACATCAACCCCATCGTCTATGTCCCATTCCTCATCCTGAGTATCTGTGCAACGGTCATTGCATCTCAGGCAATGATCTCTGGCATGTTCTCGATTGTCTATCAGGGCATGACTACCCGCATCCTCCCAAAAATGAAAATTGAGTTTACCTCCTCCGAACTCCAATCCCAGATCTATATCGATGCCATCAACTGGCTGCTGCTCGCTGCAGTGATGGTAGTGATGTTCGAATTCCGCTCATCGGAGAACCTTGCCTCTGCGTATGGTCTTGCCGTATCGGGTTCGATGATGATCTCCGCCATCATGATGGCGTTCATTTTCCTGCATCGGCGCAAACCGGTCCAGATGATCATATCAGGGGCACTCATCATCATTGATGGGTTGTTCTTCATCTCTACGCTGCTCAAGATCCCGCACGGGGCTTACTGGTCGTTCTTCATCGCCGCCATTCCCCTCATCATCATTGTCACGTTCATTTTAGGGCAGGAGAAGCTCCACTCCATACTCAAACAGGTCCCGTTTGAGGAATTTCTCCCCCGGTACCAGCAGAGTTACGCAAATTGCCCGAAGATCAGGGGAACCGCGCTCTATTTTATCGGGGATGTCAAGAATATCTCTCCCTATCTTTCGCAGATCTTTTTTCAGAACGAGATCCTGTACGAGAATAATATTCTCGTCTCGATCAAGGTCACCGACAAGCCGTTTGGCATCAGAACCGCTTTTACTTCCGACCTTGCTCCAGGTCTCCACCTTTTCACGGTCACCCACGGGTATATGGAAATCGTAAATGTGGTTGGACTGTTAAAGGAGCGGGCAATTGATGAGAAGACGATCTTCTATGGCATAGAGAATATCGTGAGCGATAAACTCATCTGGAAATTCTATGGGATTATCAAAAAGATTTCTCCACCGTTTGTCCAGTTCTATGCCCTTCCCCCGGAGAAGATCCACGGGGTTGTTACCCGGGTTGTGATGTAATCATGAGGGAGCCATCGCTACTTTGGATCCCCTGTATAACCAGTTTTATATAGATCAGATCCCATTTCATAGTTAGCTGGAGAGAGTGATATGGTTAACAGCATAATGGGCAGCATCCTGGCACGGGGTCTCCCATACCGGGCAGTCGCCCTGCTCATTCCGGTCCTTGTCGTCATTATCCACATCGGCATAATGGCAGCCACGCTCCCGCAGACCATGTTTTTTACTATGCTCGGGCTCATGGTCACCTACCTCCTGCCTCCCGCCGGGAAGGAGACTGTCATCCCTATCGGGATTGCTCTTGGAATCCCGTGGTGGTACATGGCTCTCTCCATCGTCATGATCGATGTCGAGACCGGCCTCTTCATGGCGCTGAACTTCGACCTCTCATACAGCATCCCCTTCCTCGGGCCTCTGCTGTCGGATCTTACGAAACAGACAGAGCAGTTTATCACCTGCCACCCCTGGTTTGCCGGCCTCTGGTTCTTTGCCATCGTGCTGATGGTGATGGTGCCTGTCTTAGGGAGCGGGGGGATTCGAGGGTCCATTGCGGGAAAAATACTCGGTATAAATAATCTGCTTGTCTTCCTTGCAATACTTGTTGGTGCCCTTATCGGGTGTTTCGGAATTGCGCTGGGATCCAACGCAATCCTCACCCACCTCTGTCTCAACGGGACGCTTCCCGCAGAGATTGGCGCACGGGTGTGCGGAGGGGGCTGAAATACCACTCTACTCAAAATTAATTGATCGTGTCACACAATCGGCTAAGATCTCGCTGCTAGCAAAGATACCTAAGCGTTCAAAGATATCAATCTTATCGAAAATGGATTCAGTAAACCCAACAACGAAACCGGTTAAGTAGCCGCCGCGGGGGCGTCCCTTCGGGGGCGGCGGAAGCATCCTGAATATGGGTGAGTGACAAAGTTCCCACTACGCGTGTCATCACTCTCAATTATACGACT
>JAUSBW010000007.1 GCA_030651815.1 Methanoregula sp.
TCATTTTGACTTATACAATTGTTAGCAGGTAATAGGAGCGTTAGACGACAAAGAGGGAGGCACTTCATCCCCGACCTAAAGTTCGGGGTCTTCCCGTGCCCCCTCTTATCTCCCGAGACGGAGATAAAACTGAGATCATAAATCAGTTGTTTACTCTGTGAGTTCAAATGAGAGAAGATCTGTTGTTGGGCAGATCGGTCAGCGCCGATCTCTCGCAAAACGGCCGAGAGAGTTTTTGGATCGCAGTTCGGGTGGACATTATGACCATTCTCCAGTTTTCCCCACACATCTGCAATACGATTGAGGGCAACGTACCCCGAAACCCGAGCTGATGCAAATGCAACACTCTCATAGTCTGATCCCGGAAATGCTAATTTGAGGACCGGTCGAAGAGAGTCAAGTTCTTCAGCGATAACAGCAGCGTTACCAAATTCATGGATTGTTCTGATTTTCGGATGCTCGCCCGGTCGGTGGTCTTCCTTTCTGATCAGGCCATATTTTTGATCAAGTCTGCCGAGATATTTTGAGACCTTTTTTGGACCTTTTGTCTCTTTGTCGTATCTGCTGGTCGAATGATAGACATAGGGTTTGTTCTGGATGTATTTTATCTCCAGGCATTTTTCACCAGCTTTCCGTTGCTCTGTCAACCAATCTGATACCCATGCTTCCATATACCTTAATATTAGGGATTATAGTATTTATAGTTTCCGCTTTGCTAGTGCGTTCGTTTGCCAAAAGAGGTTTAATGCTCGATTATGATACCCCTAACTCTGCCGAGTTCAGGGTATTATCACGTACGTGAACGGGACGTTTATAACACGGTTCGGCTATACCCTGACGGAGGTGGAGGGAAAACACATCAGCACCCTCGCGTCACCGGAGAACCAGTTTGCCCTCCATATGGAAGGATTTATGCAGGACCAGAAATCTGTCCGTACCGGTAAATTCATAGCCCGGAACAAATTCGGGAGGGACATGCCGTTTCTCCTCAAGGATTCCCCGGTGTTTGAAGGAAAACACCTGATAAGCCGGGTCTTTGTACTCCGGGAGGAGATGTATGGCAAAAAGTAATCACCTCCCTTTCGTTTCATAATCTAAAAAAGAAGCATTATCATCATTCCGGAAGAGGACACGGGCCCCCGCTCATATCCTCCTTGATCTCATGATGAACCCCCTCACCGGCCCCGGGTCCCGCTTTACATCCGTTCCGTGACGCCTCATACGTTAACGGTAATCCGGGGAAGCCCACGCGGCGAGGGGCGGAGCCCCATTGAGCGTAACATCCTCAAGAAAAAAACTCAATTCCTTTTGAACAGGTCCCGGTGTAGATCGCCGACAGCTTTCGCTCAGCTTCGCGATGCCCGCTCCCGCATCGCGACCGGCTCCCCTGATTCCAGCTCAAAACCCTGTTTTTCAAAAACCCCCGGAAAAAACGACCCCCATATTCGCATTCCGGCAGCCTTTTCCGGATCCGTATGCGATAAACTAAGTGGCAAAAACAGCATCGATTCAAGGGCCTTCGGTGGGCTTTAGGAGAGATGGGATCCAGCCTTATTTTGGCAAACAGGGCGCAAAATAGGCGTATTTTCCACAGGAACAGACAAGGAGAGATTTACGGGGTTTTCCGGTATTGACCGGGATACCGGGAAGGGAAAAGAAGCCCGAATAGGGCTTATTTGCCCTCAGGGTCTGCACCCTTGAATTCCAAGTGTCTCCAATGGAGGATGAACGGGGAGGGATCTTTTTGAGTGAACTCTGGTTGAACATTTTCAAGTAGAATTATGTCAAAAAATTGTTGGAATGCGTTGTACAGTTGAATGGGTTATACAGTTGAATGGGGGTAGCCAATGCTGTACCGGTAGACAAAACGGTAGGATATTAATATCGCAGTTTCTTTTTTTTTCCTAGTCCCATCAGCTGAGCCTTTCGAGTTAAAATCAGAGAATCACTCATGGATGGTAGTGAGGACTCCACCAGATATGAGTATGTGGGGGTTAAAGCAAATCTGATCAATAATTTCCCGGATTCCCGGTTTTTCTGCCAGATGCCTTAGTACTGTCACATCCTCCGTTTGAATTGTACAAGAGAATTTTAAATAGAGATCTTAGACGATTATTGGACACAATCGAAAAATCAGCAGTTTTCATCAAAAATTCGTTCAAAAGAAAAAACTACAAAAACCTCTGCGATCCATCAGAGACTATGATCATATATTATGATGGGAAATATGTGCTGGATGATCAGGCAAAAGTCTCTGTGTTTGATCACGGGTTCCTGTACGGGGATGGTGTGTTTGAAGGTATCCGCGCCTATAACGGAAGGATATTCCGTCTAAAAGAACATCTTGACCGTCTTTACGATTCTGCAAAGACCATTGATATCCACCCCCCGATATCAAAAGAAGAGTTGACCGAAGCAATCTGTGAGACGCTGCGTAAAAATAATTTGACAAACGCATACATTCGACCAATCATCACCCGTGGCGTTGGCGATCTCGGCCTTGATCCGCGCAAATGTCCAAAGCCATCAGTTATCATCATCGCTGTCACCTGGGGTGCGATGTACGGTGATCTGTACGAGAAAGGCTTAAAGGGCGTTACTGTTTCCGTGCGGCGCAATCCCGCAGAATCCATGCCCCCCAATGTCAAGAGTCTCAATTACTTAAACAACATCCTTGCAAAGATCGAGGCGAATTATAAAGGAGGAGATGAAGCCATCTTTTTTGATACGAATGGTTACCTGTCAGAAGGGTCAGGCGATAATCTCTATATAGTGAAAAATGGTGAGATCATCACCCCGCCCACGCTCAACAATCTCCGGGGAATTACCCGGATGGTGCTTATTGAGATGGCAAAATCACTGGGTATTACGGTAAAAGAACAGAATATAGGGTATTTTGATCTCTATACAGCAGATGAGATGATCTGCACAGGTACGGCCGCTGAAGTTGCACCGATTACCTGGGTGGATGGGCGCACAATCGGCAGTGGCAAACCCGGACCGATTACACGGCAGCTTATGGCCTCATTCAAATCGATAACAGAGACTGAAGGCTATCCTATCAATAAAAAATAATCTTTTTCTGGCAGAAAAAACAAAGGAAAAAATATTAACGAATTGTGTGGGAAAAAATGTCAGTTTCCCCTCCAGAATCTATTTATAAACCGCAGGGTAATTATAGAGAGCAACTCGCTGCTATAGTGTAGTCCGGCCAATCATGCGGGCCTTTCACGCCCGCGACTGGGGTTCGAATCCCCATAGCAGCATCCTGTTTTTGCGGATTTTTTAACAACTGTTTTTTCTCGATCCCGAGTGGATCATGAAACCCTTAAAAAATCACATGATGCCCCGGGTCACAAGGACCTCGGAGGAAAACATGGAGGGGACATTTGCATATTAAAAAAGGGATATCTCAAATCCTATGCAGTACCAGTTGAATTCACGGTTGAATTCAATGCTGCAGTTCCCGCAGGTGTGCTCGTGGGACTCACGGTTTGAGTTGGTACGGGTGTGGGTGCAGGTGTTGGTTTGAGATCAACCTGGAATTCGATGATACCTTTGGGTGATACGGTTGTCGCACGTTTCATCAGCTCACCATTTTTATACACTTCAATGGCGAGCATATTGGATGAACCGTCCATTTTCTGGATGGAAGCTTCAACCGGGCCGTTAATAGTTGATACCATATAGAACTGGTCCCCGGTATTCTTTTCCCCTACTGGTGACTGGCTGCCCGGAGTACCATACGTACCACTGTATTTGCCGGGGTAGGTAATCCGCACCCAGACACCATTCGGAGGAATAATAACTTCCGGTTGCGGGGGCGGGGTTGATGTCGTCTCTGGTGTTACTGTGGGCGAGGGCGATGGAACCGGCGCAGGTGTGGTGATGGTAACCGTAGGGATGGGCGTAATTGCCGGTGTGATTACGGCAGTTCCCGGAGTTGTCCCCCACGAGTTCGAGAAGATAAGGATGCCCCCGATGACTGCTAAAATAACGATGGCCAGCACTGCGATAGTAACGAATTTCGGTTTTTTTGATGGAAGGGCTTGAGGTACCGGGGGTATCGGAGGTGGTGATGTGGAGGGGGAGGCCCCGTCAGGCACAGGTTCTCCTGAAGAAGGCTGTGCTGGTGGTTCTTCCTGCGGGGGACTTGTGGGAGGTACAACTGACGGAGTTTCTACCGCGGGTGGTGGGGCAGGGTAGTGACGGGGGACCAGTGGTGCTGGTTCACTGCTACGGGGTTTTGAATCTTCAATCAACGGTTCTATTGAGTGAATAACCTCTTCAAGCGTGCGCTCTTTACGATCTCCTCCGGGACCAAAGATGGGGGGTGTTGAGATCTGCACCTGAGGAACAACCGATGGTGCTGCAACGGGTGTGGCAGAAATAATTGCCGGAGGATCTGCTGGTTGTTCCGAAGAGCTTACTACCGGTGTCCCGCACCGGTTGCAGAACACCGATTCCGGGGGGACCCGGTTGCCACACCGCGAGCAGAACGAACCTACTGGCAACGATGTGGTCTCAACAGGCCGGGGCATTGCAGGTGCGGATTCGATAATATCCCTTTTTGGTCGGGTGATCTCTATCTTCTTCTTTTGAAAAGATGCACCGGAACTGCCGGGGTAGGACCGGGGTGCTGTTTCGGGGTTTTGCGAGGGGAGTCGATCGAACTCTGTTGTATCAGGAATTACCGGGGAATTTTCAGAAGAGAAGATCTGCTCTTTAAGTATCTTTAACCAGTCATCCCGTTCCCGCCTTCGCTCTCCGCTGGCTACGCGCGGGAAGGTTAGAATCATCTGGCGCGCGCTACCCTCAAGAGTTAAAATGGAGAACGTGAGGATAGGGTCACGGATTGCATTCTCGCCTCCATCAATGGTCCTGATACTTGCGATCAGGATTTCCTGATGTGGGATGAGACCTTTCTTGCCGTCAACAAGAATAAGGCGCTTATTCGTGAGAATTGCCTCAAACACAACCGATTTTACTTTTATATTATGAGCCTGGATGATCACAGACTCACCACTGCCCAATTCAGGAAAACCCATACAACCCCTTATTACTATTATCTAGGTTATCTTCATAAAATAAGGATTTGCAAAAGAGACTGCATTTTATTCAAAAAAAGTGAAAAATTAAAAGTGAGTATGATAGTTTACAGCCTGCACAAAATCTCAAGCGATTCAGTGCCGGCTTTTACGGCATTCATTAAAAGAAGCACGTTCTCCGGGTCCTTCTCGTCCTGGATGCGCTCGCAGAGTGAAAGGACGGTCATCGCGAGTTCATCGGCAAGCATGCCTCCTTCACCGGACTCATCATGGTCTTCTCCGCAGCTGCATACATGGCCGTGTTCGTGATATGCCGGTGCAACCGGTGCCGCGGGTTCCGCGCTTTCGGGCGCAGCAGGTGCGTTCTCTGCACAGACGACACAGAGTGTCTTTCCCTTGACTTCAAAGAGCGGGCATCCGCAGGTTTTGCAGGTCTTTTCGAGCATTTTACCCCCTTTGAGGAGGTATTCAGCCATTATTTCATCTTCTTTGCGCACTGGCATACAATCACCGTCGATTTGATATTTAACCTATATATGCCGGTTCCACGTATTAACTACAGGTACACAGGTAGGTGTTCCCATGCCAATCCCTGAAAAAACAATGGAAAACTGTATCCTGATGTTGCAGCACATCCAGGAGGACAGCTCGATCCCCAGAAATATCCGGCGTGTAGCAGATGAGACCCGGACGCTGCTTATGAACAATTCCAAGGCGATGGGTCTGCGCGCAGCCGAAGCCATCTCAAAAGTTGATGAAATCTCCAATGATCCCAATATGCCGATCCATGCAAGGACACGGATCTGGGAGCTGGTGTCGCAGCTCGAGACGATCCCGTTGGATTAAAAATCCCAATCTGTCGTATTTTCATTTTTTGCAGATTTGTATTCATGCCAGCTTGTTTCAGCTCATCATAGTAAAACCGGTATACAGAGACCGACCGTCCATGGCGATGAGTGTTTTTTATGGCGATTGAATGGGATCCTGTTTTCTTTGTGATTCTGGTATTGTGCATCGTCATTGTACTGCCTGGTATTCTCTGCTACAGGAAAGGTACGAAAATTAAATTCCCACAGGTTATCAGGTAGTTGCACAGACCGTTTCAATTCCACATTTGTGTTAATTGTCCTCAAAAATATTGATTGTGTCCAATAATCGGCTAAGATCTCTATTTCAAAAGGTGACATTTTAGTTGTGTAAAAACATTGATCACGGTAAGCTGGGAATACGCTTGCGAAATTGCGATAAGATCTCATTCGTGGAAGGGCGCACTGCCAGCCCTTCCACGAAGAGACACGATCAAAAGGTTAAAAAAACTGGTAAATTATACCTTTCCGGGAGCGTCCCGGGATTTTGACAAAACCTGGATCTTAGCTGATCTTGTGACACGACCAATTTTTTTAATCCGGTGGATCAGGGATATGCTCCCTTCACATCCACCGATCTGGAATCTCTAAACACGTTTTTTGATATGGCTGAGAGTTTCCCGGATATCGATCCAGATGACCAGTTCATTCACGGTGTTCTCCTTGTCTTTTGCACGCTTTTTGATGATACCGAGAATCGCTGCATCATCACCAGCTCCCGCGGTTGATGCAGCGTCTACATCGCCTTTTTCAAATGTGGAGACGGCCAGTACATCGTCGACAAGGATTCCCGTCTTTGCGCCAGTCAGTTTCTCATCGAGGACAATAAATCTGCCCGACTCATCGGATCTGTCCTCCTCGCGGGGGATATGAAGTCGCTCCTTGAGATCGATGATGGTGGTAATCTCGCCCCGCAGATCGATGATTCCTTTCATGTAGGGAAGTGTGTTGGGAAGTTTGGTGATAGTGGTATACTCCACCACTTCCCGCACATCAAAGAGGTCGATAGCAAAGTGTTCCTTTCCAAGAAGAAATTCCAGTACCTGGAACGAATCCTGCTGCCGGGCAGAAACCTTACTCCTTTCCAATAATGGTGCTGTAACAGTTCCTGAACTCTCAGCGGTCATTTTTCTCACACTCCTTACTTGAAACTGTTGATCTCCTTTTTGACATTCTCAACAACGATTGAAACATTGCCTATGACTTTACTGATCTGCTCGATTGCGGCAGATGATTCTTCACTTGCAGCAGCAGCATCAGTGGATTCTTTTGCCGTGTTCTGCATGAGGCCGTTGACTTCATTGACGCTGGCAGTGATCTCTTCAACAGAGGCTGCCTGCTCTTCGGTGGCTGATGCCACATCCCCCACATTGCGGGTGATCTGGTCAATGGAGTTTGCAATCTTTGAAAAACTTGCAACCGTGTTCTGCAGTGCGAGACTGCCTTCTTTGACGCCGGCATTGGCTGATGAGACTGCATCAACGGCATGCTGGGTCTGGTTCTGCAGGTTCTCGATCATCTCCGAGATGCGTTCTGCGGATGCACGGGATTCGACGGCAAGGGATTTGACTTCGGTTGCGACAACAGCAAACCCGCGTCCTGCATCACCGGCACGGGCAGCTTCGATTGCGGCATTGAGTGCGAGCAGATTGGTCTGGTTTGCAAGATCGGTGATGAGGTTTACGATCTCGCTGATCTTGTCCATCTGGCTTTTGATCTCAAGGATGATCACATTCACTTCGTTCGAGGACTTGGTAATGCCCTGCATCCCCTGCTCGGTCTTCCGTGCGAGTGCCATCCCCTCCTTACTGTAAACGTCGGTATCGTGGACGATCTTTGTGGTAGTTTCAGCCCGGGTTGCAACATCCTGGATAGTCCGCGACAGGTCCTCCATTGCTTTCTGTACCTGGATGATACCTTCCATGGATTTTTCCACGTTCACGCTCACAGCAGTTGCATTCTTTGCCACCTGTCCTGCACCGGCAGAGACTTCCTCAACGTTCGCGTTTGCCTCTTCAGTACCACGTGAGATCTTGGTCATCTCGTTGTTGATCATCGCAAGTGCATCTTCAATTCTCTTTTGTGCCTGCCGTGCTGCTTCCTTGATATCGGTCAGGTCCGTGAAGAACTCCATTGAGCCGATGATCTTACCGGTAGTATCGGTGATCGGTACCCCGGAATACGCGATGTCAAATGTGCGTCCTTTCGGGTTTGCCTGCGTCTCGGATGTTGCGATCCTGCCCGACTGCATGCACTGGCCGGATGCACATTTCTGTGTACGGCAGTCCGGAGTCTTGAAGTGTTCATAGCATTTCTGCCCCAGCATGCTCTCCGGTGTCGCGCCGGCCATGGTGGCCGATGCCTTGTTGGCATAGAGTATGGTGAACTCCTTATTGACGATGAACGCCGGAACGGGAATCGCGTCAAGGTGTCCGACTACGGAGTTGATGGTGTTGTTCAGGCCGTTGATCATGGTCGCGTATTCGCCCTTGAACTTCTTGCTGTCACCCCTCGCAGTAAGCCGTCCCTCAATGGTAGCATTACTTATGGTGGTAATTTCATTGCTGAACTGCTGGATGTTATTGACCACGCCGCTGAAAGCTTCCGAAACTTCGCCAATCTCATCGCCACCGCTGACCATCCGTGCGTTTGAGTCAATCTCCTTTGCTGCACCCGAGATGTCCCCGTCCATTACCTTCTTACCAAGACCGACAAGGTCTCCCATTCTCCGGGCAATTGACCGGCCAAAACCCATGGCAATTGCAGCTCCGGCACCGATGCTGATGATCAGGATGATGATAATGGCATTTCTCAGGCCATCTACCGGGCCGCTGAAATCCGCAGGATCCACACGGGAAGCGATTATCCAGTCCATGGGTGCGAAATAGGTGTAATAACCAATAACATTTTTACCCTGATCCACATACTCAAGACGTGCACTGCTGGTTTTGACAGCATCCTTGTTCTGGATCATCGTTTTGGCAACTTCGGTATTTGCAAGACCGGTTCCCTGTGCTGTCGGGTGGACGATCAGGTTACCCTTGCTGTCCATGACATAGAGATACCCGCTCTTACCGATTTCAGTGGACCGTATCTGCTCTTTTAACGGGCCGTAGACTGTATCTTCAGGAACTCCGACAAAAAGGATACCGATAATCTCTCCTTTCGAATTTTTAAACGGTTCATAAGCGGTTACATATTTTGTACCAACTACATCTGCGGTACCGTAAAAGGTCTGCCCTTTGTTGATAACTGCATCGTAGACAGCATCTGAAACCGCCGTGCCAAGGGCTCGTTTACCATCGGCACCAACGACATTTGTTGAGATACGGATCGCCTGGTTGCCGATTTTCTGGAAGATCGTTGCTTTGCTGCCGACTTCCTTTTCAATGGTGTCGACCATCCGGGTATCATCGTTTATGGTTGTCTGACCGCCAAGAACCAGCTTTCCATTAACGATCTCCGGTTTTCCATAGGAAGCGAACCGGCCCCGAAGGACGTTTAAGTCCCCATTCAGTTTTGAATTTGACAGATCATACGAATTGGACGCCATTCCCTGGAAATCGTTCACTTGTAACGTAAGGGTCGTGTCCAGTTGGTTGTTGATCGCACTGCTTGCAGTGGTATATGCCACTATCCCAAGAACGAGAGTGGGAACTATAACGAGTATCAGGCAGATGATCAGGATTTTTGTCCCGATCTTCATGCGGTTGAACCGTTCGGATATTGTTTCAATCATTGTGTGCATCTCCTGTTGTTTATCAAGTGAATTTTTCCTTGTCTGTGAATGTGAACAATCCTCGTCAACTGAATTGAAAGGATTTTAATAAAAAATTCATTATCCTTCCCCGATATCCCTGAGCAGATGCCTGATATCGATCCAGATGATCAGTTCGTGTCGTTCGTGCTCTTTTTCCTTGATCTTCTTTTTGATGATACCCCGGATTGCGGCATCTTCGCGCGCACCGGAAGCCGATGTCGAGTCAATGTCGCCGCGCTCGAACGTGGAAACTGCGAGCACATCATCAACCATGATTCCCGTCTTGGCCTTAGTGATCTTTTCATCGAGGACAATAATCCGGCTGTTCTCTTCGGGAAGATCCGACTTCTCAAGAATGGTGAGCCGTTCCTTGAGATCGATGATTGTCGTGATCTCTCCTCTGAGATCGATGATGCCTCTCATGTAGGAAGGGGTGTTGGGGAGCTTGGTGATGGAAGTATACTCCACCACTTCCCGCACATCGAAAAGGTCAACTGCGTAATGCTCTTTTCCAAGCAGGAACTCCACTACCTGGAGTTTGCCCGACTGATGTCCATCTTTTTTTGATTCTGCCAGTTCTCTTGATGGTACTTCGGCTGATACGGAAGGGGTGTGTTTCTCCTCTTTTTCACCTGCTGCTTTTGCCATGGGAAAAAACCTCCGTAATCAGACCTTGAACCGCGACACTTCTTTTGTCAACTTGTCTACAATGGTATTGACATTTGCCACCACTTTGGTGATCTGGTCAATGGCCGCGCTGGACTCTTCGCTTGCCGCAGCCGCGTCAGTTGCCTCCCTTGTGGTGTTCTGCATGAGCCCGTTAACTTCATGAACACTGGCCGTTACTTCCTGAACCGATGCCGCCTGCTCTTCAGCTGCTGCTGCAACCTCGCTGACATTCTGGCTGATCTTGTCGATCGAAGCGACGATCCTGGTGAAACTGGAAAGTGTCTCGTGCAGGGCTTCACTGCCTTCCCGGACACCGGTATTTGCTGAGGTGACAGCGTCGACTGCATTTAATGTCTGTTTCTGGAGATTATCGATCATCGCTGATATGCGCTCGGCGGATGCACGGGATTCAACGGCAAGTGATTTGACTTCAGTTGCTACTACTGCAAACCCTCGTCCTGCATCGCCTGCACGTGCTGCTTCGATTGCAGCATTGAGGGCAAGCAGGTTGGTCTGGTTTGCAAGATCCGTGATCAGGTTCACGATCTCGCTGATCTTGTCCATCTGGTCTTTGATCTCACCAATGATCTGGTTCACGTCATTTGAGGATTTGGTAATACCCTGCATTCCCTGTTCGGTCTTCTGGGCAAGTTCCATGCCTTCCCTGCTGAAGTTCGTAGTATCCTGCACAATCTTTGCAACAACTTCGGATTTGGTGGCCACATCCTGTATGGTGCGGGAGAGGTCTTCCATGGCCTTTTGCACCTGTTCGATACCCTGTGTGGCCTTCTCCGCATTTATGCTGACCCCGCTTGCATTCTTCGCAACCTGCGCGGAGCCGGCGGAGACTTCTTCGACACTTGCGTTCGCCTCTTCGGCGCTTGCAGCAAGGTCGCCCACCTGCTGGTTGATGCCCTGAAGCGCCTTTGCGACCTTTTCCCCGATCTCGTTCAGCTCGTCACGGAATTTCTTGAAATCCCCGTTTACCTTGATCTTGTCGTTAAACCGGGCCGTGAAGTCGCCGTTTGCGTACTGTCCAGAGACACGCATCGCTTCGTTCAACGGTGCGACAACATTATCCATGGTCTTGTTGAGACCGGCAATAATCTCCCAGTACCCTCCTTTGAACTGGTCGGCATTCCCGCGCACCGAGAGCTTGCCTTCAACCGCAGCCCGGGAGAGCTTGTTGGACTCCTCGTTGACTGCGCGCAGGGTCTCGATTACCTTTTTAACCGGCGGGACGATCTCGTCCTTGTCGTCACGGGGTTTGAGGTTCCGCGAGAAATCCCCCTCGGCGATCATAACCATGGTCCCAAGGATATACTTCTGGAAGTCAGAAGCAAACTTGTCCAGCGTATCTGCCATCTCGCCCAGCTCGTCCTTCCGGTTCATGTTCAACCGGTTGGAAACCCGGCCCTGGTGGATATCCGTGATACCCTGCTTGACCCGCTCAACCGGCCCGGTAATGCTCTTTGCCAGATAGAGCGCGATGCCGATTGCTGCAATGACAGCAATGAGAGTTGCGATCAGCATTGTCATGCCGGCACTTGCTGCGAGCGCGTCTGATTCGTCATCCAGAGCCTTTGCCTTCTGTAAGTTGATCTCCGCGATCGCCTCGACGGCTCCCATCGCTGCGTTGAATGCTTCTGATACCGGACTTCCCCTGGCAAGTGCCGTATTGACCGCATTCTTGTCGTTTGCTTTTGCATCCTTCATGAGCTGGCGGTAGCCCTGCTGTAAGAGAAGCCAGTTTTTCTCAAATGCGTCAGCCTGCTTCTTCTCGTTAACCGTCAACTGTCTGCCTGTGTACGCATCCCATTCCTTGTTCACAGCAGCGATGTCCCCTTCTATAGCACTTTCAATGGCCGGTCTGCTTTCCGGGACATAGGCATACTTGTAAATATTCCCCTGCATCCGTTCCAGGTTCGAGTCGATTATGCCGATCTTCTCGATGGGAACCGTGCAGTCATTATACATTTTTTTACTGTGATCTGCAATTGTTCCGATGTTCGTGTAGCCAACCATCGCCACGAGAATCAGGATTAGCGTTACTATCAGGAATCCGCCAATCAGTTTCCTGCCGATTTTCATATCATCAATGAAACTCATTTTTTACAACCTCTTTCTCTCTTCATGCACCTGCTGGATTTTCCCTTATTCTTCCGCTTATCAGACTGAGATGCAGGGCACAGATGTACCCTGCCCCGCACCCCGTGCTGTGCTGGGGCACCACTCACCGCACTGCGGGGGCGTGCCTTCTGCCATACCCGGAACTTCGGGCGGAATGTGGGCGAAACAATCTTTTGTCTAATCTTGTATATAAATGTAGTGTGTTGTGGTGATGATAAGCGATGATTAAAATAGATGAACAGTTATGATAACTATTACCAATCGCCGCAAGCGAAAAACTGCGGATTCATAAGGTGGGAGCATGACGATAGCATGGTAAAAGACAATGAAATCCTGCGCATCCGGGACGAGCTGGAGCGCAACCCCAAGGGGATGACTATTGAAGACGTCTCCCAGAAACTTTCCATGAACCGGGGCACAGCGGCAAAATATCTCAACCTCCTTGTGGTTTCGGGGCAGGCAGAGATGCGCGCACTCGGCCCTGCCAAGCTCTTCTCCATCTCCCAGCGGGTACCGCTCTCCCAGATGCTCAGTGTCTGGATGGATCTGATCCTGATCCTCGATGCCGATCTCTTCATCCAGCAGGTGAACGATGCTCTCTTAACCTGTTTCCAGCTCGAACGCGATCAGCTCATGGGCGTGCAGCTCACCCACTCGCCGCTTGCCCGGTATTTTAACGAAGCTCACTTAGAAACCTTAAAAGCGGCAATCGATGGTGAAGAGAAGATCTTTGAAGAAGAGATGGAGATCCATGGGAAACGGCATACGTTCCGGATAAAAGTCCTCCCGCTCGTCTTTGACCAGGGCGGAAAGGGGATAGGTGCGATCTTCATAGACATCACGGGCATCAAAGCCTACCAGCACGATCTCGAAGGCAAAGTTAAGGAACGCACAGAACTTCTCCATGAAACAAATGTAGAACTGGAACGGCGGATCCGCGAGTGTAAGAAGATTGAAAAAGCCCTCATAGAATCTGAAGAGAAGTACCGGGCGCTGGTCGAGAATATCACAGAAGTCATCTTCACTATCAATGACCACGGTGTAATTACCTACATATCTCCTGCTATCAGTCCCATCAGCGGATTTTCGCCCGAAGAGTTGCTCGGACGGCCGATAGCCGACTATGTGCTCAGCGAGGATCTGGTCTCCTTTACCAAAGGGCTTGATAAGAGTAAGAGCGGAGACACAAGCCTATTCGAATTCCGTCTCGTTACAAAAGACAGGGCGCTCCGCTGGGTTCATGCTTCAGGAAAACCGGTTGAACACCCGGGGTTACCGGCCGGGTACCAGGGAATGATCACCGATATCCATGAGCAGAAGCGTGCGGAAGATACGCTGCGCAGGGCAAACAAACAGATAGTACTGCTCAACAGCATCACGCGCCATGACATCTTAAACGGCATAACAAAGCTCCTCGCCTATCTCGATATCGCAAAGCGCCAGACAAAAGATGCCAGACTTTTAGAACTACTCGTTAAAGAAAAAGAGATAACAAACACCATCCAGCGCCAGATCACATTCACCCGTGACTACCAGAACATCGGCATCCGCCCCCCGCAGTGGAAGGATATCGGCTCAAGCATACGGGCAGCAGCTGAAGAGGTAAACCTCGGGAAAATTACCTTGTCGGTAAATACCGGCAAGATCGGGATTTTTGCAGACGATCTTATTGAAAAAGTATTTTACAATCTGATGGAAAATTCGGTGCAGCACGGGGAAAAGGTCACAGCGATCACCTTCTCTTTTAAAAAGAAAGGTAAATCCTTAATGCTCATCTGTGAAGATGACGGGAAGGGTATCGCAAAGGAAGAAAAAGAACTCATCTTCGAACACAGCCGGGGCGGGAGAATCAACTACGGGCTCTTCTTCTCAAGAGAAGTGTTAGCCATCACCGGGCTCACCATAAAAGAGACTGGTGCGGCAGGCAGCGGAGCCCGGTTCGAAATTACAGTACCCGAAGAGATGTACCGGGGTGCATAAGCAATGATTGACAATATGACTGAGAAAACAGTGAACTCACAGGAATTGCAGGGGGAGGCAACGTATGGCAGAAGCTGAACCATCGCCACAGGCGGTTAGTGGAACCGGTATAGAAGAATTGATTGAAGTAGTAGAATTCATGCTTGGCGGTAAACGGTATGCGCTCGACATCCAGCTCGTACGGGAGATTGTGGTGATGATGCCCATCACCCCCATCCCCCGTGCGCCGGAATTTATATCAGGTGTGCTCAATCTCCGCGGGGAGATCACCTACATTATCAACCTCAACAAGCTTCTTGATGTAGATAATCCGGAAATAAGGAAGGACCAGAAAATTATCGTCTTTGTATCCGGAGCTGCAAAGAAAAATAATGTCGGGATAATAGTCGATAATGTAAGCAGTGTCATCCAGGTAAAAAAAGAAGATATTGAAAAGATGAACGATAGTGCCTCATCTAAGGTCTCGGGCTTTGTGAAAGGGATTATCAAACTGAAAAGCGAAGATCACGAGAAGAAGGGCAAAGGACTGCTCATCTGGATAGATATGGAAAAAATATTTAAGGGTATGGTAGGTGAATAACGCCCCCAACTTTTAAGAGCCGTCATATCCTTGTTTATGATGAATTGCGATGAGGCGGACATGGACGATTTTGACACCCTGAAACGGTATATTGAACAGACATTAAAGATCCAGTGCTCGAGTTACAAAGAAGATTATATCAAGCGCCGCCTCTTATCAAGGATGCGCTCTACCAATTCAGCAGACTACGGGGCGTATCTCCGGTATCTCAAGGCAACTGTCCCTGAACTCGAACTGCTGAGAAACGCACTTACCATCAATGTTACAGAATTTTTCCGCGACAGCGGAGTCTATGATGCGATCCGCCGCGAAGTCCTGCCTGACCTTTTCAGACAGCGAAAACGCCTCCGGATCTGGAGCGCCGGCTGTTCTACCGGTGAAGAACCTTACTCACTTGCCATGATCCTCCACGAAATGATGGCCCTCCACAAGGACATGTCCGCACAAATTCTTGCAACAGATATCGACAAGGTAGTGCTGGGTAAAGCCAAAGAGGGTATCTTCTCTCCAAAAGCCATGGTCAAGCTCACCGATACCCAGATTCACCGGCATTTCAACAAGCTTCCGAATGGCGATTTCCAGGCAAAACCTCATCTAAAAGAGCTGATCCGGTTCAGTCCCAATGACCTGATGGCCGGTATCCCCGTCTCCCGGTACCTGGATCTCATCATCTGTCGCAATGTTACCATCTATTTTAACGAGAAACAGAAAGATGATCTCGCACACACGTTCCATGGCGCACTGGTGGCCGACGGATACTACATCATGGGAAAGACCGAATATCTCGGGCGTGCAGTAGAAGGGCTCTTTGTTGCAAAAAATACTGCCCAGAAAATTTTTGTCAGAAAGGAAACCCCGGCTTCCCAAAAGACCGCATGATGCTTTGGCCGGTCATCCGTTACCGGTTTTTCGCCACGGACAAAATCTTTGGTCAGCTCGTACTGCATCTGCCTGTGGGATGCCTGAAGCTTGATCTGGATAAACACTACGTAGAAATTGACCCCGGCGATCGCAATCGGGCATCAGGCTCACCCGGAGCATGATACCCTGCACGAGAAAGAAACGCAGCCCATAAAAGGACGACAAACGCGCACGCGAACCAGCATGATCTGGCACAGAAGAAGATCATGGAGTGCTGTAATTTCTTCCCGCAGTCTACGGAGCAACAAATGAAATTTATCAAGTGAGTGCCTGAAGTCTTTAAAAAAATCGCATGGGAAATCCGGGTTGTCCTGAGCCGGTCGCGGATCTGTCCGAAGCGTGCGTCGATCTGCATATAAGAAAATAATTCCGGATCCCGTTTGCCGTCATGGAGGGGACTCGTGCTGGCAAAAGTTCCCGACCCGGTATCGGTGAACCAGATCCCTGGCGTTATTAATTCGTCCGGGCCGTAAACCGGGATTTATCCTGGTTGAGATTTTATCCCGGTTTCACTCTTTTGCTTTTCGTTTTTATTTACTCGTTGTCGGTGTAGGACAGTCTGATCGGAGTATCATTGAGATGAGGGGAAATACGCCCAAATCGGGCTCCGTTTGCCTTACTCATGTCCGGAAAAGCCCGTAAAACCGTCCGTTTCGGAGTGTGTAATAAATACGCCTGAATATCGCTCTGTTTGCCAAAATACGGCAGGATTGTGCTCTATTAAAAGGTCGCCAAGGGCCTTTTTATCGAGGTTGGTTTTGCCACATAGTTTATGCCATCAGACGCCGGAAAGGCTGTAGGAATGCGAATATGAGGGTCGTTTTTTCCGGGTATGTCTGAAAAATGGGGTTTAGGCAGTTGAACAACTTAAGCCGGTCGTGGAACAGGGTCGAGAACGGCGAAGTTGTGCAAAGCAAACCTTTGATAAAGTACTATCGATGTTTAAAAAAAATACTCGTATGGATGATTCCGGTACCGCTGATCAGTACCCGAATCTTCGCTCGTATTCCTTATGCGGCAGCCATTCCAGTATCAGAGTAACGACCTGCGTCCCGTCGCCGGCAACTGAATACATCAGCCGCCAGTTTTTATGAAAATTAAATTTCCAGAGGTTGTTAATCCCATATTTCGTGATGTACATCTTTGGGATTATCCGTTTAGGCACCTGAATACCGCAAAAGGGATCTATGGTGATCATATCGAACGCTGTATTCAATTGATTAAAAATTTCTTTTTCCTCTCCCCTTCCAGACTGGAGCATAAAAAAAGCGTGTCTGATCTGGTCGTCAGCGAAGTAGAGGGCAGATTTCATCGAATCCTTAAGTTATTGTTACTGAGATATCGGTTTATAAGTTCTGGATTATAGATCCAGCAGATTTTCTTGTCGGCATCGGTTGCGATCTTTCCGGAATCCTGAAGGTAGCTGATGATCGTGGAGAATGTCTGGTACATCATCTTCCTGGGCAGGTTCTCCCACAATGCCTTTTTTTTGTATTCCCCGCTATGTTCCCTGATGAAGGACTCGACCATCAGTACGGTATCGAGCTGGGGGGAGTGAACCGCTTTGGTCTTGGATATCATAGTATGATTTTTGTTATATAACTATATATAACATTTGAAAAGGGAGGTCCGATGAAGGGAAGATCAACAAGGGGGAATATCCGGGGGTCTGATGCTCAAAAGGGGCCAGGTCCCTCTGCCTTCGTGGGATTGCCCGGCTCAAGACCTGAAAAAACGATCACACAACGACACCAATCGCGAAGAGAAGAGAACTATCCATACCTGCCGATTAAATCGTCAATTCCCCGATATAGTACTGTATGCTCTCAATTGATTCAGAGATATCGTTGAGAAAAAGCAGCTGGGATCTACGCATAGACCGCTTCCCGCAGGATGGGGTCGCGGATCAGGGGTTTGAGTGCTGCATCCGTGACAAGTTCGACTTTGCGCCCGAATGGGTCTTCAACAGGCTGGGTCAAAACCTCTCATAGGAAATAAAATACCTTCAAAATGCAGAGATTTTCTTCCGCTGTTTATAAATGACTGACTTTATTTTTAGTTCTGCTCCAGCCTGTCAAGATAAAATTTTGTTCCCATGTAGTTGTCGAAGGTCTTCTCTCTGTTCCGGAATGTGACGAGCATGTCCACATCACTGTCCGGCCGCTCCTCTCCACGTACGAATGAACCGAAGATGCCGATATTAGCAACACCGAACCGTTTTTTCAGTTCCGGTTCGGCTTGACGGAGGAGTGCGAGTACGTCCATCTGTACATCCAATATATGAATGGTCTGACTTAAACGTGTGGGTGAACGCCAGGTACGACATTTCCGGGATCTGGCACAGAAGAAGATCATGGAGTCCATTAGTTACTCTCCGCAGTCTACGAAGAATCAAACGAAATTAATTCAGTGAGTGCCCGGAGTCTTTAAAAAAATCGCATGGGAAATCCGGGTTGTCCTGAGCCGGTCGCGGAGCGGGGGCGGATCTGTATGAAAGCGTGCGGCGATCTGCACATAAGAAAATAATTCCGGATCCCGTTTGCCGTCATGGAGGTGGCTCGTGCTGGCAAAAGTTCCCGACCCTGTATCCATGCACCAGATTGTCTGGGTTATTAATTCGTCCGGGCTGTAAACCGGGATTGATCCGTGGTGAGATTTTATCCCTTTTTGGCTCTTTTGCTTTTCGTTTTTATGAAAAGATTTTTAAATTACAAACTATAGTTTATAGTTATGCCAAAAGCAGCCCGGACGATCCAGTTACCGGATAATAAAAACCATCAGACTCCTGCCAAATCTGCGGGGCGCAAGAAGATTCCCGTAACAATTCCCAGAACCACCATCCAGATCACTCATCTGACAAAAACGATCCTTGAGCAGGTCAAAGCAATGGAACATCTGGAAACCTACGATGATGCCATCAATTTCCTGTTCAGAGAACGAAGAAATAGTTTACCTTCGAGCTTCGGGTGTATGCCCGATAGCGGGCCATTCGAGCGGGAAGAGGAGGATGATCCGTATCGCTTACCTTCTTGATTCATGGGTATGGATCGCGCATTTTGAGGGCCGATCTACAGTAGCACGCCATTATATTGAGGGTATGGAGGACCTCTGCATGTCGGCAATTACTATTGCGGAAGTTGCGCAAAAGTATTCCAGCCATGGTGAGAAAACAGTTGAATCCCGTATTAACGATATGCTCAGACGATCTCCCATGATACCCGTTGATCGGAAGATCTCAACTATGGCGGGGATGTTACGCCATAAGGAGATACAGGGGGGAATAGCTGATGCAATCATCCTCGCCACTGCAAGGATTGGACACCACACGATTGTGACCGGCGATCAGCACTTCAGGGATTTACCTGATGTTGTGTTCATCGGGGACACTTGATACTCTCCGGCGCTTGCGGTCTTTATTCCTGCCGCTCTTCCGTGTTCATGCCTATCGGATACAACGGGCATGATGGCGGACGCAGATGCTGCGATCGGGACGAAAAAAATCTTGTGATGAAAGTGTTCTTTGGATTGTTCATTGCTATGGCCAGGCCTCGTGCTGGTCCGGGTTGTGGACCCGGTGACAGTTTAGCAGGTTGTGTGGGTGATGATGCTGATGGGGGGGCACATCCTCATCGGAATGAACGATCAGGGTGCAGTCATTGGAACTGACCGGAAGCTGGCACAGGAATCATTAGCTTCTGCTCTCCAGTCTATCATCTCCCACCGGGTGCAGCGCTCCTGTCGGCCCCCGGTGCCGCTGCAGTGAGTCCGTGACCTATCCGTTTGAGCAATCGGCAACAGCGATATCGTCACTCTGGCGTTGACCGGATTACTTTTCACTACTGTATCACGGTTTTCTGTTACAGTAACCGATTACCGTAACAATTTTTAAGACATGCGGGTAAACAGTAACTCTTCCCCGCGGCTGATGTAGTGGATCGAACGATCGAAAACGGATGTAAAAGCGGAAAGGATATGCGAACTACTACTCTCTGCCGATCTCGATTGTATCTTGAAACATTTTGGAAACAATTTGATTGTGTCCAATAATCGGCTAAGATCTCTATTTCAAAAGGTAATATTTAGCATGAAAATCTCGTAAATTGAGGAGGAAATCACCAATGGATGCCAAAATTAATTTTTTATACCATCTGAAATTTCCTATTAAGCCCGGAAAACACAGGCGATTTTCATAGGGTTATGCCTGCTGCGCACATCATGGTGTTTTTTTAGTTGTGTAAGAACATTGATCACGGTAAGCCAGGAACACGTTTGCGATATTGCGATAAGGTCTCATTTGTGGAAGGGCGCACTGGTGGCCGACGGATACTACATCTTGGAACTGATCGAATATCCCATGACCGCGCAGCAGACGGGCTCTTTGTTGCAAAAAATACTGCACGGAAAATTTTTGTCAGAAAAGAAACCCCCGCCTCCCAAAAGACGGCCTAATGCTTTGGCCGGTCATCCGTTACCAGTTTTTCGCCACGGACAAAATCTTTGGTCAGATCGTACTGCATCTGCTTGCGGGATGCCTGAAGTTTGATCTGGATAAACACTACGTAGAAATTGACCCCGACGATCACAATGACGAGCATCAGGCTCACCCAGAGCATGATACCCTGCGCAGAGAGAAACGCGGCCCATAAAAGGACGACAAACGAGATCAGGTAAAAGATAATCCACGTCTGAAGTCCCGGCAGCTCCATATACATCAGTTATTCGTCGAATACATAAAACATATCTGTGGTTTTTTGGTAGTGCAGTCACAAATAGCAAAAAATCCCGGTAACCTGCACTGGAATTCGGGAGGTGGATTTTTCCGGTTAACATCGCCAAAATTTTTATAGAGCATCACCCAGTACTTTGTGTGGAAAAAGGCGATATCCTCACTCTTGCTGTCGGTCTTGTCATCGTCCTGGTGATAGCTGTACTTGCAAACCCCCAGTACCTCTCCACCATCAGGGGAACTGGTGAGAAGCTCACCCCTGTCCCAACACCAACCCCGCTTCCGGTTCCGACTGTCGTATACCAGACACCAACCCCGACTTATGTCAAACCGACACCCATACCGGTTATTGCTGATGCACCACCGTATCGGATCACTTATACGGACAAACCCTTCCTGTACCCGGTTTTTAAACTTCCCGAGAATATGAGAATATACGGCGCATCAGATATTGTCTCGCGCAAACAAGAGATGGTCCCCTTTGCATTTGTGGATGGAAAACAGGGTGGCCTGACACAGAATTTCTCTGTACCGTATCCCCTGTGGGTAATCAATACCACCGTGACTGCAAATATAAATCCGCAGTATGGCAGATTCCAGATGGCCCTCTGCTATACAGAAAATGGCATCATCATTGAAGGAGAAGAGATCCTTAACCGGGGTAATTCATACCGCGTTGTACAGGTTTCCAATATGGATATGTATATGATCATCAGTACTGCGTATATCGACAGTTATCACATCAGTCTTGAGGCTCCCCGAGAATACTATGATATGTACCGGCCAAAGTAGTTTATCATAAGATCTGGATTGTTTTTTTTGCCTTTTCATCATGAAAATTTTGAAATCTGCCGACGATAGAACAGACAAATGGATATTGAGTCTGGAGTGCAAAATTTTCATTGCTCCGGTGCGAAGCCTTTGGCTTCATGCGGGTTTTTTTTAGTGGGTAACGCATGCACCAGCCGATCTTGAGATGCTATCAATGTCTTACAATCCCTTAATACGTCCCGGTCCGGTGTATAGACCCTGACAGCGATCCCGCCTTTGTGTCCGCACATCAAACATGCCAGTCAGCATTGCAGTGTCCTTCTTTTCCAGATACAGGTACACTGAATCGTGCCGGGCGCTTATAGCCTGTGTAGATCTTACCCGCAGTGAAACGGGTGAACGCACACAGGGTCTATTAAATCGGTTTGTTATCCGCCGGCTTCATGCCCCCACCCTGCCCGTGATCAGTATCCGGGCTCATGTGCCATGCCCCTTTTTGGCACCGTCATCCCGAACCGTGCCCCCTTGCCCGGTTCGCCGGTCTCAATGATGGTAATACCGGTGATGGTGAGGATCTCCCGCGACAGGGCCAGACCAATCCAGCCGTGTGCCTGGTACCGCTCAGTGAAAGAGACCGGACCTCAAAAGTTTCCCAATCCCGGTTTCACATGAATGCACAGGTGGATATCATCTCCTGAAAAGAGATGACAGGTCGATAATAAATCCATTTTGGGATATAATAAGATTTTTCATAGGGTTCCTGTCATGCATATCCCGGGTCGAGAACCGCGAATCCCAGTAGCTCATCTTAAACATATCACGGATTAGCTTGCTTTTCCCGGACACGGTTGACTGTTTCACTCCACAACACCCGGCAAGGTCTTCCTTGCTGAGATAGGGGATAGTGGTCTTATCAAAGAGGAAATTTATCGTTCCAAGAGCAGAGAGAATGCCGGCAGCCCAGGCATCAGTTTTTCCTGCAAGAAGAGGACTTGGCCGTTTCCGGGCCAGTTTTTCAAGAAGAAGGATACCCAGATAGTAATACTCATCATTAATTTTATCCCTGCAGACTGTGCGGATGATCTCGCCTGTTTCTTCAAATCGTGTCCGTATTCCGATAGGGATTGGGGCAGAGAACGGGAAATCTTTGACAGCCGGAAATCGTCCCAGTCTTTGCACGGGCACCGGTTCTGCAGGTATCATGCCGGTTTGCGGGAGACCGGGTGGGGACTGTGTATCTTTCTTCCTGTCAGATTTTTTCCGAAGCTGATTAGCAGGAGTCTTGTCATCAGGTTCGACATCCCCGACCAATGGGGTTTGTTCTGTTTTTACGGATTCCTTTTTTCGGGGCACAGGTTTCACCAGTAATTAAAGTATATTTTCAGAAGGATATGAATATATTGCGAATAATGGATTTGTTTTTTGGTTTTAAGTGAAGAACACATGTGTTTTTTAATGGAGTAAAAAGCGGGGGATTTGTGCTCCGCACCACGGAATATGATGATTATTGCCGCACTAAAAAAGAGATGACCATTAAGGCGGTTCATTAGAGGTCGTTGCACAGACCGACTGAAAAGTCCCCTACCGTCATAGCCCCCACAATCCCCTCAAACAGATGAAATCTGACAAAACCTCATGAAACCAACCGAACAAATTTGAAATAAAAAAGAACTTGTATTCTTCCAGGAAT
>JAUSBW010000056.1 GCA_030651815.1 Methanoregula sp.
ACTGCATATCCTCACAGTAGAATTCTTTCAGATGTAACATTCCTCTATGGATCCTGTTACCGGCCATGCTCCCTTCTGCGAGATTCCGTGCATCTTGTCCACCAAATCTCATTTTGAGCCTCGCTACTCCGGGTAGATGAATGCTCCCTGTTTCCTGACATCGTAAGATGTGTTATAGAACAAGTCGATATACTCCTGGTGGATAGCGGTAGGATCCATATCAGCAAAGAGATCCGGGTAGAACCACTTGACAGCCTGTGCCCGGGCAGCAGGGTAGGAAGGGCCCATGATGTAGCGGAAACTCAAGATGTAGATCCGTTTTTCTTTGACCGCCGCCACGTCATGAAGGACCGGTATGTTCATCAGTTCATTGTACTGATCCTTAAGATCACTTGAATTATCGACTGCATAACCCCCATGGTAGGCTGAACCAAGGATTACATCCGGGTTCTGTTGTGCGAGCCATTCAATATCAACAGTAGCCTGCGGGTTTTTCAGATCGGCAGCAATATTGATACCCCCGTTATCGGTACAATAAGATTCGCTGTAATAGGAACTTTCTGTAGCGGTTCTGCGTTCGCGGCTGCTTGCAGTAAAGGTCTTGGACCAGACATCAACAAAAACCCTGACTCTTTCGTTCTTTGGGATGGTGGCAAGGCGGCGGTCAATCTCGTCCATGATATTGTCATGCCATGCCACGTATGCTGATGAACGGTCGGTGCAGTTGAGCAGGTATCCCAGTTTTTTCATATCAGTTTTCAGGGATGAAGGCCGGATGAAATCGAGACGGATAACCGGTACTCCCTGCGGCATCCGCTTATCAAAAAAATCAGATCCCGTGCCAAGCTGTGTGTAGGTCAGGACGGCGTCCGGATGTAGCGAGAGGATCTTTTCAAGATCCGGTTCAGAAGGCCCGCCTCCTCCTACGTCAGTCTTGGCCGCCAGTTCGGGGACAAGGTATGCGCTGTCGATTCCTGAGTGGGAGACACCGATCACCCTGTCATCAGCATCGAGCACCCCCAGCGCACTTGGACTTATTGCAACAATGTGCGAGAGGGGCCGGACGATGGTGATGGTATTATGTGCAGAATCAATAATCCGGCGGGGATATTCAGGATAGTACTTCACTGCATCTGCAAGATCTTCAGAAGACAAGTGTGAAGTTTCTTGCCCGGAATATTTTGCCGAACAATACTTGAGTATCTCTTCCCTGAGGACCTGCTGTGCGTATTCATGGATCTCGTCCGGGGTCTGTGGAATGCCGTCTGCGGGTAACGCGGATACCGGAAGCAGGAGCAGGCAGCAGCCGATGCAGGCGGCGATGAGCAGGAGATTCAGGCGGGTCATTCTCATCGTCCCCTCCGCCATGCAAGCACGATCAGGGCAGCAGCAAGGCATGCAATAGCAGCAGCAGGCAAACCAAAACCCGGAGACTGGCGTGTACCAGTGCCGCATGAGGCCGGGTCGGTTCCGGCCGTTGCGATCACCGTTGCAGGGATGTTGCCGGATCTTCTGCTGCCGATATTCTCCCACTCACCGGTAATCGTCCCGCAGCCGGCCGGGGGCACCCGGACCGTATAGGTGATCTGCTCCTCATCAGTGACGGCAAAGATGACCGTTCGGCCGCTCTGCCTCATTCCGTTCTGCGGGTGGGATGTACCCCCGAACATAAAACCCTCTGGCAACTGCTCGATCACACCGCCAAAAAAAGCGGGGGGCAGCGACAGGGTGACGGTGACCGTCTCCCCCTGCACGGGCGATGCCGGTGAGATCGTCCTCGCAATCAAGGTATCGGCGGCACATGCCGGTATGCAGAGCAGGGTAAGCGTGCAGAGCGCCATGCAAAAGATCCGGTATCGGAAGGATTGTTTGATGTCCATTTTCTCTTTCCTATGTTGTTAATAACGCATCTATTCGTGGTATAAAACCAGATTTTTTTCAAATACGCTCGCTACAACGGCCGCAGCGCTTTCCCCGCCGTCCCTACAGTGTTTCCTCGATATCCCCTTCCATTTCCCGGTATGCCTCCCGGAGTTTCTCGAGCTCTTCTTCCGTGGCCTCCCAGTATCCTCTCTGTTCTGCCTCCATCAGCCGCTCGGTGAGTCCCAGCGCGGCAAACTTGTTGTTCTCCATAAGCCGTTTACGCATTTCCTCATCGAAAACGAACCGTTCGGCAATGGAGGACCAGATCCAGTTTTCGACCGCATGGGTGGTGGCGGCAAGCCCGAGGGTATTATACACCCTTTCTTCAATCTGCTGGGCACCGTGGTAATCGTGCTTGAGCATCTCGTCGATCCACTTGGGGTTGAGGAGCCGGGTCCGCGTCCCGCGCTTGATGACATCTTTGACATCCTCGGTATACACGACCTCCTTGGTCGTGTCGGAGATCATCAGCATCGGGGTCTCACCGGAGACCGTCTCGACTGCCTTGTTCATCCCCCCGAAGAACTCGAAGTAATGATCAAGATCAACAATTTCCCTGTCGTGGCGGTCCCGGATCTGGGAAACAATCTGGATCGTCTTCACATTGTTCTCGTACAGCGCCCGCTGGCTCTGGCCGTGAATGGTATCGACATACACGTGGGACATCGATGCCATGTACACTTCGGCAAGGTCTGCCTCGTCCTTCCAGACGGAATCTTCCATCAGCCCAAGCACCCGGGTCCCGTACTCTCCTGCATGGGGCCCGTAGATCCGGGCTGTGGAGAGTTTCTTTGCGGTCTTCTCATCAAGGAGCCCTTCGCCCACCTGCCCAGCGAGACTTTCAAGATTTTCTCTTGAGTGCTTTTTGACAAAATTCATCTCATCGGGTTCGTCAAGGGCGGCAACCAGTGCAACGGAGTTGTTGATCATCTGCATGATGTTGGGGAACATGTCCCGGAAGAACCCGCAGATGGAGACGTGGCAGTCAACCCGCGGCCGTCCGAGCTCTTCGAGCGGGATCACCTTCAGCTCCGGGAACCACGCACCCGCCTTCCGGCTGACACGTATTCCCATATAAGAAAGGATCTGGCCGATGGTCTCCCCGCCGCTGTTGCTTGTCTCGAACCCCCAGAGGACCATGCCGACACGTTCGGGATACTTCCCCTGCTCTGCAAGGTACTTGGCGATCGTATTCTCTGCAATCTCCTGCCCGCGTTCGAACGCTGTCAGGGTCGGGATCTTGGTCGGGTCGAACTGCAGGAGGTTGCCCCCCGTGGGCAGGACCTCGGGCTTGCGGATAACGTCCCCGCCAACCCTTGGTGCGATGAACTCGGTGTTGAGGCCGCGGATGCCGTTTTTCAGTTCAAGGCTGTTGTCCGCATAATCCCCCGCCAGGGCAAGTCCCATGGTGAGCGTGGTCCGCAGCTCCTGCTCACGGTCTGCACCTACACCCGCAGCAGCGACGGCAGCTTCCATTCCCGCATCAATCAGGGTGTTGACTACCTCTGCGCTTTTTTTGTCCACACTGTCAAGGGCGGTCGCAAAATGACCCTTGTCCCGGATTGCAGTATCGTACGGGATCTCCAGCGATTCCGCGATGATACGGTTGAGTGACTTTGACCCCTCCCGGTCGTACCTGATGACAAATTCGACATACCGCTTGTACGCCTCCGGCTGGTACTGCTCGCCAAGCACATGCAGCCCCTGCGGGATGATGGATCGCTTCATCTCGTACACCTGCTCGTGGATAGCGTGGATACTCCTGGTATCAAAGTGGAGTTCTTCAGCCATCGCAAATATCTTCTCCCGCGTACGGTCAACCCGCACCTCCTGCCCAAGCCGGACTGCCTCTTCGTGCTCCGCGATAAGATCCTCAAGCTCGATATACTTCTCGTACAGGTCTGAAGTTGAGAACGGGGGCGAGTTATAGCTGAGCATGGTTCCGAGAAGCCGGCGCTTGGCAATCGTGGCTTCCGACGTGTTTGTCACCGAATAGATATAGAGGTGAGGCATGTTGCCGATCAGGATTTCCGGGAAACACTTGGCGCTCATGCCGATCTCCTTTCCCTTGGTGAACTCGGCAAGTCCGTGGGTTCCGACATGGAAGACCAGATCAGCGCCCCAGATCGTTTCCAGCCACCGGTAGAATGCGATGTACTGGTGGTGCGGGGGTTTGGTCTTGTCATGGGCAGCTTTTGCCACATCATCTTCCGTGAGCGGGGGTCGCGCCGGCTGGAGGGCGACAAGGATGTTGCCGAACTGCAGTCCGGGAAGGACAAATTTACCCTGAAGGGTCATGACTTCGCCCGGGGGGTTGCCCCACGCGCTGTTCACCTCTTCCTGCACATCGAGGGGCAGGGTTGAGAAGAAGGACTGGTACGAGGGGACATCCCACGAGAAACTGTTCTTTGCCGTGATGGCGATGTCGCGCCACGTGCTTGAGTTGACAATCGCCTTCTCCTCGAACAGTTCGTGGAGCTTGCCGTCCGGAATTTCAACCGTGTACCCGTTTTCCTTAAAGTTCTCGAGCATCCGCTTCACGCTGACAAAGGTGTCAAGGTACGAGGCACCGCCGACATTGCCGTCACCAGGCGGATAACTGTAGATGATGACGGCCACTTTTTTATTCCGGTTGGGAATCCGCCTGAGCCGGAACCAGCTGCGCATTCGGGATACAACCCGTTCAAGCCGGTCGGGGATCACCTGGATCTCCTTGCACTCCTCCCCGTTGATGGTGACCGGCATCAGCCCGCAGATGGGGATGGGTTCGATGCACCCGTCCAGCTCGGGCCAGATGACCGACAAAATGGATGCGAACGGAGAGATGCCGGCTACCGACTCTTCCCATTCCTTTACTTCCTGCCCGAAAAGAGAGACCGGGGCAAAGACCGGCACATTGAGTTTTTTGAGAAGATCCTGGGTCAGGTCAGGATTGCCTCCCAGCGGGCCGCCATTGATCCGGAACCATTTGAGGTTGATGATCCCGTCCACCAGCGGGCGGTCACCGTCCATGAAATACTGCTCCATGGAATGGAGGTTGTTCTCCGGGTTGGCATAGATGGGGATGATATTGCAGTCCGGCATCTGGCTGATGAATCCCCTTACGGACGGGATGTTCTGGTCAAGGTGCATACCGCCGTATATCATGATGCCGATCGTGGGCCGGTCAGCCGAGTAGCTGATTGCTTTGAAGTACTCGGCACGGTCCGTGAAGTAACCGAGGTCCGGGTGGTAGATGGCATAGTCCGGGTGGTGGAGCGGGGGTTGCGGCGCCGGAAGATCCGGGTATCCCATATAGGTGCGGAGGAGCAGGAGCAGGAGCTGGTAATAGTTCTCCAGCCCTCCCTGCCGCCAGTACTCAATACAGCGCATGTAATTGGCAATATCCTCACGGCTGAGCGGGGTTGCTGCCGGGGCAAGTACAGCCTCCATGTTCCATTCACGGGTGGCCTGATCCCCTTCTTTCGCGTCATCGCGTCGGGGCGGTCGGGGTATTGCCTCCTCCGCACCGGACACCCCGCCCGCTTTCTTCTTTGCTTTTGCTTTCTCAAGGATTTGTTTCCCGGAGAATGCACCCAGCCTCGTAATCTCGAAAAGGTTGGAGAACGGTCCCATCAAGTTGAGACAAATGCAGTTGCTCTCGCGCATCGCCCGCATTGCCAGTTCATTGGCCTTACCCATGCCCCGGATGTCGAGAAGTACGCAATCGGACGCCTGCAGATGTTTCAGAATCTGCATCTCATCTGCGCTCTCGTTCTCGATCTGATGCGGGTAGTAGAGCCGGAAGTCCAGATCAATGCCGTGGTCCTTTCTCACTTTATGGGCGGCCTCAATAATGGAAGGGGAGGAGACCGTGGAGATGCAGGTAATCTTGGTCATGGTATCACATTTTCACAATTTCGTAATATTCAATATAATGTTCTGTATATCTTTTATGTGTTTCGAAGTGAGTTTTCTATGGTGTGTATAATTATGTTTGAAAATTACTATGGAATATTCACAAAGCGGATGGTTTTCCCATGATAACAGATGGAAATATGAGAATGCGAATGATGCCTGACGGAAAAACCCTTGCAGAGGAGCTGCACCGGGCCATGAAGAGAATCGAGGGATTCGGCGTGAGGTACCCGCTTGGGTACTACGATACAATTACGCAGCGGTACACGCTTGAAAACGTCCCCTACCCCTATATCGTGATGCAGATTGGGGAGGCCCGGATCAGGAAACATTTCCTCTATTCCGAGCTGTTCGGTAAGGGTGGGGACCTGCTTGATTACGGCTGCGGGACCGGAGATGCCATACGCCAGCTGATCCGCGACGGGTATCCTGTAAGCCGGATCACCGGCTTCGATGTCAGCGATGCAAGTCTCCGGATCGGGTACGACCTGTACCTTGACCGGGATGAGATCGAGCCGCTCGTCTCCGTTGCCCCCTCGTTTCCCTGTCCTCACGAACGGTTCGACCGGGTATATTCCGGCAGCGTTATCCATGTGCTAGGCGATGAACGCGATTTCCTGGAGTATCTTGAGAAAGCACACCGGACCCTCAGGAAGGGTGGGGTGTTCTTCGGCTCCACGCTGGGACTGGACGATGCAGCGCCGGGGCGGGGCAGGGACGGCCCCCCACGCCTCATGCGGAAGCGCGAGCTGGTCGAATCATTTGAAAAAACCGGCTTTAGTGAGATCCAAATTCTCCAGGAGGAGCGGCCGGAACTGGAGCTGCGGGGACTCAACTTCTGCCTGTACCAGTTCTGCGCTAAGAAAGGTAAGTGAACGGGCTCAGGTTTTGGGGATTCCGCGTCCTTTATACTTTCTCCGTTTTTCTTAAAATGGCTGATTATCGAGATCTGTTTTTATTGCCGGATAATCGACGACATTGTAGTTTATTCTTTAACAAGCGCGAAAGGGATGGAGCAATGCTTCCACCCCTCTTGGGAAAATGAGAAAATATAAAAAACGGTGTTTACGTATGAGAGATCTTCGAAAAAAATTAAGGTTTAATTGGGACTTCAACGCGGGTAATCTTCTTTCCGTCTTTTGTGGTGAAATCCAGGAAGAATGTAGAACCTACATGTTTTGTTTGATTTATTCCGTAATTTGCCTTGTTAGGTCCGATTTTATAAATAAGAAATGGTGTCAGTTTATCCGTATAACAATTGGTAGTGTTGATATAAGCTACATCGCCGGATGCAAATCTGTTTACAACCGCTGTTCCCTTATAATTATACCAATCAGTACCTGCACCATTACTTATCAGTTGCGGGTTGACTACACTCACATAGTCCTCCATACCCATGTTACTCGATGGTGTCAGCAGAATTTGGAAGTCACCGACTGCCAGGGTATCCCCCCCGTTGTGGTAGAGGGTCATACCGTCCGCAACACTGTACTCCGCTTTTATTGTTACTTGAGGTGTCTTATCCTGAGAGGAGCCCATTCCACCTGCGAATGCACTGACAACTGCAGCGATGATGATGGTGACAACAAGCATCAGCATCACACCGACAACGGGTGACACCGCGTTTTCATTTTTCTCGTACATCTTATGCACCCCGCACTGCAACATCCTGGTCATATATCACTTTTCCAGAGGGCGTATGGATCACCCTTACTTTGACGATATCTCCTTCACGAAGATTGTTCCAGTCAATACCAAGTACTGCCTGAAGAAAATCCACATCACTTCCTACATTCCAGTTTGAGCCTCCGACATATTGATATGTGGCTGTGGCGACACCATACCCCCCGACCCCTACCAGGGAGGGTCCCCAGGCACCCGCCGGGTACGCACGCATACTGGTACCAACTGTAAGGGTGTAATTGCCAAAATTTTGATCTGCGGTTTTGACATGAAACAAACCATAAGAGTCAACACCGGGTCCGGTTGCAAATGGTGAAGTTACATTCTGTGTAAATGTCCCGTAAATGACATTTAGAGAATTCGGTAGAACTGTTGTAGTGTTTTTCACTCCGTTCCTCGCTTTCCATGAAGTGACTATCTTTATATCCTTGGTGGGGATTGGTTCGCTCAATCCCGTAACGTCCATACTGATCCCGCTCCCGGCATAATACCCGGTGTTGACAATTTTTGTTTCCATGTTCAACTGCGGTGCTTTTTGCTGGCTAGAGCCCAGTCCTCCGGCAAACGCGCTCACAACCGCTGCAATAATAATCGTCACCACCAGCATCAGCATAACGCCGACCACCGGAGAGACTCCCTCATCTCTGCATCTTCTTTTAGTACGCATCATAAAACCTCGATAAGTTTCCTTAGATGTATCGATATTTTTCATACACCTATTACATTTCGTAGCACTCAATGCTATAAAAGAATTTGTTTTTGTAATTAATTCGCAGAAATTATTGATAATAAAACGTATATTCTATAAAAATTTTAATTCGTTGTAGACTGAGTGTTACAAAAACGAAATAATTTATTACTAGCCCGCCCCACACTATACTGGATTCCACCGGCAGGCTATACAGCTCATGATATCAGGAATAATCGCTGCATGATACCATTGTCAAACGCCAGGGCACAATCCATATGAGGGATATAATGCTGACAGGTCTTTTATTGCTCACAAGTATTGTACCCGCACTGGTTTCACTGAACGGGCTGTTCACGACCCTGAAAAAAAGTATCCACATTACCAAAGACCCGCTTCCACCTGTGACAGATCCCCTTCCCCGGTCCAGCACTCCTCAAAAGGAATTGCCAGCCTTGGATATGCCGACCGCCCGTGCAGCCAGTGAAAAATTTCTTTCAATCCTCACCGCGCCCACGTGGGAAGGGGTAATATCCTTAGCAGCGGTAATTGCATCAGCCCTTATATCCGGCTTCATCGTGATGTTCATCGATCTCCCTCTCCCGGCCATGATCGGGCTCAGCCTCGTGGCTCTCGCAGCTGTCGCGTTGTCGGCCAAAACCATAAGCAGGCGACATGCCCTTGGGGCATGGCTCCCCCCGGGCGTACTGGGAAAAAAGGGCCATGCGGTACCGGACCAGAAACCGGATTACTCTGTTGTCGACGATTCTACAGACTCCCTGCATGCCTCGAATCTCCCGGAACAAGCATCCCTCGCCACATTAGAGCAGTACTGGGTAGTCGAACCCTATTCCTATGTGAAGATCGAGCGTGTCAGGAACGAAGGGTTCACGTATATTGTGGTCGAGCCCACCATCTCCCAGAAAGAGAAAACGATCCTGATGGAGACGTATGCGCACCTCCGGGATATCATCATCTATGATAACACAGAAAAGAGTAAAAATGAACGCGTTGATCCGGCAGCGGTAGCCCGGATCATACGGCAGTTCGATCCGGACATTACTGAGGACCGGGTAGAGATCCTGAAGTATTATATCAAGCGGGATCTCACCGGCTACGGTCCCCTTGAAGTCCTCATGCGGGATCCGGCGCTGGAAGATCTCAGCTGCAATGGCCACGATCTCCCGGTCTTCATCTTTCACCGGGAGTATGGCAGCCTGCCGACAAGCATCTACTTTACCGAAGGCGAACTGAACCAGTTCGTCTTAAAACTCGCCCAGAAAGCCAACAAGCAGATGTCGCTGTCTAACCCCATGGTCGATGCAACCCTGCCAAATGGTGCCCGTATCCAGATTACGTACAGTGAAGTGGTTTCCACAAAGGGCAGCTCGTTTACCATCCGTAAATTCCGGGCCGAGCCCATGACCCCCCTCGATCTCATCCGGTTCGGCACCTATAACGCAGAGACCCTCGCGTTTCTCTGGCTTGCCATCGAACACCGCAAAAGCCTCCTTGTTGTCGGGGGTACTGCGAGCGGGAAGACCTCCACCCTGAACGCAGTCTCGCTCTTCATCCCGCAGAATGCGAAGATTGTCTCCCTTGAAGACACCCGCGAGATCCAGCTGCCGCACAGGAACTGGCTCCCCACCCAGACCCGGGAACTCAATGTGGAAGGGATCAAAGGCGATATCGATCTCTTCTCGCTCTTAAAGGCCTGCATGCGGCAGCGCCCGGAATATATCATCGTGGGGGAAGTCAGGGGCGTGGAGGCCCAGACGCTCTTCCAGGCAATGAACTCGGGTCACGCCACCCTCTCGACGATCCATGCGGGAAGCGTATATGAAGCGATCAATCGCCTGACCCACGATCCGATCAATGTCCCGCCCGTGATGTTCCAGGCACTCGACCTTGTCGTAGTCCAGTCCATCTACACGCTGGGAAAGACCAGGATCCGTCGCTGCCTTTCCATCCACGAGATTGAAGTGACAAAGAGCGGGGAGATCAACCCCATTCTCCTGTTTGAATGGGATATCCAGGACGATACATTCAGGCGTGTCTGTAAGAAATCCAAGACTCTCGATGAGATCGCCTTTCACTGCGGGTGGGATACAGAAGAACTGGAGCACCAGCTCAAAAAGCGCGAGGAGTTTTTCTCCTGGGCTCTTGAAGTAGAACCGCCTACGCTTCGGGATCTTGCAAATGCCATTCACGATATGGGGGATTAAAATATGTTCCTGCCTCCCGTAGTGAGGAGAGCCGGGAAGAAGCTGACCGATTTTGAGCTGATGATCCACGGCAGCAACCTGCGCCCGGTGCTCCGGTCGGCCCACCTCCCCATGACCGCAGAGGAGTATCTCCGGACCGTTCGGGTCAACCTCGCTGGCACGCTCGTGATGTTCTTTACCCTCTGGTTTTTTTTCCTGCTCAGCGGGTTCGAACTGGATATTTTCGGGATGAAGACCACCGGCACTCTTCTCTGGATCATTTTATTCGTTCTGATTGTGCCCGGGCAATACGCGATGCAGATGTACTACCCGCAGATCATCGCCCAAGGCCGGAAGAGCCGGATTGATCTGGACATGCCGTATGCTATCTCCTACATGCAGGCCCTCTCCACCACCATGCCCCCGTACGAGATCATCCGCAAGGTGTATGAAGAGCACGACATGTTCGGAGAGATCTCAAAGGAGTTCGGGATGATCGTCCGGGATGTCGAACTCTTCGGAGACGACCTTGATACGGCCATGAAGAACCTGCAGCGTACCACCCCTTCCACCAATCTCCGCGATTTCATCAATGACCTGAGCATTGTGTTCGACAGCGGGGGCAATGTCGCCACGTATCTCGGGGCAAAGACCGAGTACTACCGGGACCAGGCAAAACAGGAACTCGAACTGGTCTTAAAGACCATCGAGATCATGGCCGAGGTCTATGTCACCGCATTTGTTGCCGGGCCGATCGCGCTCATCATCATGATCGTGGCGCAGGGTATGACGAATTCGCAGGGCATGGCGTGGATCCTCCCGATGATGTATATCTGTATTCCGGCAGGTGCGATTGTCCTCATCTGGATCCTTTCCATGATGCTCCCCCCGGAGAACTTGGAGATCTCGCGCAAGGAGACTATTGAACATGATTTTGGTTCCAATGTACCGGGATCGAATGAGAAGGCCCTTTCGGAAGAAGATCCGAAAAACAAGGAGTTCTATCAACGGATTGCGGCGAACAAGCGGCGGAATTACTATCTTGGCCTGCTGCGCCACCCGTTTACAACCTATATCAAGAGTTATTATTATGGCCTTGGTCTCGGGATCCTTTTTGCCGGAATCATTGCCGGAGTCTGGCTTACCGGGGGTTTTGATACCCTGATTCCCCATGATGTGATGGAGACCGTCCTCTGCCTGATCATCATCGGGTTCATGGCACCGATCGCCCTCTCCTACGAGGGAAGGCGGTGGTATGTGCAGAGTATAGAATCCCACCTGCCGGATTTCCTCAGGGAACTCTCGGACATGAAGGATATCGGTATCACCCTGCACGAGGCAATCCATCGGATAGCAGGGGCGAAGCTGGGGGTGCTGAGTTCCGAGCTTTCCGTTGCCTCGCGGGATATCGAGTCGGGTGCTTATGTCAATTCCGCGCTGGTGAAGATGGAAGAAAGGATCGGTCTGGTATCCGTGAAACGCGCCATTTCCTTACTCGTGCGGGCCAGCGAGATCACCTCGAACCTCCGGCAGATCTTCATCATCGCTATCACCGATTTCGAATACTATCTCAAACTGAAACGGGAGCGGTCGAACACGACGATCATCTACGTGATGATCATTTACCTTTCGTTTGGCATCTACCTGTATACTGCATACCAGCTGAATGTGCCATTCCTTTCCGCATTCAAAGGAATGAATGTGAATGTTGATATGGCCGGCAACCTTTCCGATATGTTCCGCATCGGGATCATCCTTGCGACCTTCTCCGGCATCATGGCCGGGCAGTTCAGCTCGAACAGCATCCTCGCCGGTTTCAAGCACAGCATCGTTCTTCTCGCGGCCACGATCGCTCTGTTCGTAGTTATGATGTGATCGTCTCTGCTTTTCTGGCCGGGTTGACCTCAACGGGTACTAAAATCCTGCCGTGCCATGCTCCATGTCTTCTGCACCGGTACCACTCCCTCACCGGGATCGGCCGCGACGGCCAGCCGATCCCGGAGCATGAAATCCTCCCGGCTCATAGCGCTGAACCTCCGGCAGCTACCCGGGAACAGGCAGGCATGTGAAGCGGATATCCGAACACTCCCGTAAAGCTCCTGGGGTAAGATACCTCACGCCGACGAACCTCTTCTTTTGGGGATGTGACTCCAGGGGTTTTTCGGTTTTTCAAATTGACCTCCTTTTGGCAAACAGGGGCTGAAATGGACGATTCAGAAAAGCCCCTTTTTTGTAAGATCCGGAAAAAGTGCCGAATTCGCGGAAATAGGAGCTATAAACTTTTCGATCTGTTCATTTTACTCTCTGTTTGGCTTAAATCCCTATAATATGAACCCGGAAAAGTGCCCAAATGGGCTCAATTGGATTGAGGAACGCCTTGAAAGTCCTGGCAGACAGGGCAAGGAACATGAAAAGAAGGGAATTTTTGGAGAACCGGATTTTCCGGTATTGGCACTTTTGGAGATGTCATGGTCACCGTCCAGGAAATGCAAATCCGATGTATTCATAATCCCATGGTGTAAGATTTTTACCGGAAGATCACATCATGGCAGAACAGAAAATTACCGATCCGTTCCTTGACCCTGACTCGAAAACTCTTGAAGACTGGGCCGGGACAAAAACCCTCTCACAGGGCAGACAGTACCAGACTGAGGGGCGGGTGCATGAGATGGTTCGCAGCCGGAATGGTGCTATCATCGCCTGGGTTAACGAAACTGAACGGTATGCAACAGCGGTGTACTTCAAAGAGGGCATCCAGTCGGTCTGCACCTGCCCGGTCGGCTCTTGTTGTAAACACGCGGTTGCTGTCATACTCGAATACCTGGCAAAACCTGAAGATAACCGTCAGATCCCGGACCTGCCGGATGATGATCCACGGCCACAACTTCTCGCGAATAGAGCAAAGAGTATTCCTGACTTAAATCAGTCCGTATCCATCTTAGATTTCCTGCGGGGCTACGGATCCATAGCAAAGGAAAAACCGGATGAACCAAAAAAAAGTCACCTCACCATCCGTGATTACCTGTCAGGACTCGCCAAAGAAGATCTCATTGACCTTCTTGAGAGTTTCATGAATAAATTCCCGTCAATCCGGTCTGAGTTGAATGAACGGAAATCCGACTATGAGTCTGATATCGGGCCTATCCAGTTGGCCCTGCTCACCGATATCGATAATATCTCATCAGAGGAAGCGTACAGCAACCTCCTGAACGATGGATACCATATTCCGGATTATTCTCAGGTACGGGAACGGATGGAGCTCCTGATGACGAGGGGATATCCCGATGCGGTTGTCGATGCCGGAAGTATCCTGATAAGAAAAGGTTCTGTCCAGATCCAACAGAGCGATCCTGATGATTGTGATACAGTCTGGGAGATCAGCTCGTGCATGGATCTCGTGTTCAAGGCGCTCCAGTGCTCAAACCGCCCGGACCACGAACGGATAATCTTTGCAATCCGTGTAAAACTGGATGACGAGTTTGATATTTGTGATGATCACACAAGCAATTTCTTAAAGAAAGACTATCCGGGCAGCGAATGGGGACTTGTTGCAGACCGGTTGTTCCTGCAGCTTGGAGATCTTAAGTATAATACGGAAACAGGGGAGCCCGATTCATCATATTACCGCGATTGCCTTGTAGGCTGGATCGTAACTGCACTGGATCATGCGGGCCGGGAACAGGAGGCAACTGATCTCTGCGTTGTGGAAGTTGACCGGACTCATAATTACGCACGGCTGATCCACCGCCTTCTCCAGAATGGGAGGAGGGATGAAGCCGGAACATGGATCACGCGGGGAATTGAAGCTACCCTAAAACCCCTGCCCGGTATTGCTGCAGAACTGCGAACCATTCAGCAGGAGTTATGGGAAAAGGAAGGTGAAACGCTTCTTATTGCTGGTGTGTGGGCTGAGGAGTTCATGAGCGAACCGTCTTACAGCACGTACTGCAATCTGAAATTGTCATCAGAAAATTGCGGTGTCTGGGATACTGTGAAAATATCGGTCATGCAGTATCTCAAAGACGGGGTCTTACCCGTTCCGGGAACAGATGGCAAAACAAAAACCCATCTTGTTTTTGGGGCACTTCCCCGGGTTGGTCTTACCGATCCAAAATTCTTTAGAACCCCGGGATCTCCGTTTATTGATACCTTAATCGATATTGCGATTGCAGAAAAGCAACCGGATGAAATCCTCGCATGGTATGACTGGTATTTAAGACCCGGGGGTGGTCGTTCAATGTATTATCATCCTGAAGATAAGATTGCCGATGCTGTAGCAGACCAATACCCTGACCGTGCCCTGAGCCTCTGGAAGGAAAAGTTAGAACCGTTTAAGGAGCTGACCGATCCGGAATTCGACAAAATTTCCATTGTCTACATAAAAAAGATCCGGGCCCTGATGAAAAAAAAGGGCATGGATGCTGCATGGAAAAAATATCTTGCAAAGCTGCGGCGGGAATATGCGGAAAAAAAATCGCTCCTTAAGATGCTGATGGATCTGGAGGGAAAAAAGATCAAAAAATCATGATTGATGAAATTTTTTCCTGGCGTTCGCACACTTTAAAGCTCACTTGTTTTCGCTCATTAGAAATTGATCCACTAAACGCAGAAAGACTCATGGAAATCAGAACCCCTGTTCCAGTCAATGTACTGAAATAAGTTCAGGTCGATGAAGTGAGAATCCCACGACTTTAGTCGTGGGAGTGTCACCGTTCTACGGACAAAAGATAGCAAAAAAATGAGAAGAGAACTGTGGACTTTCATTTTTTTGATGTTTAAAAAAACCCGTTAGTCAACCCGCCGGAACATTCAAATGCCGGGTAATATAACCACGGCATTCAGTGAATCAGCTCATCAACCATTACCTGATATTATTTTTCGTGTCATTCATCGCAGATATTCACACATCAACAGGACGATCAACCAACAGAAACGCAGGCATCTATTAGGGATTGCTCATTTCTTCGCCTTTTTCTTCGCTTCGCTTATTTTCCTACGGTGTTCTTCTGTATGGGGTTTCCCTTTCAAAGTTTCGCTTGTTTTTCTCCGGGTTTCTTCCGAAGGGGTTCTTCCAAACAATGGGTGTTTCTCCCCTTTCTTTGCCGCACTCAGTTTTCTCCGGGTTTCTTCTGATGGGGATTTGCCAAACATCGGGTTATTTTCGCCTTTCTTTGCTTCAGACATTTTCCTGCGAGCCTCTTTGGTATGGTGTTTCCCTTTTTGCATTTCACTCATTTTTCTACGGGTTTCTTCAGACATGACCTTTCCTTTATGCGCCTCGCTCATTTTATTGAGAGTTTCTTCTGGGTGGTGTTTTCCAAAAAAAGGGTGTTTATCCCCTTTCCTCGCGTCACTCATTTTCTTGCGAGTTTCTGCTGCCTTAACCGGGTCTTTTGAGAGTGTCATCCAAGGTATATTTTGTCTGGATGATGTTATCCTCTTCGGCATCTCATCTTTGACCTGCCCGATTCTCCTGATCGAAAAACAAAATCCGGATCAACCGGAATCACCAAAAGAAGATATCAGTGTCCGTGCCTGCCGAGGAAGTACACCCCAACGCAGATCAGACATATCGACACTGCCATTGCCAGCATATCAAGGGATGTAGTAAACTCCATAGACAGAATCCGCTGGAAGAATGTGACGATCAGTACCATGATAATGACTTTGAGGATCTTGTTCTTGAGATCGTCAAGGTTGTCGATATCGAGAATGTTTCCGATCCCACTTTCAACCCGTGCGATATCAATTTCAGAGATAAATAGCTCGTAGATACCGAAACTGAAGATCAGGAGGACCAGACCAATCAGATAAAAGTCCACTGCTCCGATAATCCCGATCAGTATCTGCTCATGGGTAAGCGGGTGGAGGTTGCCCGGAACAAACCCGACAAGAATGTGGTATATCTCCATAGAACCGGCAATGAACAGAACAATTGCGGAAAGTGCGCTAAAGATTACGCCGAGAATTACTATGAACCGAACGTTCCAGAGCGCCCGTTCGAAGATATTTTCAATAATACCCTGATCGGCAAGAGCTTTTCCGCACTGTGCAGAAGGTTTTGGTGTGTCAGCCTTTCCAGTTACCCTTTGTTGCTTATGATATTGCCCGCACGGGGATAACAATATTTGTCATAGCCCTCAGCTTAAGGTCTTTGGCCGCATATCACAGCGACTTGTGCTGAAGTGTTGAATCGCTCCAATAATTGGATCCATGAGTTTGGTTTTTTGTCCAATATGATCTCAAGTGATTCGCTGCACTGATCCCGGATATGCATAAGTGACAAGATCACAACAAAAATCCCGGTTAATGACATATCAAATCCTGTGAGAGATAAAATAGCAACAAATCAAAGCTATTTGGCAGAAATAAACTCAAAGCTACCGCTAAAGAAATCCCCACATGACTTCAATACCTTGGGGACTGATGATTAATTAGTAAGAGTTTTAGAGCGAGGCGAAGCAAGCGCGCCAGACTATATATACTTTTTATAAATTACGAAAATTTATTACAGGGCGGTAATCCCGCACGAGGTAAAAATGAGATTTAATTCCTTAAGCTGAGGGCTATGGATTTGTCTGTTTTAGTCACCACAGTATGGTACACTGGAAAAAATGAGGTGGGTCAGATCCGGGTAAAGAGCGGTGTTGCGTGACCGAAGGGAACCGTCATGCTTTTTACGTTATTATCCTTGTCAACATCAAATGTGACCCGAGTGTTTCCCGGATTACCCGAGACAATAAACGTATTTCCGTTCCCCTGAACCAGCAGGAGTTTTTGCTGCGCTGGTCCCATCGTAACACTCAGGTTCCCGTTCTGTTCCGATACGATCGCTGTTCCGTATGGAGTGTTGGTATAGGTGCCGGCATATGCCGGAAGGGAAAGGGTCGGATGGGCACCCGTTGGAAATGCCGTTACAGTTGTTACAGCCGCAGCTTTCTCTGCAATTTTGGCTTTTAGTAATTCGCCGGAGAAGTCTGTGCCGGAATTACCGAAATACATGGAAAAGAACTGGTAGAACATTGCGTCTGTAAGGCTGGCCTCTACATTATTGGTGAGAATGACAATGCCGATCTTCTCTTTTGGGGAATAGGCAATATAATTGTGGTAACCGCCGACAGCGCCGCTGTGCCAGATTACCGGACCATACTTTGTCTCCTGCCAGATCCAACCCTGGCAGTAAAATAAGTTGTCCTCCATATTCGAACTCAGGGGCGTCTTTGGGGAATGCACATAATTTAAGTTCTCTTCAGAGATGAGCCGCTCGCCGTCAAACGTTCCGTTGCCCATCTGGAACCGGAGCCAGTTGGCCATGTCATGAATATTTGAGTTGATCCCGCCGGCACCGGGCTGCAGGTACGTCATACTCCTCATGGGAGAATCCACGGGGACGGGCACTGACACCATCGATCCATCTCCTACTTTGTACTGGTGCGGCGTTGCAACATCTTTTGCATTTTTGAATGATTCGTAATCGGCAGATGAGCCGGTCATGCCGAGAGGTGTAAAGATTCGTGCCTGTAAGTTCTCCTGCCAGGACTTGCCGGTTGTCTTTTCTACAATCACTGTTGGTATCGAGTACACAACGTTCTGGTACGCGTACTGCGACCGGAAACTGGATGCCGGTTCTGCATACCGGAGGGCATGGATTGCATAGCTGTCATTGTATCCCAGCGCCATGAGTTCATCGCCCCAGTTTGCCGGAAGGCCGCTCCGGTGCGCCATCGTATCGGTGATGGTGAACTCTTTAGTAACCCACGGGTCTTTCATCTGGAAATCCGGCAGGTGAGTTGTGACCTTGTCGTCCCACTTCAGGGCACCCCGGTCCACTTCCATCCCAACCATCGCGGAGGTAAATGCCTTGGAGGTTGAAGCGATCTGAAAGACCGTCTCCGGAGTCACAGGGTCACTTGTGCCCGCAGTTTTTACCCCGTATCCTTTGGCAAGTAAAACCTCGTCTCCCTTGACAATCGCAATCGCCATACCGGGCACTCCCCAGTCCTGTCTTGCCTTTTCAGCATAAGCATCAAAGTTTTTTACAATCTGCTTTTGTTCCGCATCGCTGTATGACGGGGCTCCATTAGCCGGGCCCGCAGCTGAACCCGTGAGCGGGGTTGTGACTGGAGATTGCGGGGCCACAGAAGGCCCGGGGGCGTTGCACCCGGCAACAAAAACCATACAAATAATCAATCCGGCAGCGAGTGCCAGTGTAAGAACAGAGTTCATGAACAAGATCACCTCACGCCATGACACGAACCGATCGGGAGGGTGCGCTCATGGGTTTTAATAATGTAATAATGACTGGAGATCTGATATACGCTTGCAACTGTTGGCGGGCGGTCTCCTGGTAGCGAGCTGGCGCCGCAGATCTGTTTTTCTCGTCCGTGAGGATACAGTTGCCGGGTTCCTGTACGGAGAGGACTTCTGACAGACCTATGCCCTGATGGGGCTGGATGACTTTTAAAAAAAGGAGAAATCAGAAATTCTCTAAGATTTTTGTCGATTTACTGATGGATAACCACCCGATAGCAATGAGCGAAAACCCGGCAGACACGAACGTGCCGATGATCGGTAAGACCGGGTTTTCTAAAAAGAACATCTCCCGGAGCGGATAGATCATGAACGTAAACGCAAAGAGAAGTGTCCCGATAAGAATTTTCGGGTACGCAATCAGAGAGTGATTCAGGCCAATCACAATTAAGGATCCGCAGGCAAAGAAATAGAGCAGCGTGACCAGTGAAGATGCACTGATACCGGCGATGATAATTATTCCGACGGGGATAATGAGGAAAAGGACAAGGAGTCCTAAAAGGATATGCGGTGCCAGCTGTTTTTTAGGAAGGCCTTTTTGGAATGCTATTAACATTATGAGGAAAGATGCGATCATTCCGATGTCGATCAAGCTTGGAAAGACCATGTTTCTTAAGCCCATGAGGACATTGACGTACCAGGCGATATTTGAAATTCCCCAGAGTCCAAAACCCCCGGCAACATACAGGTAGGTTTCCTCACCTCCGCAACGATGCCAGAAGTACAGGAATACGAGGGCTCCGGAAATTGCGGCAATGATCTGGATGTAGTTGCTTATCGCAAGAAAGATCTTATCGGGGAGGAGCAGGATCATCAGTGCGAGCAAGACCGAAAGCCCCTAAAATCACCCAAAAAAACCCAGTGATCAGTTTCAGGGCCGGGCCTTTCCCGCACCCGGCCGGATATACAGTAGTATTTGTCATAATGGAATTTCTCTTGTAATCCTTAAAAAAAGATTGTGAATTCCGTTGTGTTTTTTTAGGATCGTGCAGGCTAATCCCCATCAATTCATTGGCGGGAGTGGTCACAAGCAAAAGGGTGCAACTAATAAAATTTGGTTTTTCATCTCTCTCATGCCACACGTACAAAACCCGGATTAGGGTTGTCCCATCGGTCCGGCAATCACCGGGCGTGTGGGTTTATGGTTATCCTATTTCAACAGCCATTTCCAAAGAGGTAAATAAACCACTTTTTTATTCCCTATGTGCTCCTCCCCTTCCCTGTCCCATGTGATCACAAGCAGATCGCTGCATTTTAGTTCCATACTCGCCTTGAGCAGGGCTTTTATTTCTCTCTCTTTCGTATCCGGATTTTCTATATCATAGCATACCTGCACGAGCTGTTTTAGCTCAAGCTTTTCTTTGAGAAGAAAATCAACTTCTATACCGTTTTTATAATAGTATATCTCAAGACCAGGATCCTCATTCTGGGCTCTTTTCAGCTCCAGAAAGACGATATTTTCTATCAGCCTTCCGAAATTTTCAGAAAATCCGGAGAGTAGGGAAGTTATTAAACCTGTATCATTTATGAACACTTTAGGCAACGAAGCCTCAGTAATTTTGACGGAATAGGAAAATTTTTTCAGGAAAAATACAAAAAACGAATCTTCAAGATAAGATGTATAATTATAGAGTGTTTTCTTGCTCACCTTTATCCCCTGCGATTTCAGGGTATTGAAAGTACTATTGACAGAAGATTGCTTTGAGAAGGAAGCAAGCATGGATCTTATGAGAAATTTTATAATGAAAATATTTTTTATATTATACCTTTCAATAATATCCCTGAAAAGTACAAGGTCAAGATATTCTAAAAAAAACCTGTCTGCAATTTGATTATCGAACACTATATCAGGAAAACCACCAGATTCCATATATTTTCGGAGATTATTTTTGATCTGGTTCTCATCTGATGTTGAAAGGAGCGACTTTTTCTTAAAATCATTAAAGGATAGAAATTCCTTAAACGATAACGGAAGAATAAAATAGGTTAGTGTCCTGCCTCGCAACGAGGTTGCGATTTCTTTTGAGAGCAATTTTGAGGATGAGCCTGAAATAAACAGGTAATGGTTTTTAGTTTCGTATAAACCCCTGACCGCTTTCTCCCACTGATCAATATTTTGAACCTCATCTAAAAATATGTATTCGGGAATTTTGCCATAAAATTCCTCGTGAACGCTCACCGCATCAAGCATGTCTTTGATGCCTGCGCCGATCATTTCAGGATCTTCAAAATTCAGGTAAATAAAATCTTCATCTTTTATTTTGAATTTATTAAGTATAAGGTCATAAAGGTAAAAGCTCTTTCCTGCTCTTCTTGGTCCTATTATAGAAATTACAAATTGTTTTGTTTTTTGGATTTTGAGGCTTCTGGATAAAACCTTAAGCCGCCTTATCTGCTCCTTTTTATCCGCCAGGTATCTCAGAAGCGATCTTTTTTCCATGTTATATTGAGGGGGAAACTAAATTAAAAATGTTTCCCCCTGAAGGAAACGAGCGGGCGAAAGTACCGTTGGTTCAGATGTAACGTACAGAAAAAGTAAATATTTACAATACGTATCATCCGGTCATGACAGAATCAGAATGTGCCACCAAACGGATCCCCGTATGTCCGGGCACATGGGAAATAGTTCACCATCTCAGGATGCCCGGACAAACCTATGATGATGTGATCAGGGGACTTATCCGGAGAGACTCCGAGACCCGGCTGATTGAAGAGACAGAACGCATTTGTAAAAGAGGTCATTTTGTGGAGTATAATCAGGATCGATGAAGACGATGCGCTGCCCTTTATCAGACAACTCCCGGAAAAAAGTCAACGTGTAAGCAGATTCAAAAATAAAACTCCTGGCAGAAGATCCGTACCCCGGTAAAGGAGGAGATAAAGAAGGTCTTATCTTACGAGATGGCGTTAAGATTTATCGCTTTCATTGGCAGAAATTTTATGGTTTTTTTCAGGATTTGCGAAAATACGGTTTTCATCAATGAGGTTTTAACCATCGAACAGGCCCATAAAAAGTATAATCGATTATAATTTCTTTCCCGCTTTTGCCACTTCTTTTCGGATGATTTCGCGGAGAACCTTCCCGTTCTCTCAGAACCCGCTGCTTGAGATCTCGCATCTCATCAGCTGCTTCACCAGTCAGCTTCGAGCGATTCATCCACGAGAACAAGAATTGAAACTTCCGGTATACCCCTCATGGACTCCGTCAGTGATGGGCGATGACGATCCTCCTTTTGGGGATGTGACGAGAAGGAGTTTTGCGAGATCTCAAATTACCCTCCTTTTGGCAAACGGGGCCTTAAATGGGCGATTTAGAAAAACCCATTTTTTGTATGTTCCGGGAAAAGTGCCGAATTCGCCAAAAATGGAGCTATAAACTTTTCGATCTGTTCATTTTAGGCTTTGTTTACCTCAAATACCTATAATCTGAACCCGGAAAAGTGCCCAAATGGGCTCAATTGGATTGAGGATCGGTCTTGGGATCACTGGATACTGGATGGTGGTCCGGGAGGGGTATTTTATCCTCAACTCCGGGAGGTATGGGGGACTTTTCCAGAAGCTACTTCCAGACCGGCTTGATGATGATGGTTTTCCTTTATCCGTCACGGCTCCGTCGGTCACCGGCGATGACGAACCCTCTTTGGGGGATGTGACCTGATGAAGGCTTGCGATAGTTCAAAATACCCCCATTTCGACAAACAAAGGCTCTGTCTAAAAATCCAGTGATACACAATAAATAATAAAAAATATATCAATTACATAATACAAAGTTATAAATATTAATAAACCTATATATAGTTATGATAGAAATAGGCACAACCGTTTCAAATTTTCAATCTGT
>JAUSBW010000108.1 GCA_030651815.1 Methanoregula sp.
GAAGGGACGCCCCCGCGGCGGCTACTTAACCGGTTTCGTTGTTGGGTTTACTGAATCCATTTTCGATAAGATTGATATCTTTGAACGCTTAGGTATCTTTGCTAGCAGCGAGATCTTAGCCGATTGTGTGACACGACCAATTAATTGAAGAAAATTCAAAAAAGATATTTCGATTTATTAACGGTAATCCTCATCCGGGGTTGACTTTTTTTGTTCAAATCCCTTATGATGATAACTTTTCAAAATCTTTTTAGTTTTAATTGATTAAATCTGGCTGTTTAAATTAGATAAACGAGGATAGATAATTTCCCTTTTTTTGTTACGCGAACCGATTATAAAAACATAGATCAACAGTAATTTTGCCAACAGAAACGTAAATGACGAGGTCTGCTGTCAATGCTGGATAAGCGATCTTCTTTGTGTGGGGAAAATCGTTGTTTACCCGAAACATCAGAGTTCCGCATCAAAGGTGGTGGGGTATATTGGCTGTGCAGACCAAATGAACTCATTTTTATACCGGAATCCATATATGGAGGTTCCTAGGAAATTGGAGTAACATTCTATGAGAATCATCCCGATACTATTTCTTACATTTCTTATCAGCGCAATCGTTCTGCCGGTCGGAGCAGAAGACACCTATTATGATAACATGCTGAAAAAGGCCCAGGAGCTGAATGTTACAGTGCCAGAAAAGGGAACCGCTTTGATGGGATCAAAAGAGTCCATGAATGAGTATCTCGATTGGCTGAATGCTCTCACATCTGCTATTATCACCCTTGTTAACGATGTGATGGACGTGTTTGGTGTCGGCGACACACCCTATGCGCAGAATATGACGAATATACTGGAAAAAGGGCGAACTCTTTCTCCTGACGGAATGGGAAAATAACAATTAGCAGTAATATTTATAAAATTTTTACACCGTCGATTGTATGTTATTTAAAAATAATTGCTCTGTAGAAAACGAAACACAAATCAAAGTATTAATCCATCTAAAAAAAATACAACCGTGTATGAAACTCATCGCTGTGCTTATTTTGCTCTGCATGCTTACCGGTACTGCTGCTGCAATCACCCTGCCCCAAGTGGTGTCCTTCTCCCAACCGGCTGTCACGGGCGTTAAGCCCGTTGCCTCGTTCGAAGGCGGGCAGCGGTTCGCTGCAGGCGATTACCCGGTCATCGTTCTTTCCGGCTCCTTCCGGCAGATGGGCCGGCAATATGGCAGCCTGATGAAGACCGAGCTGAACGAGGAGTACGCGTTCCTTCTCGACACCCTTGCCAAGCGGGGATATACGCAGCAACAGGTGCGGGAGATCGGACGGGATACAACGGCATTTTATCCGCAGCGCTTAAAGGAAGTTTTCATTGGCATGTCAGAGACCTCGGGCCTGACGCCCGATGATATCGCCGTTCTCTACTACGGCGGGATCTTATACCTCGTTGCACCTCCCGTCCCGCTATCCTGCTCGTATCTTGCTACATGGGGGAACTATACAACGGACGGCTCCGTTGTGGTCTCCCGCAACTGGGACTTAGACGATCACGTATTGCCGTTCACCAAGTGGTATGTCCTTGCCGTGTACCGGCCCACTGACGGCAGCAATGGCGTTGCAACGTGGGGTCCTGCGGGGATGCGGCCCGAGACCCTCATGAACAGCAAAGGGCTTTTCATTGCTGACGACAACTCGGGGATTGGTAGTGGCGATCTCGCGGGGGAGAATCGCCCGGACCTCATTATGGAATTCTTCCGGTTCATGCTTGATTACTCGGACTTAAAAGGACTTGACGCCGGCATCCGGGGAGCCAGCGCGGATGGTTCATGGATCGTGGATGTTGCAGGACCGGACCAGGCTTATGTGTACGAGAAGATGACGAACAAAACGAGGCTGAGGACCGGCAGCGGAGTTATTGCAGCAGCCAACCATTTCGCCGACCCGGCCTGGAACTTTACTACTGCTCCTCCCGAGCACTCGCTCTCCCGCCAGAACAATCTCCTCCGGCAGGCCGCAGAAGCTAAGGGATCGATCGATGCACAGAAGATGATGCAGATCCGTGACGTGTGCCTGGAGAACGGCGGGGCAACGTTCTGTCATTCGGAACTCTTTGGCGAGAAGTACTCCTCCAACCACCAGGTCGTTTTCATGCCTAAGTCAAAGACGCTCTGGATAAAGACCATGGACAAGGACTGGCAAAAGGTTGAGCTGGCTCACCTGTTCGGAAGATGAATGAGTGGGGGTCAGCCCCTTACATCCTTATGAAAACTTTAGCATGGGGATGACCCCCCGGATCATTTTTGAATTGGTGTAACAGTTTTGGGGTTTGATCATTCCGGCCCGGGACTCTGGGAGACCTGCACTCCGCCAAACCCACTTCTCCGTCGTAGACCTCCTCCCTATAAGAGGGGGTCGGCATTCAAAAAGTGCTTAATTCGCGAAAAATGGAGCTATATATTTTCGGAAAACTGCAAAGTGCGCCCCGTTCGGCTGGATTCGGCATAAATCGGGCTCTAAAAAGTGCTCAAATGGGCTCAATTGGATTGCCGATCGCTTGCCGGATGGGCTGAAGTGGGTGGAAAATGAAATGAAGACCTGTTTTGGGGGTCAAATCGAAGTATCTTCACGTCGGACATCGACGTGAAAATGGGAGATTAACCAGGAGTGAGATGAGATGGGGATGAGTGTAGAGATCCCAAACCCATTTCTCCGTCGTAGAGCCTCTTTCAGTGAAGGGGTCCGGGTACCAATTCCGGCACAAATCCCCCCAATTCCGGCACACGTATCTCTAAAAACTTCAGAATGAGCCCCGTTCGGCTGAATTCGGTATATTTCTGGCTCCAAAATGTACGCTAATAGACGCGTTTGGCTGGCAGATCTCTTGTCAGATGGGCTAAAGTAGGTGAAAAGTGAAAGAAAGGCCTGTTTTGGGGGGTGTCAAATTGAATAATTCTCTTGTCGGACACCGACGTGAATTTCAGAGGAGGGATACGATGCCCAGTACGGTGATTGCTCACAAGCAATGAGAGTCGGTAAGGTTGATCCAAGAAAACAATTTCAATTGCAATCCGGATCGCGATGGGAAAATTTCAAGCAGGGACTGTTTAGCATTTTTCGGCCACGGTCCGCACAGGAAATTTCCCGACACACAAGTCATGCATTCGCCCGCGTGGCCGGGGTCGTTGCGGTGGGTCGTGCCCCGTTTGGCTGAGTTCGATATGGGGCGGGCTCCGGACGTGCGCTTACTGGCGCTTTTGGGTGAGTGAGCGGTAACCCCATGCTTTGACAATTATTTTCCGTAGATTCCTGGCACCCCCGTTCGCACCCCCGGCCCGCCGCCACCACGCTCAGTCGCAGCCGCACGCCGGATAGGAGCGGAAGGGGGCGGACTAAATCCGGATGTCTGGGAAGGGCAAAGGATTTTTTTCGTTATGGAGGGATCGTGTGAAATTTTTATTGAAGGGCTCACTTGAAATTTTTTTTCAGCCAAAATCTGCTCAAAGTTTTTCAGCGAAAGTCCGGTTGAAATTTTTAATGCACAGTCCGGACGGGAAATATCCGGCCGACGAATCTCCGGCAAGGCCCCCCCGTCCCCGCTGAAGCCCGGGATCTGGCCGGATCTTGCGAGCGCGGCGCAGCTCGGTAAGATACGGACACCCCGGATTAGGAAGATTGCAGAGGGAGTTTAGCTTTGGCATTGTACTGGACAGGATTAAAAAAACAGAAGATCGCGGAGACCAGGGGACAAAACTTCCACTGTAAAAAACCCCTCCCGGATACCTGCATTCCCACCCCCATATCCGGCTCCGCTACGGCCCCGGATTGCCAATCCGGGAAGGTCATTTTCTGAACTTGTGCAAAAAACCGTACACTTTTACACATTTTTTTAAAATAAGCGATTTCCTTAAGATTCAGACCAAACGGAGCATTTTCCATCGAGTTAGTGAAATACATTATCGCCAGATCTGCTGGTACACATCAGGATGATGAAGTTTTTGATGATGCCCGCCCAACATCGATAAATCCGATTTCAGCCGAGAGAGGGAGACAAACAGAAATCATGGGGTGAACGACTGGAATTGATCCAGATCTGTATAAGAGACGGAGCGCGATCGAACGATTCTTCTCTTGGATCGAAGCGTGTAAGAAGATTCTCCTGAGCTACGAACGATATGAACGCTCATTCGTAGGACTCATTCAGTTGGCATGCGCTCTTATGATCTGGAGAATTATGGGATGACCTCATCGGAAAAATTCCTTACTGGTTTGCCTTTATTTTGCCGTAGGCATCACAGACTGCCGCCACGATAGTCTTTACCTCATCAGGGGTATTATATTTGCCGTAGGAAATCCGGATAGCAGACTTTGCTTGTTGCTCGTTTAGACCCAACGCGAGAAGTACATGCGATGGTTCATCGTTGCCGGAAGCACATGCCGAACCCGTCGATACACAAACTCCTTTCAGGTCAAGCAGGTGCATAAGCGATTCACCCGAAACCCTATCGAATCCAAGATTTACCGTGCCGGGCAAACGATGCGCTGTATCCCCGTTAACTCGCACGGATGGTACCCTCTCTTTTACACCATTGATGGTTGCATTCACCATTTCTCTTAGCCGTTTTGCGATCTCATCCATTTCGCTGATGCTTTCCTCAAGGGCATAACTTGCCGCGACTATTCCGGCAACATTCTCCGTTCCGGCGCGAAGACCGCGCTCTTGTTTGCCGCCGAACACCAGCGGCGATAATTCCAAGCTTGATCGCTTATACAAAACTCCTGTACCTTTTGCCCCATTGAATTTATGGGCAGAGGCGGTAAGAAAATCGACCCGTAACTCTCGAACATCTACTGGAATATGCCCGACCGCTTGAACGGCGTCTGTATGAAATAGAATGCCTTGCTCATGAAGAAACTGACCTATCTCTGTGATCGGTTGAATGGTTCCGATTTCATTGTTGGCAAGCATGATTGAAACGAGTTTTGTATTTGATTTAATTGCCGCCTTAACAACATCAATCGAAACTCGCCCCGTGCTGTCAACAGGAAGATAAGTAATCTCAACACCGATTTGCTCAAGTGCACGGCAAGAGTTTAGTACGGAATGATGTTCAATAGACGAGGTTATTATGTGTAACGGCTCATTGCGGTAGATTTCAGCTACATTCCGTAGCACCCAACTGTTCGCTTCCGATCCGCCGGATGTGAATATGATTTCTGACGGTTCCGCACCTATAGCAGCCCCAACTTGCTTGCGAGCCTGTTCGATTGCATGTTTCGCCTTGGTCCCAAGCGAATACTGGCCGGAGGCATTGCCATATTGCTCACGCAAAAACGGAAGCATCTGTTCGAAGGCACGGTCAGATATTTTCGTTGTAGCGGCGTTGTCAGCATAAATCATGGTGTCACCCTTCAGAAAAATTTACAGTCTTGCTCTTTAAATTCCTCGACTTTAGCAAGTAGGATCTCGACATCTACTTCCAAATACTCAGCAAGGCAATCAACACAGTAGAAACGCTTGGAGTCCTTATCGAGCAATTTCTTGGTCAACCCGATTTCGCTCTTGCTTAGGGCTTCTTTCCCGCAGCCATAACAGCTTTTCTTTTCCACACAATTACTCCACTTCAGGGTCTGGTCTGACGCTGAACGCGGGGAGGTCCTTCCCGCGATACTCCACATCAAGCACACCCAGTTGATACTTGATAGTGTCCCTCATTTTACGCGCTCTATCGAGACAATAACGCTTGAACTCACGGGCGGTGATGTCGTCCGCGCTACGAACATGGGGGAACAACAACTTCAAGTAAGCGGTCGCAATACGCTTAACCGCCTCTGTGTCACGTGTATCCGCGGCTTCGGGAACCTCGATTAGTTCATCCACTATGGCACGATAACTCATATCATTACGCAGTTCGTGCATTATCGAACAGAAGTATTCGGAATTCAATGCCCAGCCCGAAATCTTGAGGTCGTCGTTCATTCGGGGAATATTCCATCCCTTGATGAAGCCATGAAAACGTTCTATCAGTGCCGACTCGTGAAAAACTGACGGCAGTTCCTCAAACATATTACCGAAGCCGTCCTCGTCCATTGTTTCCTTTTTGATGTTCCCACAAAGTATGACACCTGCTTCGGCGGTTCCCTCGTAGTTTCCAACAGTGAAAATTCCCGATTCAAGGTAGCCTTTCAATGCCGCTCGCATTTCGTCAACATCACTGAAAGATATAGTCTGCACTTCATCGAGGGCAATAAAGTCATTGCCGGAAACCAGACCCTCAGTTCGCCTGCTTTGGTCAAAGAACATCTTCGCACGGCTCATTACTCCACCGCTTGAAAGCCAACCGAAACGACTGACTCGACCGAACAGATACGACTTGCCGGTTCCTTTCGGGGCAAGTTCAATGAGGTTTAATCTCTGCTCGACGAACGGAAGTAAGCGGGTGAGCATTGTGAGTTTTTTTTCCTCGTCTCCGAGGTAGCCGCTCGCATTGTAATCTACAGCACCAAGCAGGACATCAATCCACTCTGCCGTCGTAAATTCTCGGCGAGCGTCCTTATAGTAGTCGATATCAATAGTATAAGGACAAAAGGTCTTGAAAGCCGTTAGCTTGATCTTACCCTTGTTAGCACCCTTTGCCTTGCTTTTGGAAAAGTGTATATCATAGTCATCAGGAGGACGATATCCGATTTCGACCATCCCCCAGGTTTCGCGCCCGCGAACTAAGTCCTCCTTGCAGTTCTGCCACACGGAATCCTCAATTATTGTGTCCTTGCTCGTTAAGCCGAAGTCTGGCAACGAAAAGGACACCTCTCCAGTCCTGATGTCAATATCAACCGACACTTTAGCAAGGAACTTCACCCGTTCGTTTTCAATTATCACCCGATTTTTTATGGCAGTCCAGTCATCCTTGCGCGGCAAATAAGTTCGCACAAAGTGAACCAACTCATCGTGATCAAAGTGACCGTTTTCGTCCTCGAATTTCTTTAAGAGCCAGTCACGCATAAAGGAAGGCAGGCTCAGAGCAGAGAAGAAGTTGCTTTTTTTAAGGTCTTTATACACAACCATCTCGTCAAAGCATGTTCTGAGTTTTTCAATCATCAATTACACCCCTAAAACAAACCATCAAAATCGTCATTAACTTTGCCGCTCTTGCTTTGTGCCCGAATCTTAATATTACCAATCAGGTTGTCACCGGCGTAAATGTCTGCCGAATATTCGCCCGCCCGTTTTGTGTCAGGCAACTTCACGGAGTAGTGGTAGGCGTCTATCTGCGAAGCCGAGTAGTGCTTCCCATTCAGTACAACGGAAATATTCTGAACCGGCGAGTTAAAGAATATCTTAATCTCAGTACCGGTTCGGAAGTCTACCATCACGGTCTCGTCGACCAGCTTAACCGTTACGCTTCCGTTTTTCAGCGACAGCTCAATAATGGGAACGACGACCTCTTCCAACGACGCCCCGCCATGAACCTCGACATTCGCTGCACGGCTACCCTTGAAGCGACCGTAATCAGCAAGTACGAGGTATCCGTTCTCCTCTGCAGCGAACGGGAGGTCATAGGGTTGAAACAGCTCACAGCAACGTCCCGAATGTTCGCCGGTGGTATCGGTATCGTATTTTTCCTCTTTGCGCCGCAGAACAGCAAGCCGCGATGCACCGTGGTCGCTTACTATCAGGAAGTGTTTACAATGCCTTAGCGCAAGTTCCGTAGCCGCCTTATCAATCATCGCCGCTATGATATCTAATTCTTTAGCAAGGTGGATAGGCAGTTCATTATTGGTGAAGTTATAACTGCCCGCATCGCTGTGTTTAGCATTATCGAGTTCATCGTTTTTTCCCTTACGGCCTTGCCACGCATCGAAAAAGTCGCGGTTGATAGACGTTATCGTAGGCAGTTCCGCACGAGCGATATGAACCCGAACGGATAGGCCACGGTTTTGAACTAAGGCTTCAATTAAACCTAAGTACTCAACTCCGAGTGCATCGAGCCAATACAGGAAAGTGTCACTCTTATCCACAACACTGTCAATTATTTCGTTCCGGGTAGGCAGTCGGTTGAATTGCCGTGTGAGGGCAAGTTGATCGACTTTCTCTAAAAAATCAGTTTCAAGTTCATTAGATAGTTTTTGCCGTTTGTACGCCTCAAAATACTCAGTCAGCAAGTCCGCAAGTTCCGGGCATTTCAAAACGTATTTTTTTAGATATGCCGCCAATGCGGGATAAATACTATCAAGTTCCGAGATTGAGCCGTTTTGTGAAAGCCAAGCGATAATTTCTTCGCGCTCCACCCTCGTGCCGTCAGTCAGCTTGTAAATGCTTTCAGACACTACTTGCCGATTGTTCACAACGAAGTCTGCGATATCCGACTCAGGGAACTTTTCAACTAGGGCTTTACGCTCCCGATAAAATGATGAAAACCGTTTGTCGGTATGGGGGATATCGATAATTGCGTTCAGAATGTTTGAAACGAAATCCTCAAAGCGACTCGTCCTATCCAGAACGAACCGGAGGTATCCGTTTTTCACTGTGTCAGCCTTGCATTTTAAACAGATAAAATAGAGCCAGTTGCAGTAGTCGCTCCCAGCAATGCGAGCGTAGAAATCAGACTCCAGATTATTTCCAAGTCCATGTTTCTCGAACACCTCATCGAGCGAACTGTTGCTCTGGTTGAGTTCGGCCAGCAACTCCACCCAACGAGTGTCGCTCCCGCAGGAACGTGGTAAAGCAAAGCCTTTTGTTGAGAATTTAATGCCATCATGCGCATTGCTGATTGGGTGTACGGTGAATATTGCCCCATCGAGATTAACTGCCGTATTCACAACAACGCTTCCGCACCGACCGTTTTCAAGTTCCACAAGTAACGCTTTGAAACCCGGTAAAGCCGACAATCCGACAGATGGGGCGGCAAGGGTAATTGATAAGTCACACTCCGCTTCATCAACGACGCTGAATCGACGGTTATCAAAGCGAAGATCGGTCTGTAATCCGGCAATCTGTGAGGCAAGCCCTCGCAAGAGCAACACAACTTTTGCACCGCCGACATTATGTTCTTTCAACCACGACAGAGTACGAGAGGCTTCACCAGGCCCGCGGAGTGCGAGGTATTCGCCAAGCCCCGTCACAAAAAACTTTTTGTTTTTTGCGTTTACATCAGCCGCTTCGATATAAGTGAGCAGACCGTCGATGTCCGGCAGTTTGTCATCGCCGCCGCAAAAGTCGCTCATCTGTACAAAATCAAGACCCAACACCGACAATTCATCAATGGCGGTCTTGTACTGATTGTCGCTGATAAACAGGAAATATGGCGTTTTGACGGAAGATTTCAAGTATCTCTTTACCGGATCGATTTGCATTCTATCTCCAGTCTCTATTCGCCAATATTTCTATGCCAACCGTCATGTTGTCCTTGACAAGCCGTTTAAGATATTGCTTTAACTGGGCATCGTCCATCTCATCGATTTTTTGGAGGACCTTGTCGCTACCGCCCGCGTTATACTCGGCTTCGGCAAGTTGCTTTATCTTGCTCTTAACGCTCGGGTTGTCACGCCAATCGTAAGGATCGACAGAAAAGCGATCTAGGGTATCCTTTACCTTATCAAGATCTGGAAGCAACGCGCTGTATTCGCCAACGATATCCCGGTTGAATGCTGTATTCCGTTTATCATCATCAGAAAGGACATCAAACAGAGTAGCGGATTCCAGGAAATCGAGAGAAGCTTTGATTTCAACATCCGTTCCCCCATTGCGGTTGAGGGTTTCAAATGCCTTTTTAGCCTTCTCAAACTCAGCCTCGGAGACACAGCATAGAATGGGCGTCCTGTAGCGGCTCGACCATTCGCGCGGAGTTTTCGTCCCCGTCTTGTCTTTCCACAAGTGGAAGAGTTGCGACTTCAACTGATTCTTTCGGAATTCTTCGGCAGCCTCTCTCACTTTGACGTTACAGTCGGTTTTCGGCAATTCAAACAAGCCTGTTTGCAGATTGCTCTTAACATCGGCGATATCGTCAACACTCAGGTCTTCAAGGTACGGCCCATAAAACTCAGCAAAGACGCGCCTGTCATTGTTCAATAATTCCCTGATTTCGGCACCGTGCGCCACAAGTCCTGAATGGAATGCCTTTAACTGTTCGGGCAATATGTCCTCTTGCTTGCAGATTTTCAAGAGCGTGTCGAGGACTATTGCCAACGCAGGGTGCTTTGCCCGTAAAGCATCGCATGAGATGCCGATGAACTTTAACCGCTCGCGCCACTCTTTGAACGCTTCCGTCAAGGAATGGGCCGAAGTGTTCAGGATGGCGTTGCTCTCCTTGACTATGCTGTACTCGGTCCGCAGTTTACGAATTTCGTCCTCGCCGAGATGTTTATCCCACAGGCACGAGTACTTTACTCCGAACAAACGGCGAATATCGGCGAGCACATTGTTCTCCGCACCGATTGCCGTGCAGAGTTCCATAACTATACCCTCTTCAAAAGAATGGAGATATTTGCGCATACCTTCCTGGCAATTCTCGCTTGTGAGCAATTCAGACAAACTGTCGGCAAGGGATGGTTTTGCAATCGCAATCTTTCCAATTTCGATTAGTTTTTTGTGAGCCTCGTTGCCTTCCTTTTGAACGAGTTCAATGTATTTCTGAACCACATCAAAGATGCCGACAGTATCCACTTCTTCAAGACACCATACAGGAAAATTCAGTCCACGCATTTTGGCGTTTACCTCACTAGCTGCCTTAGCCACGGATGAACACGAATTCGGCTGGATACGCCATGCCTTTTCGGTGAGTTCGTAAAACGCCTTTTCCTCAGCAGTCATCTTTACGATAGAGGTTGGTTTCGGGGATTTACCGATGTAGTTGCCCAACATCTCTGCAAGTTTGTCCTGCGTCATCTGCTCGTGACCGCCAGATGAATCGCTGTAACGATACTGCTCGTTGCCGTACTCTTTCAATAGAAAGCCCACAATGAACGCCGAGAGATTGCACGGAGCAAAACCATAGGTCTCCTCAAGGATGTCGTAGATTTCGCCTATCGAAATATGCCCGTCACGAGCAAACGCGGCCTCGATGCGTTTGTCTACCTCCACTTTGATTTTCGAGATCGGTAAGGAAGAAGTTGTCGGGTTTTCCCAATAATTATCAATCTTCCATACAGTCGGCAACACATGTTTTTCAATGCCAACAACAACACCACTGGTGGCTTGAGTAATACCTGCCTTTGCCGACTGTTTCATAGTCGGAGTTATCTTCAACTGACTTTCCGTGAGTCCCTTAGCAAAGTCAAATACATAAGGGAATTTTGTTGTGACAATCGTCTGAAGAACGCTTGCCACACCTTGACCGTTTCCAAGTTTCTCGCCTTCCTGATTGACATAGGTATATATGAGAAACTGACCGTTGTAGATACGGTTTTTCCAGTCTTGGTCTAAAACGCGCTTTGCTTTTTCTGAAATTTCCCTCGACGAGGTGTTGTTGCTCCCTTGGTAGTACATCGCCATTGCAGAAAAGTCCACGTATTGCTCAAATGCTTCGGAGCCGAGTGGCGTGGAAAGCGCATCGATGAACGCGATGCCTGCGTATTGCTTATCGGTAGCCGCTGCTCTAAGAGTCTTTCGGAAGGTAGCCGCCTCTGCCTCATCCTTGGCAAAGGCGATAACGGCGTGGAAATTCCACCCCGTGGCTTGTTCGCGGAGGTTATTGATTATGCGTGTAAAATCTGCGGTAGTCACAGGTTGGATTTTACCTGGACCCAGAAGATCCGACTCAAATCGCAGACGAAGAGCGGGAGAAAGCGATAAAACGGTAGAAAGCCCACCCTCGGTTAAAAGTTTTGAGGTTGTGCTGTTCAGGCGCACGTCTTTTTTGTAGCTATCGATTTTCCCTTGGTCGCCCGCAAGCACGGCAGCCGCATACACAGAACGCCCACCGCTTATCGGACTGGAAATGAGGATACCTTTTTCCTTAAGCCCTTCCGCAAGGCTGGCGGACTTCGTATTCTCTAAGTCCGGGATGCCCTCAAAGACATAGCTTAGGTTCTGCTTGGTTGCCTTGAACAAGTCAATCGTGCCACCTAGCCGCTGGTCAATCGCCTGCATAATAAGGATGGCTTTCAGCACAGATTTCTCATCCTCACGCAAACTCTGTTGCTGTGGAAAGGTGTCCAGTATCAGGCGAATGTCTGATGTGAGGTTATCCCTGCCTTTCTCGTAGAAAAAATTCCACAGCATATCTACCGTGAGGAGCGGGTGATCGTCAAAAGGACCTGTATTTTTAATGAACCATTGGAACGCTTTCACATCGTCCGTATTTGAGGACTTGATGAAGTCAAACATACTTCTCTGGTTAGACTTGAAAACGGAGGCTATGTTTTTGAGGAGCAATGCCGCCATTGGGTGAAGCGGCATAATGTCCTTCATCACCTGGGGATTATCAATCTTCGCCACAGCCATAACTTTAGAACGCGAGGTACTTGTTCGGCTTCCCAAGTCACCATTAACTAATTTATCCCAATCTGTCTTAGCAACGGGCTTCACGCTGAAAGCGTGTCCGATGAGTTCGAAAGCGGTGTTGTCCGGTAGAGTAATATTAACAGCGATAAAACGGTCGCGCACTTTCGTCCAAGTCGTGTCGGCGGTCGTGAACAACTGCCCGGACTCATGTGTAACGACGATGAAATAAAACGGCTTCAAATTTACTAATTCGGCGAGTTTCTGAAACTCCGAAAGACTCTCGCGGTTGTTCTTGAAGTAATCGGAGAATTCGTCCCAAATAAAGACGATTCTTATATTGTTGTGGTCAATAATGTCCTTCAGCCAGGCAATAAGCCCGTCTGAATCAATGGTCATCGCGGTTATACCCTCTTTATCAGCGAGGCGGAAGATGTTGTCCATCAGCGTCTTAACTTCCCCGCCTTTGCGAAGGGCTTTCAGCACATCGTCTGCGGAGGATTGACTAAACAGAGCTGCCCATTCCGGTTTTTTCAAAAGTGCATCAAAGAATGACTTATGCAATGGTTCGTTAATCCAGGCAATGACGCTCTCTTTCAGCGTATCCTCTCCAGCGTAAAGGTTCGCAGCGACCAATGAAGCCTTCAGGGTTTCCTGAACGGCCAGGAACAAGTCGCGGGGAGAGTCAATCATACCCGAGGCGTAACGATAGGCGGTCACGATGCCCTTTTGTTTGTGACCGATAAACTTTTCGAGCAGGTCGGTTTTCTTTTTCAGCGGCTCATATCTGTCCCAATATGCGCGGAGTTCATCCTCCGGCACTTCGAGAATCTTTTTCAAGGCGTAAGCACACCGGGACTTGCCCGTGCCGTATGCACCCTCAATCCAGAGGGAACGCTTCTCCTGCCGCGCCAAAACACGCTCCATACTGTTCAACATTTCGATGAACGTGTAGTGCGGGTAGGTATGCGTCCAGAAGTCCGGACTGGCAGCGGCGATGGCGGAGTCATTGACCTGAGGAAAATATTCTTCGTCAATGTCGAAATATTCGCGGTATTTATTGCTATTAGCCATTTGCTGCATTCTCCTTAAACAAGACTAGTACATCTTGGGATGATTTGTCTTCTGCAAGCGTTATCTTCTCCAGATCATGCGTGAACGACGCGGTGATGAACTCAGGGTATTTTGCTGACAGCCCTAAAAGTATGGGCGTCATATCGTCGCGGTCAAGCCCAAAGATGCGTGTTGGGCTTATGCCGTCACGGTCGATGTTCTCGTTCAGGAGTGTAAAGAGCGTGAACTCTTTGAAGTCGTTGCACTTCTCAGCAAATTTGAATAAGCCGTACAGCACCACGCGCGGATCGCTCACCGAGCATTTCGTGCGAACAAGCTCGCCGTCTTCATTGACGAATCCCCAGTGTAGGCTCGTGCCGAGCGGCGTTTTGACCAGACGCGTGTAAGATTTAGCGATTGACTTAGCATCTTTCGGCTTGACATCATCAATGGCTGTCAGCTTGTCTTCAACGGCCTGACGTGCATAGGCTCTGCCGACATCAAAGTTATTGATATACCACTCCATCTGTGGGTTTTCGGCGACAAGGTTGATAAGAATCAAACCTTGTGCAGTATCTGTTTCCCAGCCAATTTGTGAAATTAAGTCTGCAAACGGTGTAAAGTGGTTCTTCTCATTTAAGGAGGCATCCTTAAGGAAACGCTTAAACATATCAAACATCATTGGTCCCAGAGTATGTTCCATAAAGAACGCATCCTTCAGTTCAAAGTATGATCGCAACCACTCCGGCTTTGGAGCATGGTCTGCGAATGAGTTTAGGCTTTTCTTTGACATTCCTCCTCCTTGTGGATGGCGTAACGAATGAAACAACAGACAGCCACTTTTGATTGCTTGGCATTCATGGCAACGGTTACAGTTGTTTATTCTGACTTTGCCATCAATAAAACTTATACATCCATTCCGGCAGTCCGTTTCACAAACTCGACAACCTTTACAATACGAGGCTTTTCGGAATACTTGCCGGAATATCTTCCCGAATGTAGGCCTTTCCTTCAGTACAGCTTCGGGTATCGTTACAATGTATCCGTTCTTTGTTGCCTTAACGGTAAAACGTATCCGTTCACCGTCAAATTGGACGTAATAATCACCGTTTTCACCGTTTAAGTCTCCAAGTGTTTTTATCCATTCCAGCCAGTCGGAATCAGGAGCGGCAATGGTTATTGTCAGAATCCCGTTTGTAGTCTTTTCAATACATCGAAACGTATGTTTCGATAACTCACGACCATTTTTTCTCGAATTCCAACCGCCGCTTAAGATATAGGATTCAGTGTTGCTTTTCTTCCGCTTGTCCCCGTCATAGGTGTTTTTAACCAAATTGATATAATTGTCGATCTCTGCTGGATAGCTTGCTCGCCGCAAGTAGTCGCTTGCGCCACCCGACATTGGGCAAAGCAAGCATCCGGCACGACCGTTGCCCTTTTTATAGGTCTCATTAATCAGCACATCATTTGCATATGTATATAGCCATATCTCCGCGGATGTCCACTCAAGTATTGAATTATGGCTAAACTGACCCTTTTGTTTAGCGCCGTAGTTTTCGTACTTGTATGTACTTCGAGAAAAGCTCTCCTGCGCCCGAACCCCAACAAAATCAAGACCAATAAAATCGTTTTTGCCGGTCACTTCTCTCAGCTTCAACGTTTGTGGGGCGCTTTTATGCACCGAACAACACCAACGTAATGTGCGCGATGGGGGACCGAACATCTCCCACGACTCTTTCGGGTTAAGGTGGGACTTGGCGACGTAAAACGGTATTTTGTCCTCATCACACTGCTTTTTTGTTTTCCTGATGACCTCACAGGTATCCGGAAACTCCATACCCGTATCGCCAAACACCACAACGAAGCTGCCTTTGGGCAAAGCTTTCTTTACAAGGTCGAGTAGCACACAACTGTCCTTTCCACCTGAAAATGCAACGTGGAAGCAGTCGAGTTTGTTCTTGTACTTGGTGTAGATGGCTAAGATTTTTTTGACCGTGGTCTGCTCGATGATTTCAAGCATTTCACGGTTTGCCTCCACCATTGCCTCTATGTCAACGGGACGAAGCGATATGCCTTCGGGCTCCGGTGTTACCGGGTTACTGTTCTCGTCGTTCGGAATGATAATCTCGGGGGCGGTGTAGATGTTGCCGTCTTTCAGCTTTGCGACGAGCGTCCCTCGATAATAGTAGTTGATTGCCTCCGCCCACATATATGGACGGTCTGTCTGCTTGTCGTACTTCCAATACTTCTCAAAGCCCAGCACGTCCAATTCGGGTGCATAAACCGGCCGGGGTTCTTTTGAGAACCCTGTCGGCGAGGAATTAAGAAGTATCCCGCCTGTTTTCTTGTCATAGGTATACGAATACATCTTCAATCCCTCCTTTCTCGTATGGCCTTCGCCATATCTATGATTTCGCTAACTTTGGCGGTTGTGCTTCTGCCCGTGTACCCGCTCTTGTACAGGAACTCACCGACAACGGTGTTCTCTAATCGGATGTCAGCATTCGCTACAGCGTCAGTCATAATCTCCGTGTAGTTCAGCCTGCAACTTTTACTGATGACCACTCCGGCATTCCGCGAGTTGACTGTCAGAGAATCAAAGCGAAACCTCCGGCTGAATCGTCGACAGTAGCTTTCAAGCAGGAACAAGTTCCACACCTGCCCGCAGTCGGGGAATGCCCCAAAGGTCATGAATGATTTAAGCGGAAGATAGCCTCCCTTAACAAACATCTCGATTACTTTATCGATTATATTGACATTAAAGTGAACGTATTTGTCTGCAACAAAGGTATCTTTATCGATACGAACCAGAATGGTGTTACCCGCCTCTAGCGGTATCCGACAGGAAACCTCGCCTGTCTGTTCCTTCTCGATGTTCAGCAAGTGGTCGAGTGAACATTTGTCGATGGTTCGGCAGTATTCTTTCATGATGGTCAGCGCGTCAGAGACATCGCCTTTGCGCGCGACGATTTTGCCTTTTATGTCGAACTTGTCCGACAAACAGATGAGGTAAACAGCATTATGAACCGCCGTAATGGAAAGTTCGTAGTTGCGCTCCTCGATTTCCCCGAAAGGCAAGTCCGTAATTGAAACATAGCTGTAAGCATTACACTCTCGCACAGCGGATTCTCGGATTGCTTCCCATTCCTCGTAAGTGATGTCGATTCTGCTAATGTGCGAGAAGGTCTCTACGCCACTCCAGATGAAGTTGACGTTCTGACCAAGGGCGAATTTTATCCGGTCAAGAGGTACATACTGTAACCGTTCGGCAAGTTGCTTATAGGTCAGCAGCACATCCTCGCCCCACACACGAAGTACTTCGCTCTCAAGAACAGCAAAAACTGAAACATCCATATAGCCAAAATATGTCTGTTTGAACGATAACTCTGGAAACAACCTTTGGAGAATTTCAGTTAGCATATCCTCAGAAACTACGTTTTCGCCGAATAGCCAGTTTTCATTCTTGGCATAAAACTCGGCAAAGAAGATAACCCGTGCGCCATCAGCGAAGTACTCTTCCGCCAGTCTCTTGATTCGCTCTTTAGCCTGAGCCGACACAGCATAAACCTTGCCGTCAAAGGTTGTTCCACAAGCTGCGATGTGCCTTTCCAGTTTTTTGTCAGGCAGCAAGATTTCCTTACCTAAATCCTCGGCAAAAGACCTAAAACGCACTAACTCAATCGGGGAGTTCAGTCTGTAACCGTTGGCGAAGTGTGCCGAAAGCACGTCTGTCAGTTGTTTGACGACCGCAGGGTTAAGCGCAGGCTTAGGCGGAACTACAGGTTTGGTTCGGGTAGGCTTTGCTTTTTGTGACTTTTCCGGCTCGGCCTCTTTGATTTCAACAGGAATAACCACATCTTCGACTTTACGAGCAAACGGTTTCTCTTTCAGAAACTCCATATATAATGGCCCTGCAACGATAAAAACCCTGTATGTCTTTTTGTCAGAAACACGTAGCGTTTTCGCCTTCGAGAGTTTCTCGTAAATGGGCTTGAACGTACTGAACTGCGTGTATTCCCAAAGGCTGGCGGTACTGATTTCCTTGTGGAGGGCATATTCCGAAATCCTGTCTATGCAGGACAAAAAAACTTTCGCCGAATACTTCTTCCTTGCCGTACTCTTGGCAAGCCATTTTTGAAATTCTTTTCTCATTGATAGCGATACCAAGGAAGCCTGTGCGTCTGTAGGTTTTTCAGCATTTGGGGGGTCTATAACGGCCATTCCTCGGATTCCTTTGTTTAATTTTATTGCTGTGTTATATAGATAACGATTTCCCGTCTTCCATGCCGAGGTCTTGATTGCCGACTTCCAGAGCACGATCGCTTTCGTGGTCCGGCCTGCGGACTGCTCTAGGTATAACTTCGAAAACCACCGCTCGACCCCGTGTCCGAATGGTGGGTTGAGGAAGACCTGCCCCCCCAGAGCTGCACAAGCCCGTTGTCCTGAGCTGTATAATGCCTCGCTGCCGGCACGTTAGGGAACTCCCGGCTATTGCTGCACGGGTCGAGATCGATCGCGCCCATACAGGCAATCACTGCATCGAGGATGTACTGCGGTGTGTAATGCTTCGTGCTCTCATGTGAGAGCAGGGCCGGCGGAACCGTCACACCAACCCCGCCTCCCGTGCATCTTCCCGCACGCCTCTCCCGTAACAATGCTCACACAACTTCACACCGGTCTCGCGATCAATCCACACCGCCTTCGCAATCCCGCACACCGAACACTTCCCCCTCCTTACAATAGCACAATGATACAAAAACTTTTCAAAAATTTTAAGCCAGCGGACTGGTGAGGCTGCATGACCCGTGGGCGACCACCGGTAAAAGCGGTGAAGGATGCAATCGAGATGGCAAAGAGCCGGGGCTTGGTATGGGAAGTACCGGAGAACGCCGGGCTGCCATTTGACTTTGTGATCTTCACCGGGTTCTGCACCTGGTTTATCAACACTGCCGTCAGGTTAATTTTGAAAACATGCCTGCCTCGCCGATTTTTATAACAAAATTAAAAAAATGTAGCAAATTGTATGCAAGGGCATAACCTAACCTAAAGTAAATCCCAATGAGATCTCATGATTGCACATCTACCCGCAGCTGATGGGGTCAACATCAGAATTCTCAACTCCAACGTTCAACAATCCGTGGCGTTTTCTTCAAAAATCAGCATATTTGCTGCAATTTCACAATAATTCTTCAAAAGCATCCGCTATACCTGGCGGCGACAGTTTCGGGTCAACAGGATCAAATCAGATTACCGGTCTATGATATTGTTGTGTGCCAGCTCTGACCAATGGTACTGCTGGGAATTACGTCTAAGCCGGATGAACCACCCCTGCCATCCTTTTACGCCGAAAAGCTGATTTCCGTTCTCATCCCATTCAGCCAGAATAACTTTCAGAAGCGAGTCCATCAGCTCAATAAATACTCTGCCATAGAGATCCGGAGAGAGTCTATTCCGTTCCCGCTCACTCATCAGACTTCTCATCACCAGATACACGCGTTTCAACACCATCTGACGAATCAGTGCAGCGCACAGGAGTGTCATAACCGCACCATCC
>JAUSBW010000072.1 GCA_030651815.1 Methanoregula sp.
AGCTAGGATTACCACTTATAAGAAAGTCTCCGACGGAGAAGTGGGTTTGGGATATCTACACTCATCCCCATCAGATTACACTTCTCCCCAATCACTCCTTTTCACGTCGGTGTCCGACGAGAGATTTCTTTGCTTTTACCCACAAAACAGGCATTCTTTTCATTTTCCACCTGCTTCAGCCCATCCGGCACGCGTTCGGCCATCCAAAAGCATCTGTTAGCGTATATTTCAGAGCCCGAAACATGCCGAACCAGCCGAACGGGACTCATCCTGAAGTCTTTTAAAATGCGTGTGCCGGAACTGGGTGGATTTGTGCCGGAATTGAGGCTGTGGTCCCTTCACTGAGAGAGGGTCTACGACGGAGAAGTGAGTTGAGCGGAGTGCATGTCACCAGAGGTCCCGGACTGGAACGATCGATCCTGAAAAACAGGGGTTCTTTCCCCTTTGACCGTGCTACCCCCCCCTCCGGAGCCGGGTGTATGCCGAACCCGGCCACATGGGGCACAACTCATGAGCCTTTTCTAAAAATCCGGGAGGTTCTCTCGTCATGTTTTGCTCCGGTCTGGCGTGCGGTTGTGAGTGAGCGTGAGGTGGTGGGGAGAGTGGGGATTTGACGTTCAATGGATCCAGCTCTCTTGTCGCGTGGGTTTGCCCATTGCCGCAAAACCAGAGAGCCGGTCCCGGAGCCTGATGCGAACACGGCAAAAAAGCTGTGTAGCGGTTCGAGCGTGATTGTGTGCAGCAGTGTAAAGATTTACAGCGAAGGTTACGTTCTCCAGGACTCATAAAGACAATCTTCGTGGACGTACTGGAAAATTACGAAAAAATAATCAAATCTCATTATTTGTTTTGAGCCACGCGAGATAATCCTCATACGTTTTTTTACATTCAATGAATTTCATAAAATCGTTCTTGCTCTCGAAATGTAGCTGCTTGTACATTACAGAAATCATAGAATCCGGGATATCCTTAATCATCCCGTGAATGCTGATCTTTGTTCTGACCTGTGTCATTTTTCCGTCGGCATCCTTGAGATAAAAATACCGATGATCGCGGTTGGAAACTACAACAAAGCCCTTGCCGGTAACTGCCTTCTCAAACTCACGCTGCTTGACCGGCATAGTTATCTCTCGACCGTGAGTCCATCGAATTGCTGGCTGACTTCGTTCAAATCAAGATAATTCTGCAAATTCTTTTTGATCTGGCGGGACTTTCCGGATAATGCGGTATCCTTGAATGCCAGATACCCGACAACGAGAGATTCCAGACTTTCAGCGAGAGAGGAGAGCGCTTCCTGGTAGGTCTTGCCGTACCCGGCTAAGGAGAGTTCCTCATTCTCCAGACACCAGTGCCCGTCATGATCATCGTAGGAAACCCGGACGGGGAGGGGATGCCTGAATGTCATGTCTCCCAGCGTATCAAGCGTTGCCGAATTGAACGGCCGGATATCCTTTACCACTTCCATTTCGCGCGACTTTGCTCTCTGGCGCATTACTCCGTTCACCGTAACAGAGGATTTGAAAAGAGCCATCAGATCCTTCTCCCATTCGGAGGGATAGTTGCATTTAACGGTTGCATTATCCAGTGTCCTGATGGAAAACGATCGCGGCTCATCCCCATGAATGCGGGTAATGACACCTTTAATTTCAATCACGGACTTCCGGTAATATTCATGGATCAAATCCTGAAGGAACGCTTCACGGTGTGAAGGTAACAGAACCGGCTTTGTGGGTTTGTTTATGGAATATCCAATCTTCACGTTAAACTTATTTTTCTGGGAGAGCAGGCCAGAGAAATTCACAAGAAACCGGATGATCGTCGCAGGTTCGGAAAATTCAAGTTCTATTTTTTTTCTGAAGTCATCTGGGCTTTCAATAAGTAGTGTGACAATATCGTTGAGGTTATAGACCATTTCATCAAATATGAGAGAATCGTTGAACAGTTCTGTGGCAAAATCCTGCGGCTGGAATGCGACTGCTACGCTTCCGTCTGTCACTTTAGTAAGAAACAAGCGAAAATCATCCTTGGGATGCGAACCATGTTTTGCCTGATAGAGTACATCCACCACCCGCTGGAGATTTATGAGGAGTTTCCCGAATGCATATGCCTCGATCTTATGATCGGTGACAATTTTTCCATCAATGATGAGCCAAAACTTTTTGGTCTCATATTTAAGCATGCATAAATATCCCCCTCGGAGAGCATAATCTTTCTTGTTTGTTGTCTGGTGAAAATTTTGCTCAATCAATTCAATGCATTAATATCAGTTCCTGTGAATTTATCACATATCAGGAACGGGACAGGCATAATAAACCCATAAAAATCCACACCGAACAAACATTGGAAACTGCCATCGAATACCATCCCCTCGGGCACGGGTACACAAAAGCAGACCCTGCAACTTTCGATCCCATTCGTTGCATTGATCCCGGCACGGTCATCTCATTTATCCCTCCTTGGAGATGCCTCGAATCAGGGGGTACTAAACATGAGTGAACACAAGCCCCAATTGGGCTCCGATTGCCGGATTCCGGTCCGGAAAACCCCCGTAAAGCAGTACTGTTCTGGGATGTGAAAATAAGTGCCTTAATCTCGCCCTGTTTGCCAAAATACGGCTGGAACGGGCTTAAAAATGAAGGTCGCCAAGGCCCTTTAAATCGCGGTTTGTTTTTCCCGGTGTTTTACCTGTTTGAGGGGATTTTTGCAGTAAAAAGGGTCGTTATCGAGGTCGTTTTTTCCGGGGATGTCTGAAAAACAGGGTTTGACCAATATAGATGTGGTTGTTCACATCCGTTATGGATTACTTCTTCTCGTATTCTTTTTTGAGCCGTAAAAATTCTTTTACTAAATAATCAATTTTCGAATTCTTGTGGGGAGCCTTCATTTTTATCATAACCTGGTCGGCAACCTCTTTGTGCTGATCGAGATAGGTGTCATAGAGCATGATTACGATTGGGCTATAGTATCCATCATCGGCTGGCTTAATCGCATCGAGATAGTCCTTCCGGTGAGACAATCCAAGATATATCGTTGGATATCCGCCTCTCTCAAGAATGAAATTCATAAGGGCCCTGCCGACCCTTCCATTTCCATCGGTGAACGGGTGAATCAATTCAAAGCGCGTGTGAAGCAGGGTTGCAAGCTCGAACGGGTGGGTTTTTTTTGCATTGGCCCGGTACCATGAAATCAGATCCTTCATCAGATCAGGTACCAGTATTGCGGGAGGGGGTTCGTAGTCAACTTTTTCAATCCCAACCTGGATTTGCCGGTAATCCCCAGGTGTCCGCATCAGGTTCTCCATGAGGATCGCATGCATCTTTTTGATCAATTTTTCCGAAACATCTCCCTCATAGGTCTTTAAGAAATCCCGTAGCCTTACGAAATTAAGGATCTCATAAACTTCGGAAATCTTCTTCCCCGCTGGAGAGATGTCATGCTCAAGAAGCTCCTTAACTTCCTGGGGTGAGATGGTGTTACCTTCGATTGCTGTTGTGCCCTGGACATAGCGAACGAACACTGACTCGACATATCGGTAACTTTCATCCGGGTAGAGGTCTTTGAACTTGGCGTGATAATACCGAAGTGTTTCAAGTGCCGTAATTCGCTCTTTATCGATGAATTCGGCATGGTAGTGACTCACGTGATAATCCAAAAATTTTGTTAACTTGAGAAATGTGAACTCACTCTGTTTATCGGCAAACTCATTTACGGTGATTTTATCGATTCTGCCTCCATAAAGCAGTACAGATATTGATTTAGAGTTAACTTTGAGACCTTCTCTGAAATAGAGATAGTTATGGCCTTTAATGTTCTTTATTTCTAGTTTTATCATAGTAGTAGTTTAGTAACAGTATTAGCAGAACACAATAAAAAATCGATTGTTGGGTTAACTTTTACAGATGCCTTATGGGGAAATATGCGATGGGAGAGATGCACACAGAAAAAGCATTGACCTCCCCGGGTTCGGTTGGCCTGATGACGCTTCAGTCATGTTCACTCGTCCTCGCTCCGTTCGCTTTCGCTCTCTCCACTCCGGCCCGCTTCACATCACCTCGCTGCTCTTCTCGCGGTTGATCGGGCAGACTATTGACGCCCCGGCTCATCGCTTCGCTCCATCGCCATCGGCTGCTCTCGCACGCTCCTCACACCATGCTTCGCATCGTGTTCGTTGCTGTTGATCGTACTCATGCGTAACGCTCAGTGACTCACTCGCGCGACACATGCGGAGCCTTGTGCCGGAGGAAATTTCCCGGCGGACCCTGACCGGAAAATGTTAAACAGGCCCTGCCTGAAATTTTCCCGTCGCGATCCGGATCGCGATTGAAATTGTTTTTTTGGATCAACCGTACCTCCCTATCATTGTTTATGAGCAATTGCCAGTCCAGGTACACTATCCCTCCTCTGAAATTCACGTCGGTGTCCGACGAGAGAATTCTTTGATTTTACCCCCCAAAACAGCCCTTTCTTTCACTTTCCACCTGCTTCAGCCCATCCGGCACACGATCGGCCATCCAAATGAGCCTATTAGCGCACTTTTTAGAGCCAGATTTATGCCGAATCCCGCCAAATGGGGCTCAATATGCGATTTTCCGAAAATAATAAGCTCCCTTTTTCGTGAATTCGGCACTTTTGGGGAGCTAGGATTACCACTTATAAGAAAGTCTCCGACGGAGAAGTGGGTTTGGGATATCTACACTCATCCCCATCAGATTACACTTCTCCCCAATCACTCCTTTTCACGTCGGTGTCCGACGAGAGATTTCTTTGCTTTTACCC
>JAUSBW010000109.1 GCA_030651815.1 Methanoregula sp.
TGCGGGGGCTTCTGATTTCATACTCCCCATATAATATTGTTTTCTGAGTTATATATCTAAGCAATAATACATTTGAACAGAAGGAAATCTGCAACTTAAAATAATTCACCACTCAGTTTGAAGGGGGGATTGAAATATGCGATTTAAAGCGTTTTTGACCCTGCAATTTAGCGGGCTTACAGCAGCCCCTTTTTTAGGGAGCGGGTAGTGTAGCACGGTCAAAGGGAAGGAAACCCCCTTTTTCCGGATTATGCCGGTAGTATGAGGTGAGAGCAGGAGATGCATCACATTTTTTTTAAGAGTAAGAAATAGTCAGGCGTTTTGGGATCTTGACGAGAAAATCCTCTAAGACCTGACAGGATCGTCTGATGATACGATCTCTGATACACACCTGAGCCAGCTTTGGATGACAGCAGTTATGCGATCAGCAATTATTTCCGTTTCAAGGCCGGCTCATTATCAGTAAGAAGTTTCTGTACGAGCGCAGAATCAAGGTATGCCCGCACTTCAACAATCTGCCCGTGATCGAACCGGCAGATTCAGCAGCACCGGTTGCGGAACGACTCTCCGTTGAGAGCAGTGGAAAGGGCTTCGAGTTCAACTGTTGCGGTATGTCCGGAGACAAGGATATGGGTCACCCGCAGCTGCACTCCGTCTTTGAGCACCGTATTTACCTAAGTTTTCCCTACTTTTTATACACTACGCCAATCGCTTTGAGAATATCGTTCTGTTTTGGTTCGAGTGGCACATGTACATCCCACTCAGTATTGCTGGTGCTCAGTGAAACTTTATAACCCGATTTGAGAGACGTGAGTGCATCGACAGCGGTAAACTCCGTTTTCCGAAGTTTATAATTCATATAGGCAAGTATCGCATATGCCAGATAGCAGATAGCGATATGTCCCTCGATATGATCTTGTAACCAGACACGAATCGGGCGCAGATTAAGGATTCCTTTAAGTTGTTTAAACGCCCGTTCAACAATCTCTTTATCATAATAATGTTTGACAACTTTCGCAACGTCATAGGACGTGTTGTGATAGATAAGACAGTAGCCGGTATATGGGTCAACCGACTCTTTACCTTTTTCAAAAACATGTTCTTTCTTTACGAACTCTATCATCGGATTGTAGACAGCGATGAGGGTCCCTTCACGGAATGGAAATGACATTGCAAAAACACTACTATTTTTAAGAGTGATTCTATGTTTGAGTGAAAATATTTCATCTCGGCAGATAGTTGACAGAATCTCATCAGCAATCGGTTTGCTTTTCTTCATTCCCGCGATAATTTTCAGTTTGAGCGTTATTGCAAGCTTGATGTTATCCTGGCTGGTCATACCCCGATCAACAATAACTCCGGTAAGATTCCGTGATTTCAGTTCTAACACCATATCTTTGAATATTGGGGCATTGTTGAGATTTCCATGATATTTTTTGTAAAATAGCGGGAAACCCTTTTCGAAACTTACAGCAAGTCCGATTTGAAGGAGTTTCCGAACTTTGCCATCCTTATCCTTTCGTCGTTTGATGTCCTCGTGACTTCCTTCGAAGTAAGTGTCGGTGACATCGATCACTGCAACATCGCAGGACTTGTCACATTTTTTAAAAATTTTGTAGAGGTTTTCATTGATTGCAGACATTTCTGTCTCATCAATGTCGCTCAATGATTCATACAGGGATTTTGTTGATACCTGTTCAATACCAAGCGCCTCCGGTATCTCTGTGAATCGTAGCCACTCTTCAAGTTGGTTGATACTTCGTTTTTCAAGAATTTGCGAGTAGATTAATGCAAGCACATGTTTGTTCGCAAGTGATGTGATGCCCAGTTCCCGCGCGATTGTGTCGATAGCCAGAACGTCAAAACTCCGTTTGACATTGTCAACTTTGATCTCGCTTGCGAGTACTCTTTTTTCTGCCTTGCCATCGATCTCCTTTCCCAAGTACTTGATGACACGCTGTTTAACTTTTCCATCAATTCGATAACTTTCCACTTCAGCAAGGTAAGTTCCGCTCGGTTTTTTGATTTTTCTGATAAATGTCATAAGTAATGTTTATATTATACACTACAAACATAAAAGATTTCCGGTTTGCATTGGGAGACATTCTTTGTAGTGTGAAAAATCAAGGAAAACTTAGGTATTTAACCTCTTGAACGTGTGGGCAATGAACTCCTGCTTGTCATGGCAGGTGCCGGTCAGCGGGTGGGTTCCCATGACAGTCCAGTCAACATCGTCAGCTACATGCTGGAAGAAGGCGTCTTGCGTTTCCAGATTCAAGCTAGGCGAAAAGTGCTGTTACCTGTTCTTGTGTTACTGGTTTTATGATGATCACTTTTTAAAAATTCAGAGAATTATCGTTTCTTCAAGACCATTGAAGTGCATATCGCCAGTCAGCACCTTCAGGTTGTGGATCCGGGCGGTTGCAAGGATCATGCAGTCCACGGCCCCCATACCATTACCCTTCTTCTTTTGTCCGGCCCTGATCGTGCCAGCCGCGATGGCGATCTGCATATCGACCGGAATCACTTCAGCATGAGTGAGGATTGTAGCGATGAAAGAACCGGTTTTTTCTTCTCCGTATAGATCGTTGAAGCGGTACTGGAGCTCGTACAGTGTCAGCACGGAGACTGCAAGCGGGGAATTCTGCTCAATGCATTCCAGTGCCTGCCGTCCCCATGGACTGTTCCGGAAGATCTCGATCCAGGTATAGGTATCGATGAGGATGCCGGTCACTTACGCATCCTCCTCTGCAACCTCACGGTCGTGGTCGCGGTAGATCGCTTCAATATCCAGATCGGGAAAAATGCCGAGCAGCGATCTGAGCGGTTTGACGGGGATGAGCTCGATGTGCCCTTTGGTTTCCCGGACCTCGAATCGGTTTGCGTTGTAATGGTCCCGGATCTTTTTGGGAAGTACCATCCGGCCGGTTGCATCTACGGTGATGACCGTGCCGGTGTCCTGCAGGTATTCTGCCATCGGTTCGTGTACGCCAGTGTGCTTCCCAGTTTTTCCTGATAGCGATCGTTTCTGTTTCATATCAAAATCCCTTCCCGCGTATGAGGAAGTGTGGGTTTTTTGGAAAATAAAAGTTTTGGTAAAAATAATAAATGGTAAAAATTTATTATTGGAATTATCTTTTCAGGAAAAGGATGGCTCGGTGACCATACAGCCTCACGCACTTTCTCCACTTCCGGGTTATCTTTTAATAGATTATCACAAAACTCTCTCTATAGTCTGAATACCATGTCCCGCACTTCTGTTGAGGTCTCGATTGCACCCGATGTATTCCGGTGGCTGTGTGGTACTTCCGGATGGCCTGCGAATGACATTGCCAAACGCATTGAAGTTCCGGAAGAAGATGTGCGGAGCTGGTGCGAGGGAAAGAAAAAACCGGTTTTACCGTTGACTAAAGTCGAGAAGCTCTCTGAAGCATTCAAACGACCCCTTGCGGCCTTCCTGCTTTCCAAACCCCCGGAAGAAATAAAAACACTTCCGGATTTCCGGAAACTTCCCGGTGCTCAGGGAGATTTTTCAAAAGAGACGCATCTTGCGATCCGGAAAGCCCGGAGATTGCAGAAAGTCCGCCGCGAGCTGATGGAGAATCTGGGTAGTGATGTGCATAATAAAATCAGAAATCGCACCACACAGGATAATCCAGAGAATGTCGCCAATGATGAAAGAGTAGATTTGCCTGTAGAGATGGCTCATATCAGTACCAGCACACCAACAAAACTCTTCCAAATCTGGAGAGACTGGTTCGAACAGAAAAATATCACGGTACTCCAATTGAAGATGCCTGTTGAAGATGCACGTGGTTTTTCTCTCACAGATATCGAACCATATGTTATTGTTGTCAATGAATCAGATGCAATGAATGCAAAGATCTTCACACTCTTCCATGAATATGGGCACATTCTCTTAAACGAATCCGCTGTATGCAACCGGGACAGTGATGAAATAGACAATAAAAAGATTAAAAGGATTGAATACTGGTGTAACCGGTTTGCCGGAGCATTTTTGGTTCCAGAAGATTTTCTTAAAAAAGAGTTGGGTATTGAGACACTTCATAAGACAACTCATTATTCCAGAATAGCCGGGTCGATAGCGAACCGGTTGAAGATCAGCAAAGAGTCTGCCCTGATGCGATTGCTCACTCTTGACTATATCAGCCCATCAGAATTCAGAACCGAACGGGATAAAATCCGGGCGGATGCGGCGTTGAAGAAAGAACAGATTAAAGAAAAACAGAGGCAAAGTGCTAAAAAGGGCGGGCCTGCGATCTTTCTCGATCAAAAATGCCTTGATGAAAAAGGGCACCGTTTCGTTTCGCTTGTATTGAAGAATTCTGATCTTGGATATATCACCAGTAAAGACGCGCTCGATTATCTTGATGTTAAACTGAGGCACCTGGAGAAACTGCGTGCCTGATTATGGGCGTCTGAATGTCCAAAAATCTAAATCTATACATCATTGACACGTCGTCTCTTATTCAAATCAAAGATCATTATGATCGGCGCATTCTTCCGGGTATCTGGAAGGATCTTGAGCAACTGATTATTGACCAACGACTCATCGCACCTGAAGAAGTAAAAAATGAAATCCTTTATGGTGACGACAGTTTGGTTCCATGGGTTCAGAAGCATGTACGGATGTTTTATCCCAACGGCGATTTGATAGGATTAACCCAAAGTGTAGTTTTGAAAGAATTTCCTCGACTGGCAAAGGAGGATTCTGAAAAACCCAATGCCGATCCGTTCGTGGTCGCACTTGCTTTGATGATTAGCCAGGGTCCACAACAATCTCTCATCTCATTCAATCCAATTGTTGTATCTGATGAAAACAGGCTGGGTCACAACTAGAAAATGAGGTGGTTGCTTATAAAGTCCAGAAGAAAATATCCACAATTTGAGGTTATTTTATTGTGTTCATGAGGTTATGACCCAGCCTGAAAAGAGCGATTTTGTAAAAAATCCCAAACTCCCATTTTCCCAGATTAAGAAAATTCCTGATGTGTGCAGTCATTTCGAACTGAAGTGCATCAACCACCTGGAGATGTTCAAATCAGAGGAATTCAGGTTCCACTGATTTGATATTAACAAAATAGAACTGCGGTAAATTTTACCTGTCGGATTCAGATGAGGAATCACATTTGGTTATTTCATTGATCTTCATCAGATGATCTCTGCATCTCGTTATTTGCCGTATAAGGCTGGTCCTTCTCAGAGATACCTTTTGGGATGTCAGAGATTACACCGGGTGAACCGGGCAGCAGCCTCTCCTCCCATAGAATCTCGCGGATGATTGCACGACCCGTATCTGATTTCAGATATTGGATAACAAACGCTTCGATATGGTCCTTTTTTTCGGATCTCTCTAACATTTGATGGATAGCTGATACAACAACGTCAGAAATATCTTCATACTCTCCATTATCGACGAGAGCCCGCATTTTTTCAAATACCCTGGAAGAAATTCTGAAATTTAACTTTATTTTCGATTGTTCATCCCGCATAATTCATTAAAAAATTACCACCCCAGCTAATGAAGTGATGTGTTACATATGGATGTGTTTGTGATACAATTATATATTACGCAGTCCAAGATGGAATATCAGGGGAAACCCGCATTCCAGTTGAGTGGATTGCCGGCGTGATCGCTCTTGTGGAGTCAGAAGGGAGTATATGGCAGGTTAATCCCGCGGCGGAACGGCTCTTAATGCAGCCTGCAGAAAACCTTGCAGGCACAGCGCTCAGGTACCTGGTCGTATCAGGTCCGTCCACCGGGGTCGAACTAATCCGGAGCAGCGATGACCATGCTTTCATGAAGATACGTGCCGGAACTCTCGCATGACGGGGGACAGTGTACCTGGTATACCTCATGGACATTCCCCGACACAAGCTGGTAGAGAACGAGCTCCGGTATGCACAGGAGGAACTTGAACTGATGACGCAGGAGAGGGCCGCTGGCTATGTCCAGGTAAAACAGATGCTCCAGAGCGAGAAACGCGAGTGCGGGGGAACGGAAAACGCGGCTGGACGGGCAAACGAAAAGCTCCCGGACTATGTGGTTGTTCATGACGGCAGAACAACCCAGTTCGCAAATCATGCAAGCGCACGACTTACCGGCATACCCGGAAACGAGATGCCGGGAATGTCTATTGACTCCTTTATTGCGCCGGAAAGCAGAGCGGCAAGCGAAATGGCTATCCGGAAACTACAGGCAGACCCTGCTGTTGTGCAGCCTCACGAGATCGTCATCCAGTCTCCTGACGGTGGGAGGTACAGCTGCATTATCAGAAGCGTGCCGGTACTGTTCCGGGGGAGCAGTGCAATTTTAAGTCTCCTCACTGATATCACCGAGCGCAAACAAATGGAAGATGCTCTGCGGAAGAGCGAAGAAAAATTCCGTTTACTGGTCGAGAACTGCCACGATATTATCTATACGCTCACCGCAGATGGAGTGTTTATTTTCGTTTCACCTGCATGGACAACGCTTCTGGGACACCCCGTAACACAGGTGACAGGACAATCATTCCGGCAATTTATCCATCCGGATGATATTCCCGGGTGCATGGTATTCCTTAAGTCTGTGATCGGGACGGGACAACGACAAGAGGGTGTCGATTACCGCGTACAGCACACCGACGGGACATGGTATTGGCACACCTCAAGTGCTGTTCCTTTAAGGGATGAAGCCGGCACGATCGTTGGTTTTTATGGTATCGCCCACGACATCACCAGGCGCAAACAGGTGGAGGGCGCTCTTCGCATGGCAAATAAAAAACTCAACCTGCTCTCCGGTATCACCCGGCATGATATCAGAAACCAGCTGATGGCATTGAATGCCTATATCCAGCTCAGCGAAGAGGCTGTGGATAATCCGGCTGAACTCCGGGAGTATTTTGTCATGGAGCAGAGAATTACCGGTACTATCGCCCACCAGATCAGTTTTGCCAAGGATTACGAGACGATGGGGGTGAAATCCCCGTTCTGGCAGAATGTGAATGTGCTTATCAGGAACACAGGGGCTGCACTCCCGATGCGGAATATCAGGCTTGACATCGGTTGCTCCGGTCTTGAGGTATTTGCCGATTCCCTGCTCGAAAAAGTGTTTTATAACCTCATCGACAACTCCCTGCGCTATGGCGGGAAGATCACGACCATCCGGTTCTCTGCTCTGGAACGCGATGGTAATGAGGTCATCGTGTGCGAGGACGATGGTGATGGGGTTCTTGCAGAGGAAAAGGAGAAGATTTTCGAACGAGGATTTGGGAAGAACACCGGGCTTGGCTTAACCCTCACCCGCGAGATCCTCTCGATCACCGGCATCACCATTACTGAGACGGGCGAGCCGGGTAAGGGGGCACGGTTTGAGATGACGGTGGCGAAAGGGGCGTGGCGTATGGCAGGGAATGGTGCATGACGGCAGCAGCAATCCGGGTTCTCTATGTCGATAACGAATTATCCCTCCTTGAAACCGGCAAGTTGTTCCTGGAGCGTTCCGGGGATTTCACCATAACGACCGCACTGAGCGCACCCGAAGCAATCCGGTTGCTTGAACTGGAGAGGTTCGATGCAATCATCTCCGATTACCAGATACCGTGGATGGACGGCATCCAGTTCCTTGTTGAGGTGCGGACACGTTTTGGACAGATTCCGTTCATCCTGTTAACCGGCAGGGGCAGGGAAGAGGTGGTCATCCAGGCGATCAACAGCGGAGCGGACTTCTATCTCCAGAAAGGCGACAATCCAAAAGCGCAGTTTGCCGAACTCTCGCACAAGATCAAGCAGGCTGTCTCCTGGAAAAAGGCGGAGGATGCGTTTAAGAAAAGCGAGGAGAAATACCGGCACTTAATCGAACACTCGGATGAGGCAATCGTCATTGCGCAGGACGGGATGCTGCAGCTTATCAATCATCGAATGGTCGAATTCACCGGGTATTCAGAGCAGGAACTTCTGTCCATACAGTTTTCTGCGGTTATCCACCCTGATGACCATGCCATGGTGGTGGAGTGGTACCAGAAACGAATAAATGTCGAAGAGTCCCCATCCCGCTATACCTTCCGGCTAAGTCCAAAGGATGGAAGCACCAGATGGATTGAGATCAGCGTCGCTGCGACAGACTGGGATGGACACCCGGCCACGCTGAATTTCTTAACCGACATCACTGAGCGCAAGTGGACGGAGGAGGCGCTGTTATTATTTGGATACTCCGCCGGTCAACATCTTTCCATTCAAGAGATTGCTGCAAAAATCCATCCAGATGACCGAACTCTGGCGCATGAGGCCCTCACCCGGGTGATTGGGACCGGAGAGCCTTACACTATTGATATCTGGATTTACCGGAATGATACTGGCGAACTGCGATTCATTCATTCAAAGGGTCAGCTACTCAAAAGTGAACAGGGAGACTCGGCATCTGTTTTCGGAATAAACCTGGATGTTCCCGAGCAGAAACGTGCCGAAGAAGAACTCCGCGCCAATTTAAATGAACTGACCCGGCAGGTATCGGCCCTGCGGGAGAGCGATGAAAAGTACCGTGCAATTTACGATCAGTCACCTATTGCCATCGAACTCTATGATGCTACGGGCACACTGGCGCACGCCAACCCGGCGTGTCTGAACCTGTTTGGCATAGAGGATATACAGGCAATCCAAAATTTCTCTCTTTTTGCTGACCCGAATATCAACGATGAGCAGAAGGAGAAACTGCACCTGGGAGGGACTGTGCAATACCAGGGACCTTTTGATTTCGAAAAAGTAAAAACCCTGGACCTTTATCCCACCAGCCGGGAAGGGATCATCTGGCTGGATGTGCTCATCACCCCACTGAGAAATAGTGCAGATTCAATCACAGGTTTCCTCGTGCAGATCCAGGATATCACCGAGCGCAAAATGATGGAATATGAGATCCGGTCCCTGAACAGGGATCTCGAACAGCGGGTCGTCGAACGGACCAGCCAGCTGAATGCATCGCTTGAGGACAAGATCGTCCTGCTCCGGGAAGTCCACCACCGGGTCAGGAACAACTTCCAGATCATCATCTCCCTCTTAAACCTCCAGTCACAATCCATCGAGGACGAGAAGACACAGCAGGTGTTCAGGGAAAGCCAGAATCGTGTCCGGGCGATAGCACTTGTGCATGAAAAACTGTACCAGTCCACGGATATCGCAAAAATTGACTTTGACAATTATATCCGGTTTTTAGGAAACAGCCTGTTGCAGTTCTACGGCATGAAAGGAAAGGGTATCATTCTCAATACCCGGATTCAGGACATCCATGTCGATATCAATACCGCGATTCCTATCGGGCTTATTGTCAATGAACTGGTCTCAAACTCCTTAAAATTTGCATTCCCCGACGGGGGGAGAGGAGAGATCTCCCTTGCGATCCAACGGGAGAACGCCATCCTCACCATCATGTATAAGGACAACGGGATCGGGATTCCTGCTGATCTGGACTGGCGCAATGCCAAATCGCTGGGACTCCGCCTGGTGATCGCGCTCGTGGGACAACTGGACGGTACGATTGAACTGGACAGGACGATGAGGACCACGTTTACGATTGTCGTGAAGGAGAATGAGGGAGGCTTTCCCATATCTCCATAGGTGAAATCCGGCACAGCCTTGAGATAGAAAACCTCGCAATCTTTGCCGATCCCCTGCTTGAAAAGGCGTTTCAGGGCCTCCTTGAAAGCTCGGTAGAGCACGGGGGCTATGTCGGCGAGATCCGAGTCTGGCACACAACCACACTTGACGGGGTCACCATCGTCTTTGAAGATGACGGTATAGGCATACCGCAGGAGAAGAAGGAACGGATCTTTTTACGCGGTGAGGGGGCCCGTGCCTCAGTACGGGGCCTCTTCCTGGTCCGGAAAATTTTCAATATCACCGGTACACCATCCGGGAAAGCGGGGAACCGGGCAAAGGAGCACGGTTTGAGATGACGGTGCTGAATGGGGCATGCCGGTTTGCCGATGTGCAGTAAAACCCAATAGCAGAATAACAATGATTGACTCGTTTACTTTTTGTCCGGGTAAACAAGGCTCTATCTTTCCCGTTGGGGGAAGCCTACGCGGCGAGGGGCGGAGCCCCGTTGAGCGTAACCTCTTCTGTAAATTTTCTCGCTGTATTTTGTCACACGCTTGAACGGCCGCCCGCGTCGCCCATCTTCGCCGTGCTCGCCCCCGCTCCGAGACCGGCTTACCTCGTTCAACTGCTTAAAATCCAATTTTTGATCCCCTCCCCGGAAAAAATGACCCTCATATTCGCATTCCGGTAGGGTTTCAAGGGTCCGGATGGGCTAAACCAGGTGGCGAAAAATGCCTCGATTCCAGGGCCATTGGCGGGCTTTAGGAGAGGGGCATTCCTCCCGTATTTTGACAATCAGGGCGAGATTTGGGCGTACTTTCCACAGGAACCGAAAAGGGGAGATTTGCGGGGTTTTCCGGGATTGACCGGTATACCTAAAGGGGGAAAACAGCCTGAAATGGGCTTATTTGCCCTCAGGATTCGGACCCCCTGATCCCAAGTGTCTCCGACGAAGGATAAATGAGGGGGAGGATCATCTTATACCCCCGTCCCCGTAATCATCCTGATCACCCGAGCTGAGCAACTATCCTTCTCTTTCACGGAGTTTTCTCAAAAATTTCCTTGCTGGGAAACCGGGTCTCAATATCGGTAATGTTGATATGAGTTAGCAGGTACGTTTCATTCTTTTCGAAGAAGCCAACTGAAACCCACCGGGTTTCTGGATATAACCGGTATCCCCAGCTCTTGTTTACATTCCGGAAAATTATATCGTACTGGTATTGCCTAGTTGTGTTGTTGTAATCAAGGATGATTAGGTGAGGCACTCTATCGAGATTCTGTGTAGAATCGATAATGTCGCCCGGTCGGAATTGAGGAATTATTTCCGTGGTGATTACCGGGAGAGGGGTGTCATTAGAGGAAGTGACGAGAACCGGAGTTTTCTCTCCAACGGGGGAATTCGTTTGTACGCACCCAGTAATCAGGAGGGCACACATCAGTATCCCCATGAAGAAAATACCGCTCGCATGAAAGGTAATTTCACGGGTGTACAAATTAATGTATTGAAATATAAAAATCTGTAAAAAATTATACCGGTCTCTTATCCCATCCCTGTAATAATCCCGACCACCTGCTGAGCGGTCACCGGGTCCACAACCCGGGCCAGCACCAGTCCGGCCCTCGCAACAAACAATGTCCAGAACACTCTCTTCACCTGCTCGTTTTTCCCGAATACCTTGATCGCTGCATGTGCGTCCACCTTCATTGCCCGCTGGATCAGCTTAGGCATGAACACAAAGAGCGGCAGGAACAGAACCACTGTGCCGGGAGTGGGCCGGATTATTGGTAACCCGGCGGGAGAGCGAAAAGTCGCCTCACTTTGTGATGGCAGAGCCTTCTGACAATAAAAATATGTGAGTTTTCACGAATGACCGTACGGGCACGGTCTCCTTTAGGGGAACCACTCATCATTTCGAGCTAGGCACAGGTATCAACAAGGATGCCGGTGCCGGTCACTCTGCATCCTCCTCTTCAACTTCACGATCATGTTCCCGATATATTTTTTCCATATCAATTTCTGGCAATATCCCAAAGAGTGTATCCAGCGATTTGATAGGGATGAGCTCGATGTGATTCTCCGTTGCCCTCACCTCAAACCGGTTCGCATCGAAAAGATTCCGGATCTTTTTGGGAAGTACCATCCGGCCGGTTGAGTCTACGGTGATGACCGTGCCGGTGTCCTGCAGGTATTCTGCCATCGGTTCGTGTACGCCAGTGGATTTCTTCATTTTTCCTGATCGCGATCTTTTCTGTTTCATAGCAACACCTCTCCCCGCGTATGAGGTGGTGTGGGTTTTTTGGAAAATAAAAGTTTTGGTAATAATAAAAAATGGTAAAAAAAATATTGGAATTATCTTTTCAGGAAAAGGAGAACTCGTGTATTTTTATATCATTTCCCCACGCTCTCCTCCACCACTGCAATCTCATCCGCCGTCAGCCCATACAACCCATACACCAGCGAATCGATCTGCCGGTCGGTCGACTCAATCTCCTGCGTGACGAGCCGCTTCTCCTGATCGGTCTTTACGTGGCTCAGGTGTTTGTGCAGTTCCAGCATCCCGGTGACGAGCGTAACCATGCGATCATGCCGGGCTTTGTCATCCGGGTTGTCGAAGTCTGGGGTGTAGATGGGGATCTTGCCAAGATACTGGAAAATGAGTTGGTAGCCTCCTTGAATTTGTGTACAATAGCTTGAGATAAGGAACCAACCCAATTTTGAATTGAGGATTGCTAATAAGGGTAAATCTTTTTTCACAATTGAAAAAATTGCGGTGTTTGGATAATGGATACCCTGATCAAAAGTAAATGAGGGCTTCACTTGAAATTTTACATACATTATTTTTGGTTTTTCAAATTCGGAGGAATAGTCACATTCGCGAAGTTCCCACCAATACTCACCTTTGTCGGTTCTTTTTTGACAATCTTCAGAGAAAGGTTCCAAGTGTTGGGCTATTGCTGGATAATTATCTTTTAACCAGTTCCATTTATTTTTTAAGTCGCCAGAACGCAATTTTGTCCATCCTTTCGGTAAGAAAATGAGATATTTTCCATCAGGAAGCGGATAATATCTTTTGATATCTCTACCAGCAAGATACGGTTTGATTACCTCTGCGCTTTTAAGATCTTCTTTAATCAATTTATTTTTCGTCTTTTCATCAATCACAAATGCACGATCTAAACCAGTTTTTATACCGCTGTATAATTGTTCCATCACATACTCTTCCAGCGGCCTCCCAACACTCTGCAACTTCTTCAGCAGATTCTCCGTCCGCTTATCGCCAAGCGTCCACCCTCCATCAGTGAGCGTGCTCTGATCCATCGGGTGCCGGTGTTCAGTCACGTACCCCGCAAGGTCCGGGAAGTCGAGCGTCTCCACCTTTGAAACACAGAATTCCCGTACCGGCTTGTTGTTCGAGACCCGGATGATGCACGGATACGTGGTCGCGGTCTTAAAGACCGGCAGGTCGCCGAAGTCCACGATCTCTTCGATCTGTTTTGTCAGCAGGAACTTCCGGAGCGGTTTTCCGTAGTTCGCCCGCATCCATTTGTTCGCAACAATGTACGAGAAGACCCCGCCGGGACGCAGGAGCGAGATCCCTTTCTCGATGAAGTATGCGTAGAGATCGGCGGTGCCCTGGTAAACCGCATAGTGTGACTGGTAGTACTCCTTCTGGTCTTTGAGCGACTCCTGCCGGACATAGGGGGGATTGCCGATCACCACATCGAAGCCGCCCGCCTTTGTTACCTGTGGGAACTCCTGCGGCCAGTCAAACGCATTCACCTGCTTGCGCTCCTCCATATTGAACGGGTGCGCCTGCCTGTGGGTGAAATAGTCCGGGGTAACGAGCGAGTTGCCGCACCGTATGTTGCGGTGCAGGGAGGGGAGCGCCCGCTCCGCAAAAAGTTTGAGCTGCTTAGAGATATTCTCCCCACTCTCTTCCTCCAGCACTTTCAAGAGCAGCGAGAGCTTGGTCACCTCCACTGCCTGCGTATCGATGTCCACACCATAGATGTTGTTGAGCAGGATGCGTTTGCGCTCCGCAGTCGTCAGCCTCCAGTCGCTGCGCATCTTCGACGCATCGCCATTCCCCGACTTATAGACCGGCAGTTCATACGCCCCCTCCTTCTTTGCCGCTTTTCCTGATGCTACCGGATCCGGCAGGAGTGCCCGGACTTCCGGGGATGTCGGCTGGCGATCTTTGAGCACCGGCACGAGATGCTCGATATACCAGTCGCGGTGCCAGTCCAGTAAGAACCGGTACGCCCCGAGCAGGAACGAACCCGAACCGCACGCAGGATCAAGCACCGTCAGCTTCGCAACATCGCGGGGGGTCTTTCCCTTCACCTGTTCACCGACGGTCTTGGTAACAATATAATCGACAATGTATGCCGGGGTATAGAAAACTCCCCCGGCCTTGCGCACTTCCGGTTTGTCCTCCACATCCGCACGGTGTGCAGCCGTTAGCCGGATCACCTTCCCAAGGAACTGCTCGTACACCTGCCCGAGAATTTCGGCCGGTATCACCGAAAACTCGTACGGGCTCTCCGGGTAATAGAGCCGGTGAATAATATTTTTTAAGACAGCATCATCAATGACCAGCGACGGGGTGAGCGTATCCGGCATCTCATCGCGTCCCGCCTCTTCTGCGAAATGGAAAAGTCCTGAATTGTATTTGTCATCCGCGAGCCGGAACAGGTCACAGAGATGGGAATAGACCGCCTCGCCATCCGAAACTGCACGGAGCGTTTCGTATTTTTCAATGCCACGATCCTCGCAGATCCGTAAAAATATGAGGCGATCTATGATCAACTGGACCGCGGTATTGACATCTTCCTGCGTGAGTGCACCATTGCGCAGCGCGATGTTGCGGGCAAGCAGCAGTCTCCAGTTCTCAATATCCTCTAAGAACTTCTCATCGACACCGGCAGTCCCGTGCTTTTCCCCGGTTGTCTCAACATACTTGTCAAACGCGCCTTTCCGTATTCCTTCCGGGGAAAAGACCGCTGCAATCCGGTCCCACCGTTTCTCATATTCAGTATAGGGAAAAAATGCAATCCGGGCGGTAGCTGCCGTATCCTCTTTCCGGATCGGGACATTGCAGTCATACACCGCAAACTCCTCGAAGTTTGTCAGGATCGAAAGTTTCAGCTTGGCATTCCACGCGTACCTGCGCAGCTGCAACGCAGCACTGAGATCATCCTTGATTGCGACCCCCGGTTTCTTTGCTTCGCAGATGAACTTGCGCTTATCTCCAATCCGGAACGAGTAATCGATGAACTTCGTCTGCCCCCGGATACGAATCGGATCTTCGTGGGCGACTTCCTTGTACGCCTCTGAGCTGCCCTTGTTGTTGTCAATATCCCAGCCGAGCGCACGAAAGAACGGGTCGAGAAATTCGCGCCGGAGTTCCGTCTCGTTCTTCTGTCCTTTGTGGTAGACAGGGCGGTTGTACTCATACCGTTCGACAAGATCATGAACTGCCTGTGGTGCCGGCATCAGGTAACGCGCCTCACTTAATGATAGTTAAGCAGGCGTACCAGCATCTATCTTTCTATTTTTGTGTGATCCGGGTATGACCGTTCTTTGGCGACTAAAAATGATACCTGCCCCTCTGATCAGCCCGTCGCCCGGAACTTCCCGGGTGGCACTACGATCTCGAACCGTGCGCCCTTTCCAGGCTCCCCGTTCTCTATGATCGTGATACCGGTGATGTCGAGGATCTCCCGGGAAATGGCCAATCCAAAACCGGTATTCTTCCCAAACTCCCGCTCGAATATTTTCTCCTTCTCCTCAGTGATCACCCCGTCACCATCATCTTCACATACAATGATCTGGTCCCCATTGCGTGCCTGATAAGAGAACCGGATTGTCGTGATCTTGCCCCCATGTCGCAGAGCATTGTCTATAAGGTTGAAAAAGATCTTGACAATAAGCGGATCGGCAAACACTTCAGCTCCGGCTGGAAGATCGTTTTTGATAGTGAGCAGTCCGGGTATAACGCCCTTTTCCGCACTATTCACAAGGGTCTGAAGATCCTGCCAGGCAGGAGCACGTATACCGATATTCTCATAATCTTTAGTGAACCTGATCATGGCAGTGATCTGGCTGCTTGCCTTTGTTATACGGGAGAAATAGTGTTCTAAAGAGGGATCAGGAATTTCTCCGTGTAACAATTCGACAAACCCGTTCAGTATCAGAAGCTGGTTGTTGATGTCATGGCGGGTGATACCAGAGAGAAGGTTAAGCTTTTTATTTGCTTCAGCGAGGGCTTTTTCTACCTGTCTTCGTTCCGTGTTCTCCTGTTCAAGAGCCTGATTTGATTTTCTGATATCCGCTACCGCCTGCTGCAGCTGCTCATTAGAGAGATACAGCCGCTCATGTGCCTCCTGCAGTTCCCTGTTATTATTGACTGCCGCCTCGTATGTGGACAGGAGAAGATTGAAGATCCGGAAACGGCTGGCAGAGATCACGTGAGTGGTATTGGCAACGGTCACCTCAAACCCGGAACGCAATTCATCCGGATCAGGTTTTTCCAGATGAGAAAGAATAGTGCTGATGCGTGAATGGATATAGGCGGGTTTGAAAGGTTTGATGATAAAATCATCAGCCCCGGATGCCAGCCCTTTGATCACATCCTCCGGATTAAAAAGCCGGGTAACGAGAATAACCGGGATATCTGAACTATTCTTATCCTGCTTTATCCTGCAGCAGAGCTCATATCCATCCATCTCCGGCATGACGATATCAGTGAGTACCATCATGGGGCGATCAACTGCGATCTGTTTCAGGGCCTCGCTGCCACTCTTCGCGATAACGGTGCGGTAGCCTTCCTCTTCAAGAATAGCACGGAGATATTCGGCCTGCGTCCGGCTATCCTCAACGATAAGAATCGTTCCTGCCGCTTTTTTAAGACGATCCTCTGCATCCCGGCACACAATCCCGTTTACGTTATGTTCTTTTTGGAGGATCGGTTTTTCAGACATGTGCAGGTTGCTCTTTATCAGAGATCTCTTTTACAAGCTGAAAAAGATGGTGGTTTCATATCAGGAGTTATCCTTCCTGCGACAGCGGGGCACTGTCAGGAGGCCCATGAAGACAGCTGGGATCAAAAGCCATAGGGACATGAATGATGAGCTTGCAGGTACAGCCTCCGGCAGATTCATGGCAGTTTCCTCCCATCACCAGAAAAAAGGGAATAGATCTAAATCCCGATCCCCACGTCCCCGCTGCTCTCGCCCGAGGGCTCCTTCTCCGCGACTGCGAGCATCAGCACAATGCCGATAATCTCCAACACCATGCAGAACAGGAATGCCGCATCAAACGCACTCGCAAGATCCGTTGAGGGGAGCTGACCCGCAGCGACTGCAGCAATTTTTGGTCCTGCTGCCACCTATTTGATGAGCCTTTCCACATATGCGTTTGGAAAGAAAGATTATGGGGAGATCCTCTCGGCCTTATAAAATCCCTTGCTTGAAGAAGATATCCTGTCAGTAAACGGGGGCGTAGTTAAACGGAACTGCCATACGATCTGCTTGTCTTTTGTCACTTCGACAATCCTGTCAGCTTCCGTGATAAGGGTGTTCCCGTTCGGCAGCCGGTTTGCATCCCGGACCGGCATGGAAGCTCTTTCTCTTACCGGAAACCTCCATACAATTGCTCCCGCCGGATCAAGTTCGATCACTTCATGCGGCGTACCGTGATTGGCTACCAGAATATTCCCGTTCGGGAGATCCAGAGGATCATGCTGATCCACAAGGACACCTTTTCCGATCGTTCGCACGAGTTTTCCCTCTTGATCGACTTCTGCAATCACATTGAAATTTCTCAGGCTGATCAGCGTATTGCCTGAATCCAGCCGTGTTACTGCGTTCGTATGTGTCCACCCTTCATTTGATATAGCCGTATATTCAGCCCCGGTAAACACATCCTTTGCATACCATGACCAGATACGGTTCCCAGCGGGATCGATCTCTTTTACCTGTGCATCGCCAGCCGTATCATAAGCTCCAAACGCGATCAGGGTATTACCATTCCCAAGTCTGTCGGCATCATGAGACACCTTGGAGTCCAGATATTTCCACACGACCTGTTTGTCCCTGTTGATCTCGTACACCCCGAACCTTGGAAGAACGGTCAGGATGTTCCCATTCGGTAGTAATTCGACATCCCATCCCGGGTTTGTATAGATCTTTAACCCATCTGCGAGCGGGTACTCCCATACAATCACCCCGAGGCGATTCACTTCAATGATCCTCGGACGGGTGAGGTCATGGTTATCGGCAAGAAGCGTAGTGCCCTCCCAGATCTTTTCCGGAACAGAGATATCAACAATAAAATCCGGATCCGCTGTGCCGCGTTTCAGGTCTTCAGCCACTGGGGACGATGGTGGAGCAGCTGGTTGGGTTGCAGGTATAACCTGTTCCAATGAGGTTGTGGTATGAACAGATTGGGGTAGTGAATTGTTGGCCTGATATGCAGGCTGTGCGCAACCGGTTGTGAGGATGAGAATTATGAGACAAAAACTTATAAAATGACTACGGGCTGTCATATAAGAGGAATTGGATTATTCGATATTTACATTTGTCGCGAAATGTACATCACGGCAAATCCAAAGTAATCGTTTTATGATTTGAACATGAACGGACAAATTACAAAAAAATATGCTCTGTAAAAAACCTTATTTTATTCAATTGTGCACTCAACCAGTTCTCCAGAGATCGGTTTGCCAGGAATGCAGCTGTGGCGGGGGCGGGGGCATCACCCGCACCCCCCAATAGCATTGAAATTTTATTTCTAAACATTTCTACAGACCTGAAAAATCTGGTGTTAAACGGACAGTTTAGAGACTGTTGCATAGTTCGAAAAAATTAACCCGGTAGTAGAATTTGTATAAAATGGTGGGCGTTCGGAGGAATTTCCAATGATATTTTATCCCTTCATTTACACAATTGTAGAATTGAGATGATCTATGCAACGTCCTCAAAAGGTATGGTTTTTTTAGAATCCGGGTAACCTTTTTTTACTTGGCCTATCTTCTGGCATGTCAACAATAATGTATCAATAAAAGTTCATTTTTTTGCCGGGAAAGACCCGGTTCTCCTCATTGTTTTCTCTCCACGATATATCCCTTGATTGCGGTCAGGGTCGTGCTGTCCATCATCACCGAGAAGTCGAGGTCCACAACAAAGACCGGAAATGTCCCTGCAAGAGAATTCCGCTTTATGATGAAGATCTTGGATTCAAGAAGCTGGGCGCTTATCTCAAGCGGATTCTGATCCGTATCTGAATCCTGGGACGTGCATGAACACTCCATATCAAGAAGCTCCTTTAAGGATTGTTCCTTGAAGTCGAAGATCCGGTCTGCCATCGTCCTGCTGGTAATACCGTGGATATACCTGATGATGAAATACTGGCTGAAGGCAAGGATGGCAAGAAGGCTGAACAGATGCCCAAGCTCAGTCAGCTGTGACTGGTCTAAAAATGCGTTCAGGGTAACACCTGGCAGATAGATCATGGTAGTCAGAAACAGGAATATGGCAAGCAAAAAGCCAAAGATGAACATGGCCGTAACCAGCTGGGGTGGCATTTTCTGCCGGCGAAGGGTGCGTTTTGCCTCTTCTACTTTTTTTACATAGGTAGTAGAGAAGGGTTCCATCTTCCAGACCACCAGGTAAAAGATGACAATGATTGCGCACTGGACTATTACAATGAGGGTGGTTCTGAGTGGAAGTCCCTGGGTAAAATGAATGAGGGTAAACACAATGTCAATCGAGAAGATCAACCCGATTCCCAGCGACAGGGCCCGGCTGTTCATGAAGAGGGAGTTGATAAACAACCGGGTAAACTGGGTTGTGCCTGATTTTACTCCGATCTCTTTGAGCCACGTGTGGAACCGTGAAAGATCCGCTGCCGGGAGGCTGGTTGCCTGGAAATTTGTCGGAATTAACAGGGTGATGAAATAGTACATGTTGAGGTAGAAGCTGGCCGCGATAAACAGCCCGAAATAATCGGGCCGGACCAGAGAGAAGATTACATTTGTAAGAACACACACCAGAAGAACGAAAAAAAGTATTCCCTGAGGGCCTCTTTGTGTCATCAGCTCAGCACGGTTTTGCCGAACTGCCGATAGTTCGTCCCTGATAATCTGCCTGAAGGGAACATCGTTATGAGTTTCTGTGTTAATTGTGCCATCAGCCAACTGTGTCACCGTGTCGATATGTGATTCACTACTTTTAGTTGTAAGAGCATTAAACATAGTGAAATTTTTGGTAATGTTTTTTCACTAATTTTTCCTGGTCGTTTTTTTTAAGAGGTTCTCACTGCCGCTGTGAAACGAGCACCCGTATCCAGAGTGGTCATCTCACGTTTCGGATAAATGCCTGCTTCCCGTTATCCGATCCTCGTTCATACCGATGAGGAAATGCTAAGCCCGATGCAGCGATGCATCTCTGTTGCACGGGAAAAATATCAGCTGTACCGGCTTTTCCATTTTGGAATTAAAAAAAGTCTGGTCGGTGACTACAGATTAGCTGCAGGAAAAAAGTGTAAGGGGTCTAATCTTTACCCTTTATCATATGAATTTTTATGATCCCTGCGCAGGACTTGCAGGTATAAAACTCATCCTTCCAGCAGGCATCGCATGCCCAGCGCCCGCAGAGAACGCACTGGCGGAGCTCAGAGACTGTATGAGGCGTAGAGCAGAGATCGCACATGTACTGGGCGAAGCTATGGGGATCCTTTAAGGGAGGCTCCCCCTGCTTTCGCATCACGGTAATCTCTTTTTTCAGCTGAACGAAGAGATCGGTGGAATCCTTACTTTTTGGCGCTTCCTTTCCGGGCAAGTTCTTTTTCCACAGTGTCAAGGCGTGCCTCCAGGTTTGAGAGTGAGGTCTGCATCCCGGATTCATATTTCTTTAATTCAGCGAGACGCGCTTCATCATTTTCGATCTCCTTGTAGTGCTTTTCCTTGAACTGCTGGAGTTTTGGATGGGAGACCAGCTGCCACTCCTCCACCATGTGCTGGAACCTGCGGTCAAGGTACTCATCCACCCGGCTCTCCACCGGACGGGCGAGCGAGATGTCCCCTTTTGCGCCCCGTATGAAGTAATAGATCAGGAAAATGAGAGCACAGAGGATGATGACGATGATGATAAATTCCAGTAGTTCCATTTCAGATCCCCCCCTTAAGTTTGCCGGCACGGTTTTCAAGCTCGGTGAGCTTGTCCGATGCAGCATGCTCAAATGCTTTCAGCCGGGGGATCTCCTGTTCCAGTGCATCCAGCCGGCTCGTGAAATCAGAGATATCCACCCGTGTGGAAAGATCCCATTCGTCAACGATATATTTCATCCTGCGGTCAACATACGCATTGAGGTACGTGTTCATGCCGATCATAACGATTTCTCCAGTGATGAGATTACGTCATCTAACGTTTTTGCCCGCGTTTCGATGGTCATCTTTCCTGCATAAAGACCGCTGATCTCATCACTCACCGTTGCAAGCCGGTTTTCCAGCTTGTGGAGATCGCTGTCTGTTACCAGATCCCATTCTTCGATGATAGCAGCAAAGTTCTGGTCAAAATATACATCCAGCGATTTATCGAACGTCGGGATACGGGATTCGATCGTCCCGGGGATATGTGAGAACTGATCCCAGAACGAATCTTTTGTCACATTCTGGTTCAGATTCTGGTTGATAACCGGATACATGGTTTTACTTCACCTTCTTTTCCTGTTCCTGGATATTCCCTAAAAGATTATCCAGTTTTCTTGTTTTCACCAGGTTTTCGAGCCGGTTTAACCGCGTTTCAATAAGTTTTTCCTTTGCGTAGATGTTCGTTTCGAGGCTCGTGTTATCATCTTCAACATTTTTTATCTCGGCTGTCTGTTCCTGGGAGAGCCGGGTAAACGAAAAGACCTTTGACTCTTCGTGCTGCTTTAAGAGTTTGAGTTTGTCCTTTTCCAGTTCCATCTCTATCGAGCGGCTGGCAGTCTTCATGATGCGTATCTCCCGGACAATGAAATACACGATCACCATTGCAAGAACAACAAGGATTCCCATAAGAGTTGTGTCGGTGATTATTGCTTCTGTTGCCATTGATTTTTCACCCCATTACTGTTTTTGTGCTTTTACTTAAAACTACAGTTCATCTTTAGGACCGATAACTTTCTTTACCGTTTTTTTCACTTCTTTGACGGTTTTTGCCGCAGCTTTTCCAACTTTATCGGAGGCTTTCTTTGTCTCTTTTTTCACCGTGTCTGCTGCTTTTACTGCTTCATCGGAGGCTTTCTTTGTCCCTTTTTTCACAGAGTCTGCTGCTTTTACTGCGCCTGCCTTTACATCCACTGTGGTCTTTTTCACCGTCTCATCCAGTTTGCCGACACTCTTTGAGAGCGATTTGCTGGTATCTGCTGCCGCCTTTTTTATCTTTTCCTGCAGCGGCGGGGTTTTTCTGACAAGGACATCATCGTCATCGTTAAGGCCGAGGGTCTTGAGATCCTCTTCACTCACCCGTACATGCCCTGCCCGTACCATGGTATCGGCAATTACCGTAGCAGTGACGGATTTTTTTGTAGTTTCGTTGATGAGATCTACGTGATCCCCTTCATGGATTCCCAATTCAGGCAGGTGTGCGATATTGAGACGCACCCGTCCCTGGCTCGGGAATGCCCGCTTCTTGACGGTTAACCTTACATCTTTCATAGTGGATAGACTATTTCTTATAAGGTAAATATGTTACTGATTTCGCCACTCTTAGGGAACGTGTCCTCAAATTACGGCCTGCTGGAGATCGAACACGAGGGGTGCAGTAAAAAATTGGTCGTGTCACAAGATCGGCTAAGATCTCACTGGCGGCTAAGATACCTAAGCGTTGCATGATATCAATATTATCGAAAATGGATTACGGTAAACCCATCCATGAAACCGGTAAATGAACCTCTGTGGGGGGAGCGACATGTATCGTGTAGGGGGTACGGGGGCATCAGCCCACGTCAATGAAATAATGGATAGATCCTGAATTGACAGTCATGTCAGATTTCAGGAGGAACCTTGAATTCGGGTTTTTAAAAAAAAAAATCCTCTTCAAGCCGACCATCGGCAGTAAAAATTCCCTGATTTTTATTTATTTTGTACATAGATATTTACCGGAGAAGTATTTACCGGAGAAGAAATGAACATAAACATACCGCAAAATGACGTTAATAGACGGTTCAAATGTAACAATAGGGCATCTCGGCATAGTAGCTGGAGTGTTTGACACCCTTGAGATAGGAAAGTACATCGATGAAGTCATTCTCAAAACTCGTCATCACCACATAACTCACAGGATCGGAGTAAAAGCCCTCGGTCTGAATGGACTCGGATATAACGAAGGCAGACTATCACTTATGCCGGATTTCTTTGAAGACATAGTGACTGCTTGGCAAGGGAATAAAACCCGATCATCTCAACGAATACGCATTAGGTGAGACTCTCGATGCGATAGCAGAGTATGGCCCGACCCGGCTCTTCACCGGGATAGTACTTCGGATGATGGAAAGATTGCCATTAGGCGTCCAGCGTCTCCATCATGATACCACATCCATCAGTGTCACTGGTGACTATGACCGCGAGTTTAAAACCCGGCTTATCGAGATAGTCCGTGGGCATTCCAAAGATCACAGGAACGACCTCAAACAATTCGTCATCTCACTGGTAACCAATCAGGATGGTATCCCGGTATTCATGGAACCGTTATCCGGAAACGCATCTGACAAAAAAATCCTGCTCGAATCTATCCAAGCGGTAAGAAGCAACCTGGTCACCCAACAAACGATTTATCACATGGCAGATTCGGCATTTTACACCAGCGGAAATATCCAATCACTCGGCCAGCACTGCTTCTGGATTAGCCATGTTCTAATGACGATAAATGAGGCGAAGGAACTTGTTGCATCAGAAGTCTCATGGACTGCCTGCGAAGATATCCGGTACAAATATGCTGTATACGAGAGTGCATATGGGGGGATACAGCAGAGATGGGTCCTGTTTCATTCCGCTGAACAACAAAAACGGGTTGATGCAAAGTTAATGACCCGGCTTGAGAAGCAGATGAAGAAAGATAAAACTGCTTTGAAAAAACTATGCGCGAAAGGATTTGCCTGTGAACCGGATGCACGCGCCGTTGTTGAGCGCTGACTTGCCAGGAATCCACGGTACCGCATCAAAGATGTAGAAATAACTTCAGGTCAACGGCGCAAATCCGGCAAACGCGGTCGCCTAATAAAAAATGAAACGTGTGAAGTTGTCTATAGAGTTTCATGCAAGTTCGCTCTCGATGAGAATTGGGTTCTCAGAGAACGGGAACACGCGGGCCGTTTCATCCTTGCCAGTAATGATGTCAGTATCAATCCGGAAACTATGCTGGAATACTACAAGGAGCAGAATTCGGTTGAACGGGGATTCCGATTTCTCAAAGATAAGCGGTTCCATGTTTCAGAAGTCTATCTCAAAAATGAGAACCGTATTGCTGCGCTGTCTATGCTGATGGTGCTCTGTTTCCTGCTATACTCGGTGGCAGAATGGCTGTTCAGGAAGATCTTCAAAGAGCGGAATGCCACTGTCATGAATCCGAGAAATAAACCTACTGCAAAACCTACGATGAAAAGGGTGTTCTTTTTGTTCAGGAGGGTTCGTCAAGTGTTGGAACTTGTTGATTCCACTGTCCACTGCCGTTTGTTGAATGTCAATGAGGAGATAATTCGTATTACCGGTATGTTTGGAGGGGGCTTTGAAAAATACTATTCCTGAAAAATGATCTGCCGAATGTCGACTTCAAGGTGTATTTGATTGTTTTTTATGGCGGCATTTCCAGGCGGCACTCCTACACCCGGTGGGAGGATACAAACGGCACTAACCCGGCAAATACCCTTTTTTGTCACGTCCATTGTCAAGCGAGCGCCAGTCCGTTCATCCGAACTAAGACCCTGCTCTGTGTCCTCATTCCCAGGAAAAATAAAAAAAAGTGGTTACACCGATACTGCAATGAGAGATTCATCCTTTTTCATGAGCAGACCGGCAACGATACTGATAATGCCGTAAATCACGCCGAAAATCCCGATAAGGATGACAACAACTACCGCACCCTTTGTCGGGAATGGCACCAGTGCGATAAGCAAGCCGAAGATAATCGCGATTACACCGGCAATCCAGAGGAGGATGCGATGCGGTGCACCCTTCATGGCTGCAGCAAAGATCACATCGGAGATCCCGGCCACGATCAGCCAGAGTGCCACGAGGAATGTCATCAGAACGATGAGCCAGATCGGTGAGACAAAGATGAGGATTGCAACGATTGCCCCGATGACCGAAAGGAGAAACGTACTCCACCGGTGGAAGGGAGGATGTTCAGAAGAGATGCTGATGCCGCCCATGATGATGCTGATTACGAGCAGGAAGATCCCAACCAGGTAAGCGATTGCCCATTCTATACTGACCGGAACGATGAAACAAAGGATCCCGATGATGAGTGCAAAGACTCCTCTGATGAGGAGCCCGTGTTTGGTAATAATTTCTGTTTCCATATTTTCACCTCAGGGGAAAGCGGAGGGTAACACCATACCGGGACATATTGCCCCCGTAAGTATCACTCCGGCCCCGCTTTTAAAAAAATGATACGATCACCCGGGATTTTCACCCGATCCCCTGGATCTTTCCTTACAGTCCCATTCGTAAAAAGATTTGTAGTGGTTTCATTCTATGAATCTTTTTTTAGAACTATCAGAAATGTTTATCCCTTCCTTGCCCCTTTTCTCAAACACCGACCCCTGATCAACCGATCACCGGTCAGATTGGTGATAATGTGGTATTCCTTCCAAACTTGCGGTACATGATGGTTATCTACCGTGGCCACTGGAGACCGATTGCAATATCGCAGATCTTTGCACTTCTCTATGTCGCGTTTATGATCTTTATCCCGATGCAGGTAATGATCATCATCAACAATTACAAAGATATCGATGCAGCGATACAAAACGCGGTGTTAATAGGCCTCTTTGCAGTCCTCACCGGTATATTCTGTATGGCGAACATCGTCTATGCGGTCCGGATCGCAGAAGCAACCGGCAACTATATACGAAACGGAATTTTTGCCCGGATCCAGAGTTTCTCGTTCGGGAACCTCGACCGCTCCGCGACAGGCGAGTTGCTGACCCGGCTTACAAGTGACGTCTACCAGATCAACATCGGCGTCCATCTGTCACTCCGAAGCCTGTTGATGGCCCCCTTTGCCATCATCGTCTCTCTCATCCTTGTGGGGATCACGAGCCCCGAACTGCTCTGGATCCTCGTTGTCGTCCTCATCCTCTCGACCGGGACATTCGGTGCTGCTATGTACGTGATGCAGAAACAGTTCCAGGCCCGGCAGGCGAAGTATGATCTGGTCAATAACAATCTCCAGGAGGACATGGCAGGCATCCGGGTGGTCAAGGCTTTTGTCCGGCAGGAATACGAGATTAAAAAATACCGATCGATCAATGACGAGTTCCGCCAGGCAAACGTCAACCCGCTTCACACCAATGCTATCACAATGCCGGCAGCCCTCTTCATCATGGGCCTTGCAACGACCCTTCTTGTTATTTTTGGGGCGCCTCTTGTTGCCGCAGGAACGATAACGATCGGTGCGATGCTGGCATTCTTCCAGTACACGTTCATCATCATCGGCCAGATGTGGATGCTCTCCATGCTCATGCCCCAGATCGTCTCAGCGGAGGCATCTGCCGGACGCTTAAAAGAGATCTGGGATACGGTCCCGGATGTTGTGGACAGCAAAACCGCACGCCACTATACTCCGGAGAACGTGAAAGGAAAAATTGTCTTTGAGAACGTCAATTTCCGTTATGATCCAAAAGGGGATACCGATACCTTAAAAAATATCAACCTTACCATTGAGCCCGGGCAGACAGTTGCCTTTTTAGGGGCAAACGGGTCAGGGAAGTCCACCCTTGTCTCTTTGATCCCACGGTTCTATGATGTTTCGGGCGGACGTATCCTGATTGACGGGGTGGATGTAAAAGAGATCCCGCAGGACGACTTACGAAACATTGTTTCTATCGCACTCCAGAAGGCATTCCTCTTCTCTGGAACGATTGTTGAAAACATCCGGTTCGGAAGACCCGAAAGCAGCTATGACGATGCAAAAGCCGCAGCACAGGTTGCCGATGCCGACAGCTTTGTCATCACCCAGCAGGACCAGTATGATGCCCGTGTGTCCAGAAAAGGGCAGAACTTTTCCGGTGGCCAGCAGCAACGCCTCTCGATGGCCCGGGCATTCACAGTCAAGCCCAGGATCCTGATCCTTGATGACTCAACCTCCGCAGTGGATATTGAAACAGAGGGTAGAATTCTTACTGCACTGCCAAAATTCCTCTCAGGAGTCACCCGCTTAATTGTCGCATCCCGGGTCTCGACTGCGCTTGCGGCTGACAAAATTGTCGTACTTGAAAAAGGCGAGATTGTCGCAATGGGAACCCATAAGGATCTGATCAAAACAAGCCCGCTGTACCAGGATATCTTTGATTCCCAGTTGGGCGGACTCAAAAAGGAGGATATCACATGACCGACGCAGCACAAATCCCCTTAAAAGCGCACAAACCAAAGGCCGGTGCCATCGGGCGGCTCATGAAGTATATATTCCTCCAGAAGGGCAAGTTCTTCGCATCGCTCCTCTTCATGTTCATCGGGACGTTAACCTTCCTGCTGGTACCGGTTCTTCTCGGAGACATGATCAATAATCTTGCCACCCATGGGAAAGGTTCGGTCATTGACACCGCCTACCAGATGCTGGGGTTGAGTATCGTTACGTTCATCTGCCTGTATACTGCGTTTCGCTGGATGACCGATGTCACCCAGAACGCCCTGTTTCATCTCCGTCAGGATATTTTTGAGCACATGCAGAATCTCTCGCTCCGCTTCTTTGACAAGCAGCCGATTGGCGAACTGATGAGCCGGATGACCAACGACATGGACACGATCAACAACCTTTTCCAGAACCCGTTCAATCTGACGCTCCAGTCCACGTTCATGCTCATTATTACGATCATCGCACTCATCCTGATAAGCCCGGTGCTTGCCGGTGTCGCAATTGTGATCATCCCGTTGCTTGCCGTGTTCGTAGCAGTCCTCTCCCATGTCTCAAGCCCGTCGTTTTCAATGCTCCAGATCAAGCTCGGGGACCTGACCGGAATTATTGAAGAGACGTTAGAAGGCCAGCGGACGGTGATCGCAGACCGGCACCAGAAGACTTCATCCGCACTTGAATCCGGGATCTCACTCGATGCCAGTCATGCCGGCGCCAGGGCGCATATCCTGTCCCTTTTCATCAGCCCGCTCTGCCTGATCTCAGCATTCCTCTCGATTGCAGTCGTCGCAGTCTTTGGCGTGAATCTGCTCAACAATGGCCTGATTACAATAGGCGCGCTCTCGACTGCGATCTCGTTCTGTCTGCTCTTTATCCTCCCGCTCACGTTCATCTTCTTTAACTACAACTTCTGGGTCTCTGCAATCGTTGGTGCGGGGCGGATGTTTGAGGTTCTCGACACGCAACCGGATGTAAAAGACAAGTCAGGGGCAAAAGCCCTGCCCCGTATCATGGGCGACATCGTCTTTAAAGGCGTGAACTTCAGTTACGTGCCGGGCAGACGGGTGATGAAGGATGCAAACTTTGTAGCAACCCCCGGCATGAAGATCGGTCTTTGCGGTCCCACGGGCGCAGGTAAGAGCACGATTGTCAACATCCTCACCCGGTACTATGACATCGACAGCGGGGAGATCCTCGTAGACGGGATTAACATCGCCGATGTTACGCAGGACAGCCTGCGACGGCAAATCGGAGTCGTGCAGCAGGAGCCGCTGCTCTTTACCGACACGGTGATGAACAACCTCAAATACGCCCGGGACGGAGCAACCGATGCGGAGTGCATCACTGCAGCGAAACAGGCAGACTGCGATGCGTTCGTGCAGCGGCTCCCACAGGGGTATAACACGGTGCTTGTGGATGGAGGAGCCAATCTCTCGCAGGGCCAGCGTCAGCTCCTGACGATCGCACGGGCGATGCTTGCCCAGCCAAGGATGCTGATCCTTGATGAAGCCACATCGAACGTGGATACCCGGACCGAGAAAGTGATCCAGGGTGCGTTACGGAAACTGCAGGAAGGGGTGACCTCATTCTCGATCGCCCACCGGCTCTCGACAATCAGGGACTGTGACAAGATCCTTGTTGTCGATGACGGTGCCATTATGGAACAGGGTAACCATGACCAGCTGATGGCAAAAAGGGGATTGTATTACAACCTCTACATGGCGCAGTACAAAGGCAAGATCACCGAAGTGCTGGATGATATCATTGCAGCAAACGAACGCAGAGAGAAAAGCGGTGGGGCAAACCCCGCCTGATTTTTTTTACGGATATCAGAGGTGAAAGAGATGGAAATCAAAGGACCAAAAGTTAAGGATTATATCAGGAAGTTCAAAGTTGTGCCGGGGAAAAAAGTCCAGTTAAAAAAATATGATTCCGGATGGGTACAGAACAAGGCTCTCAAAACCATGAATGAGGAACAGGCCAAGGAGCTGCTGGAAGAGATGCTAATAAAAGACCGGGCTTCTCTTGCAGAAACCCAGGAACTGCTGGCAGCCTCCCACGAGCAGGGAATTCTGATCGTATTGCAGGGAATGGACACCGCAGGAAAGGATGGCACGATCCGGCATGTGATGTCCGGTGTGAACCCACAGGGCTGTGATGTCCATGGCTTCAAGGTTCCCAGCGCAGAAGATCATTCCCATGATTTCCTCTGGCGGTATTACAAGGTGCTGCCGGAACGCGGGATGATTGGCATCTTCAACCGCTCCTATTACGAGGATGTGCTGGTGGTCAGGGTTCACCCGGAACGCATGGAAGTTCTTCCCAAAAAGATTGGGCCGGATGCCAACGGGTTCTGGGAGGGGAGGTATAAGGATATCAATGCCTTTGAAAAGCATCTGGCGAGGAACGGCACGCTTATCCTCAAGTTTTTCCTTCACATCTCAAAAGACGAGCAGAAACGGCGGTTGCTTGACCGGCTTGAGCACAAAGAAAAATACTGGAAGTTCTCAACTGCCGATCTTGCAGAGCGGCAGTTCTGGGATCAGTACACAAAAGCATACGAGGAGATGTTATCGGCAACATCAACCGATTACGCCCCGTGGTTCATTGTCCCGGCAGATGCCAAGTGGATGGCCCGGACGTTTGTTGCCAGTGTCATAACCTCTGCAATCAGCGGGCTCAATCTTTCCTACCCGAAGGTATCAGATGACGAGATCAAGCTGCTCATGGCAGCAAAAAAGAGACTCGAAGCGGAGAAATAACGCACTTTTTTTTTTAATCCCGCACTTTTTTGCATGTTGAAACAATCCTTCAAAGAATATCAGGCAGCGTTCTTTTTCTGATGATATGCATTCCATGGCGGCAACATCTCTCTTCTAAAACGAGTGAGATGAGAGGTACGGGGTCTCATGAGATCCAGGTACTCCGGGCACTTCACCCATCCATAAAACACAGTTATCATCCAAGCACACCAATACCTTTCAATAATGGGGAAGAGGACAAATGGCAAAACAGTGCGATGAACCAGTCACCCAGATACACATTAAACCAAAGATGACCGTCAATGAACTGGTCACAGCTATGGGAAAGGCCGGGGCGTATAACGGTGGATCGCTGTCCCGCGCCGTGGATATCTACGACCAGATGCTGCGCGATACAGAGACCGTGAAGTTCTTTGGCCTTGCAGGGGCGATGGTTCCCGCAGGTATGGGTGGGATCATCTCAGATCTCATCAAAGGCGGGCATATAGATGTGCTCGTCTCGACCGGTGCAAACCTCACGCACGACATCATCGAGGCGATAGGGTGCAGACATTTCCACGGAACTGCGTTCTGCAATGATATTGAACTCCGGCACGATGAGATCAACCGGATCTATGATGTCTATCTCCCCAACGAGGCCTTCGTGCATTTCGAGGAGTTCATGCAGAAGGTGTTTGAAGAACTCGAACCCGGCAGCACCATCTCCATCTCCGCTCTTATCAGGCATATAGGAAAGAACTTAAAGTCAGGTATCCTGCATGCAGCGTATCACAATAATATCCCGATCTACTGCCCCGCAGTGCAGGACTCGATGATCGGTCTCCAGTACTGGCTCTTTTCCCAGACCAACAAGGTGACGGTCGATGCCTTTGCCGATATGCCGGCGCTCATGGACCGGTGTTTCACAGCAAAGAAAGCCGGCGCCATGCTGGTCGGGGGCGGGGTGCCGAAGAACTTCATCCTCCAGAGCATGCTCATGACCCCCAACGGGTTCTCCTACGCAGTCCAGCTGACGGGTGACCGCCCCGATCTCGGCGGACTATCAGGAGCAACGCTGGACGAGGCCCGATCATGGGGCAAGATCACTGAGGAGGCGCAGGCCGTTACGGTGTACGGCGATGCCACGATCACACTCCCCGTTATGGTGGCCGCAGTGCTGGAGCGGAGGTCTTTATGACCGACCTGATCCTCGCACTGGATGTGACTGATAAGAAAACAGCCCTGTCCATCGCAGAGACCTGTGCCCCTCACATCGATGCAATCAAACTCGGCTATCCCCTCATTCTCTCGTGCGGACTGGCCATTGCCGATGAGATAGCAGTACACGACCTGCCGCTGATCGCTGATTTCAAAGTTGCAGATATCCCCAACACCAACCGGCTCATCGCCGGGCAGGTCTTCGATGCAGGATTCTCGTCTATCATCTGCCACGGGTTCACCGGCAAAGACTCGGTGCTCGCATGCGTTGAGACCGCATTCGAATGCGGGGGTGCATGCTACGTGGTTGCCGAGATGAGCCATCCCGGCGCGACCGGTTTTTTCCATGGCGGGACGGCAGAGAAGATCGCAGCGCTTGCCATGGAGTGCGGAGCCGATGGTATCATCGCCCCGGCTACACGCCCTGAGCGGGTGAAAGTCTTAAGAGGCATTGTTGGGAAACGAAAGATCCTTTCACCGGGAGTGGGGGCACAGGGGGGGGAGGCAGATACCGTTGCAAAACTTGTTGACGGAATTATCGTTGGCCGTGCGATCTATGAGGCGGGGGACCCGGCAGCCGCAGCACAAAGTTTCGCGCACATCCGTAAGGCGTAAACAGTTATAAACCAACGATCCTATGCAACCAGATCTGCATATGCGCGCTTATTAGTGGGTGAAATGGCAGTTCGTTGAACCTGAAGGTTCTAAATATTTATTAATGAGCTGTGCGATGTTATAGTATGGATTGGACGGGTGAACAACGGAAACTGGCACAGAAATACAAAAGTGTAGACGAGATTCCGGAAAAGGAACGCAAATACAAGTGCCACACCTGCCACCTCATTGTTGAGGAGAACCCGTGCCCGAATTGCGGCGAGACGCATCTTGAGATCATGTGCCCGCTCGATCACTGCCACTGCTCCCATGAGATTCTCTCAGGTATTGAGTACTGCCCGCTCTGCGGCAAACCAGTCTGCCCTGAATGCGGCTCTCATGATGTCACCCAGATAAGCAGGGTAACCGGTTACCTGCAGGATGTATCCGGCTGGAACGCCGGCAAGCAGCAGGAACTCAAGGACCGGACACGCTATTCGGTTGCATGAGATATTTCACTGATACCAATACTATTTTCATCCGCGGAACGTTCCGCGCTGCAAGTACCGGCATTAACGGCGGTATTTACGAAGTTTCCACCCTTTTTATCCATACCATTCCCGCAGGCTGGGATCATACCGGACCGGAAAAGGAACTTGAGATGATTGAAGCAGGGGCCGGACTGGCACCGGGTTTTTTCGGGCTGCTCACCGCGGTACCTGTGCAGCAGTGTTGTGTGCTCCAGTATGATTTTGTTACAGTCTTCATCACTGCGGGGATCCGTCGCGAACAACCGGAATCTGCCGGAACAATTAACATCATCGTGACCAGCAGCGAGGGCATGGAAGACGCAGCCCTGCTCGAGACGATCATGGTGGCAACTGAGGCAAAGGCAGAAGCCCTTGCAACGCTTGGCCTCCCGCTGACCGGCACACCGACAGATGCAGTGATCGCTGCTTGCGAAGGTGAGGTTAAGCATATGTATGCCGGGAGGCTGACCGAAACCGGCAGACGCGTGCATGCTGCCATTCTCCGAGGTATACCTTACGCAATCCAGTGTCACGACAGCGGGATTCAGAACTCTCAGCCGTCATTTTATATTTTCAGCCGGTTCAAGGGCGAGCACTGGGTGGAGTGGACACCCGACAACTGCCCCTACTATCCCTGCCACTTTGCCGGGCAGCGATGCGACTTCTGCTACTGCCCGTTCTACCCGTGCAGGGACGAAAGCCTCGGGCAGTGGTCAGCGGGCTCCAATGGGAACAAGGTATGGAACTGTGCGGGATGTACGCTTCTCCACGAACCGGAGATCGCCGATTACCTGAAAAAATTCCCTTTGGCTTCGCTAACAGAGATTAAGCAAAGAAAAAAGTGAGGGGCTGATCAGTTCTCGCTGATGCCCAGTGCCTTGATGAGCTCGGGCAGCGGGATACCGTGTGCCTCAGCTGCCTGGCGGATTGTCTCGCCGCGGGCGATCGCGCAGCCTACGCAGCCCATGCCGAACTTGAAGAGCGCCTCGGTAGACTCGGGTTTTGCCTGTAAGAGTTCATAGATAGTGCTGTCTGCATTAATTTCTGCCATACCTCAGATAGTCTGCCTGTGGTCACATAAACCTGACCATTACGGCGTACTATTACAGCGATTTCACTTTCGCCCCGCACACTTCGCAATATATAGGCATGATCAGATCCGATACTTATGTGGAGATGTACGAAATGGATTTTTCCGAAGCAGCAGACAGAATCTCCCGTAAGTTCCAAAAGAGCGGACAGACCATTGATCCCAAAAAGATCGAGGGAAAACTCCGCAGACTGATCGAGGAGTTCAGTGTCCAGCCATCAGAAGCAGAGCGCAGCGTGATCAATGAACTCGCAAAAGAGTTCAACATCCCTTCAATGGGGACGGGCGGTGGCTCAGGCAGTGGCGGCACGGGCAGTAGTGGCACAGAAAATAAGAAGATCGCTGATGCGGCACCCGGCGAGTGGGTAACGATCGAAGGCAAGATCGTGGCACTCGCAGCTCCCGCATCACCCGCGATTGCCCAGGGCGGCATCATAGCCGATGAGTCCGGCGCTATCCGCTTTGTCGCATGGGCAAAGGCGAACGCACCTGCAATGGCACTGGGTGCCTGGTACCGGATCGAGTCCGCGGTTGTGGACGAATTCAAGGGTATCGCGAGCCTGAAGATCCATTCCGGCTCTACGATCAAAGAGATCGAAGAGGACCGGACACTCATGCCCACGACTGTGCCGATCAGCGAACTGCACCCCGGCATAGGCAGTATCCGGGCAAAAGTGGTCCAGGAGTGGGACGCCTCCCATGAACGGATGCTCCAGTCCGGCCTGTTAGGCGATGAGACCGGCACGATCAAGTTTGTAATCTGGAAAGAGCCGGGCAAAGAGAGCCTTACACCGGGTTCAGTTTACAATATTTTCTATTCACAGGTAGACGAGTACAACGGCAGGCTCTCTTTGAACCTCAATACGGCAATGATCATGCAGGAGGAGGGTGATATTGTGGTGAGCGGTGGCGAAGCCACAGTCAGCGGCGCTATCGTGCATGTCGCACCCGGCTCCGGTATCATCAAGCGCTGCCCGGTGGAAGGGTGCAATCGTGCCCTCTCGCGCCAGAACTACTGCCCTGTGCATGAGATCCAGCCGAAGTTCACCTATGATCTGCGGATCAAGGGGTGGTTGGACGATGGGGAGAAGACGCACAGCATCCTGCTCCAGCGCGATGTGGTAGAGTCGCTCACCGGAATATCACTCGATGCAGCAAAGGAGATCGCCGAGAACAACCCGCTGGGTATGGACGAGGTCTTCCTCCAGATGCGGGACAAGGTGCTCGGCCGGTATATTACCTGCCACGGGCGCGAGATCGAGAACCGCGTTCTCGTCAACAAATGCGAGCGTGTGGCGTTTGAGAGCGGAAAGCATACAGCGCTTCTCAACCGGGCCGGGGGTGCATCATGAGCACGCCAGCACGCGAGATGGGCAGGAAGGATGCTTCATTTGAGCGCGAACCGGCACGACGGGTATTTGCCAGCGAGCTGCGGGAATGCCGGTACCAGTTCAAGGATGGCGAAGACGAGAAGAGCCCGACATTTGTCCTGCTCCCTACCGGAGAGCGCTGCAACCGGATCTTCATTGTTGGCACGCTGACCGAGAAACAGCGACAGGGTGAACAGAATATTTTCTATCGCGGAAGGGTAGTAGACCCGACCGGGACCTTCTTTATCATGGCCGGCAGTTACCAGCCCGAGGCAATGCAGCAGCTGGCAAAGATCGAGACACCGGCATTTGTCGCGGTCATTGGCAAGCCGACCCTGTACAGGAAGGACGAGGCAAGCACCCCCATGGTCTCCGTCCGCGTGGAATCAATAAATATCGTGGACAAGGACACCCGGGATCTCTGGGTGCTCGACACCGCTGAACGCACGCTGGACCGGATCGAGGCATTCGCCACGGGCACGGGGCCGGATGTATTGAAGGCTAAGGAGCAGTATCCCACCATTGATCCGGTGACATTCCGGAAGATAGCGTACGAAGCGCTGGCCCAGATCAAGATCTAATCTCTATTTTTTCATTGGGCGAAAACCTTATCTTCTACAGTTGCAATCACTCATCGATCACCATGGAGCAGAAGGAGTTGAGTGCACTAATCAAAGACCTTGACACGAAAATGCTCAAGGAAGAGGCAAAGAAACAGGGGCTCAAACTCGGGCGCTGCCCGACAAAGATGAGCATCGCAAAGATGCTGCCTGAAGAAACCTTAAAAAAACTGGCAAAGAAGTGAGCGGATATTTTCAGAATACAATAGTACCCTGGCTCTCCGCAGAGCCAACAGGGAATACTACGATAGTGACCGTCAGTATACCTCAACAAGTCCCTTACTTTTCCCAGTAATCGACCTTCCACCCTGTGGTGTCACGACAAAGGTGTTCTCAATCCCCACAAGCCCGACTTTCGATATGCCTTTCTTAGGTTCGATGGCAAAGACCATCCCTTCCTGCAGGGGCTCATCAAATCCCTGCGCAATCACCGGCATCTCATCGATCCAGAGCCCGATACCGTGTCCGAGGAACTTGACCTTGTGCTTCCCGAATCCCATGAAGTTGTTTAAGAATTCCGGCTCAAGGTCCGCCATGATGGTCGTGTAGATCTCTGACGGGATAGCACCCGGTTTGAGAAGTGCTGCAAGCTGATCCTGAATCGCCACGCATCGTTCGTGCTCCCGTATTGCCTCATCAGGGATCGGCTTGCCGAACATATAGGTCATGGTCTTGTCGGTCTGGTACCCCTTGTACCCGCACCCGATATCAATGACGACCAGATCGCCCTTTTTCAGTTTCCTTTCCCGGCAGCCCATCAGCGGGACGGACGGGTGCATACCGAAAATGCCACCGGGAGTATTGACGTACGTCGGGGAGATGGAGCTCGTGCCAAACCCAATCTGGCCAAGCAACATCTCGTTGAATATACCGAACCGGATGATTCCCTGGTGGCCTTCCTTCATCATGAGAGTATAGAGATCGCAGGTAAGCCCGACCTCGTCGATCCCTTCCGTGAGCATACCGGGAATACAGTCTTCGAGCACATGGCGGTGGATCTTCCCGGCGTGTTCCATTAAGGAGAGCTCATACCGGCTCTTCACTGACCTGACCGCTGCTACCTGTTCATCAACAGATTTCACATCGGAAAACGGCAGGTACTTCTGGAGCCGCTGGAGCTGGGCAATCGGCATCAGGTCCGTTTCGAGATACACAGTGGAAGGGAGGTTTCCCATGCCCGCAGCGACGTCCCGGTAGCTCTTCATCTCCCGGATATAGGGAAATAGCGACTCAGTCTTTGCCCTCTCGAAGCTCTGCCGAACCCAGAAGACGGCTTCGCCATCCTGCGGGATGAGCAGAAGTCCGTCCTGCATAGTGCCCGTGAAATAGTAGAGAGGGATCTTGCCGACAATGGCTGCAAGCTCCCAGCCGGAACAAGTGTGATCCATCCGGGCCCGGAAACGCTTCAGCCGGTCTTCAAGTTCGGTGAGTGGGACTTTCATGTGGGTAAAAACTGGGGCTGGAAGGATAATAAGAATGATGAAATCGTTCTGGAAACAGGGGTGGTTCGATCTGCAATGGAACTGGTGAAAACAGAGTGGATCAACGGGAGGATCGCTCCTGTTCCCACCGCTCCAAAACTTCCGGCCCTTCGACAAACACAAGCCCGTGCTTCCGGGCATAGAGCTTTGCATCCGCTTTTGAGAGTGCATAGCCGGACTCATCGTCCAGCATCTCGCAGATAGTAACCGCGGGTGTGATCCCCGCCATCTCAGCCATCGCAATCGAGAGTTCGGTCTGACCCTTCCTCACATCGAGGAGCCCCTCTGCTGCCCGCAGGAGCGCCATATGGCCCGGGGTGCGGAATGACTCGTGGAAGCTCACGCTGCCGCCATTGAGCGCCCGCTTCACCTGCTCGGCAATCGCGTTGACCGTCAGCGTCCGGTCACGATCGGTAATGCCCGTGAACGTGTTGCGGTGGTTCACCCAGAGCGAGAAGGAGGAGTGGTTCTTCCGGTCGTACGGGATGTCTCCTTCCCGTTCAGCGACGGCAATTGCCCTGAGGGCATCGCTGGCAAACGGGAGCCCGAGACGCTGGGCTGCAGTCGGGTGGACTGCAGTGCAGATCAGCCCTCCGCCATCCTTGCGCATCCGCAGGATATCTTTTGGCATGACTGCATCAGAGCGGATCGCAAAATCCGTCTCGCCTTCCCGGTCTTCGAAATCGTAGAGGAGGATGAACTTGCCGTCACGGAGCGCTGCGAGCGCTTCATCGATCACTGATCCACCTCAACTGTTAACGTATCCGTGTCTTCCACGCCCAGTTTCCGGCGCAGGGCCATGGGTGCAATCACTTCAATGATATCTGCGGGGTAATGGGTTCTTCCCGGCATGACAATCGCGCAGGAAATATTCCCGATACGGCACGGGAGACACTTGGCATCACCAAATGTCCTGCCATCAGTGGAAAAACCCTTGATCCGGATCCAGTCGAGCGCATCGATCTTCCTGCGTACCGGTAAACTTGAAGAGGAGAGGCGTATGTTGAGTGTGCCCGGGTAGGGTTCAAACCCGAGATGGGTATTGAACTGCTGCTTGTAGGGCTCGAGGCTCATGTAATATTTACCCTCGCCAATGCCGCTGACTACGGTGCCGTTTAATACAAATCCTTTGTTATGCTCAGAAAAGATCCGGCTGTACTCATGGTACTCCTTCCGGAGCTCCTCTTCTCCTGTCCCGGTCAGCGTCACATGCTGTCCGTCCGCAGCCATCGTCCGGGTAATAAAGCCCTGCGTTTCGAGCCCTTTCAATCGCCGGGATGCGGTCTGCGGGCTGATCGCAAGCATCTCACCGATGGACTGGGATGAGACAAAGACCGGGCCCTTGCAGCCGCCCCGCAGTGCAATTGTCTTGAGACACTGGAGATCTTCTGCTGGTATCATACTTATCAAAATTGAGATGCTTATTATTTATGGGTTGCCCTTCGGCAAACTCTTCGTCAGGGTTCGTTCACTGTCGAACTCATATTCGTTAATTATTTAACACTATGAGTGGATCTAATTGAGCATGAAATCCGGAAAGCGAAACCAGCTCGCTGAAAAGATGGCTGGCGAAATTACGCTCTCGGACTCACCGGGGCATGCGCTGAAAAAATGGCGCATGAACTTCGAGATTGCACCCGGCGTCTTATCAGAACGTCTCGGCGTCTCACCGTCTGTAATCAGTGATTATGAGAGCGGAAGGAGAAAAAGCCCCGGAACCGCTGTTGTCGGCAAGATTGTCGATACGCTCCTCAACACAGATGAGGAGACCGGCGGTAAACACATTGAAAAATTTTCAACCATGCTCTTTTCGGCAGTTGACGATGACGTGATCTATGACCTCCATGAGTATGGTTCACCCATTCCGCTGAAAGATTTTTCAGACGCGATCGGGTGCACATTACTCTGCGGATCCATGGACAAAACCCTCTTCGGCTATACCGTGGTCAACAGCCTGAATGCGATCATGCAACTCTCATCCGATGAGTTCAATCGCATCTATGGCTGGAGCACGGAACGGGCGCTGGTCTTTACCAACGTCTCGACCGGAAAATCACCGATGGTTGCAATACGGGTGACGCCGTTCAAGCCGCGATGCGTGGTGCTGCAGGGAATAGATGCCGCAGACGTCCACCCGATCGTGGAAAAGATGGCGGAACGCGATCGCATCACGGTGATGTGTACGAGCATGGATGTAGACAAAATCGTGAGTACCCTGAGGGAACAAGAATGGTAGGCATCATTACTTACGGTGTGTATATACCGAGATATCGTATCAAGGTCGAAGAGATTGCCCGGGTCTGGGGCGCAAATGCCGCAGACATCACCGGGGGGCTGGGCGTTTTTGAAAAGTCCGTCCCGGACCTTGATGAAGATGCAGCAACGATCGCTGTTGAAGCAGCAAGAAACGCACTCCTGCGCCGGCATGTTGACCCGAAAGAGATCGGGGCGGTGTACGTGGGCAGCGAGTCGCACCCGTATGCGGTGAAACCTACTGCATGCACTGTCGGGGAAGCAATCGGTGCTACCCCGAACATGACCGCAGCTGATTTCGAGTTCGCCTGCAAGGCGGGCACAGCCGCGATCCAGACATGCATGGGCATGGTAAAGAGCAAGATGATCCCCTACGGGCTTGCCATCGGTACCGATGTCTCGCAGGGTGCACCGGGCGATGCGCTCGAGTACACCGCAGCGGCGGGAGGTGCGGCCTTTGTTATCGGGAACGACGACCCGATCGCAACGATCCACCACACCTGCTCGTTCACCACCGACACGCCGGACTTCTGGCGCCGCGAAGGACAGGATTATCCCCGCCACGGCGGCAGATTTACCGGCGATCCCGGATACTTCAAGCACGTAAAGGGCGCAAGCAACCTCCTCTTTGAGCAGACCAAGAAGGCACCAAAGGACTTCACCTATGCAGTCTTCCACCAGCCCAATGCGAAATTCCCGCAGAAAGCCGCAAAGGATCTCGGGTTCAATGCCGACCAGATCAAGCCGGGCCTTGTGGTGCCGCTTCTTGGCAATACCTACTCCGGTGCTTCACCCATTGGCCTTGCAGCAACTCTCGACATCGCAAAGCCGGGCGACACCATCTTTGTCTGCTCGTTCGGGTCCGGTGCAGGCAGCGATGCATTCGATATTGAAGTGACCGATGCAATCCTGTCAGATGCATTCCGGCGCGATGCTGCACCCGGCGTGGAGCAGCTTCTCAGGAATCCCATATACCTAGATTATGCACGATATGCCCAGCACAAGGGAAAACTGGTGATGCAATCATGAGAGACGTGGCAGTGATTGGTGTGGGCTGCACCAGATTCGGTGAGAAATGGTCGGAATCTTTCCGTGACCTTTTCGTGGAGGCCGGGGCCCTCGCTCTTGAGGATGCCCAGCTCTCCGGGGAGAAGATCGATGCAATGTATGTCGGGAACATGAGCGCCGGCCGTTTCATCGAGCAGGAGCACATCGGTGCCCTGATCGCTGACTATGCGGGAATGGCAACACGCCACATCCCGTCAACACGGGTCGAAGCCGCGTGTGCATCCGGCGGGCTTGCCTTCCGGCAGGCTGTCATCGCAGTAGCAAGCGGCATGGAAGATATCGTGGTCGCAGCAGGCGTAGAGAAGATGACCGATGTGGAACCGGGCGCAAGCACCGACGCCCTCACCGGCGCTGCTGACCGCGAATGGGAAGGGTTTGTCGGAGCGACATTCCCCGGACTCTACGCGATGATCGCAAAAGACTACATGCACAAATACGCGATGACCCGCGAACAGCTGGCACAGGTCGCAGTGAAGAACCACTACAACGGTGCACGCAACCCGATTGCCCAGTTCCAGCAGGAGATCACGCTCGACACCGTGCTGAGATCCACCATGGTCGCCGAGCCCCTCCGGCTCTTCGACTGCTCGCCCATCACGGATGGTGCAGCGGCAGTCATCCTCGCACCGCTCGAACGTGCCCGGGAGTTCACCGACACCCCGATCAAGGTCCTTGCAACCGCACAGGCAAGCGACTCCATTGCCCTCCATGACCGCCGGGACATCTCGACACTTGATGCATCGGTCGCTGCAGGGCAGCGGGCGTTTAAGATGGCAAAACTGACGCATAAGGACATCAACATGGTCGAGGTGCACGACTGTTTCTCGATTGCAGAGATCTGCGCCATCGAGGACCTCGGGTTCTGCAGGAAAGGCACCGCCGGCAAGTTCACCGCAGACGGCGAGACTGCGCTTGGCGGCAGGATCCCGGTCAACACGAGCGGAGGCCTCAAGGCCTGCGGCCACCCGGTCGGTGCAACCGGCATCAAGCAGGTGTACGAGATTGTCCAGCAGCTCCGTAACGACGCAGGCAAACGCCAGATCGATGGCGCAAAGATCGGTATGACCCACAATGTGGGCGGTACCGGTGCTACGGTGGCAGTCCACATCCTCGGGAGGGTCTGAAATGACCGTAGCACGATTCTGGAGAAAGATCCCGCAGCGCTACAACCTGATCGGGACAAAGTGTGAGACCTGCAACCGCCATTTCTTCCCCCCGCGGACCTTCTGCCCTGACTGCCGCAGGGAAGGGAAGATCGTGAACCACAAGTTTGCCGGTAAGGGAACAGTGGTCACGTACACGATCATCCAGACGGCACCGGACCAGTTCGCCTCCCACGGGCCGTATGTGCTCGCCATCATCAAGCTCGATGAAGGCCCCCGGATGACCACCCAGGTTGTCTGCGACCCGAAAGATGCAAAGATCGGCATGCGGGTAAAAAGCATCTTCCGCAGGATCGCCACCGATGGCGAGAGTGGCATCATTCACTACGGCACGAAGTTTATGCCGGAGTGATTTATTTTTTTAGAGGTGTCAGATATAATCGATGATATATGACAAATTTGCCGATTGTAATGGACGATTTTTAAGTTTACGAGAGGGAAATCTGCTGTAGGGTGGTATCATCCATTAAGGGACGGGATTTATGTCAGAGTGAATTTTTCATAGAATCCGACTTAGTATCATCAGGAACGTATCCGCCCAGATCCTGCACGATCCGGATGGCCTTTTCTTCCTCTCCTGCAGGCACGGGAGCCACAATTTCAAATTGACCCCCTTTTTTCAGATCACCGTCGGGAAAAAAAGAGCCCCATATTCGCATTCCGGCAGGGTTTCCGTGGCCAGGATGGAGTAAACAAGGTGGCGAAAATCACCTCGATTTAAGGGGCATTGGTGGGCTTTGGGAGAGGTGGATTCCTACCGTATTTTGGCAAACAGGGCGCATTAATGCCCCCGTTTCCACACGAACAGAAAAAGACGGATTTGCGGGGTTTTCCGGTATAGGCCGGGATATCGGAATTGGAAAAGGAGTCTGAATCGGGCTTATTTTCCCTCAGGACACAGACCTTCAAACACCAGGTCTCTCCGACGAGGGGTAAATGGAGGGGCAGACCCCCTCCCCCAATGTTAATTCCCAACTCTCACATCATACACCGCGTGCCACTGCCCCGGTGAGTACGACCGCACCACCCGTTCAGCAATAACCTCGCCGCCGAGTTTCTGTATGCATGAAAGGTGCTCACCCTCTTCAGAGACCAGCGAATAGAAGTGAATCATCGCGCCAGCCTTGCAGAGCCGGAATGCTTCTTTTAAAAATTCCGTGCCGGACAGCGGGAGGTTCATCACGATCCGGTCAAACCGCCACGGAAAGATCCCGGCAAGTCTCCGTGCATCCGCGAGCACCGGAAGCACATTCTTTGTCCGGTTCTGCGCAATGTTTTCCAGCATCAGTTCAACCGCCTGCGGGTTGAGATCACAGGCAACCACGAGTGCGGCCCGCGCTGCAAGGGTGATCGCAAACGGTCCGACACCGGCAAACATATCGAGCACGGTCTCGTTCCTGCCAGTCTGCTGAAGAATGCGTTGCCGCTCAGAGGAGAGCCGGGCGGAGAAGTAAGCGGCTGCAAGATCGACATGGAAGCGGTGCCCGTACTCGATCACTTCGGTGCGGGTTGTGGGAGTACCAGCAAGCACTTCGAACTCGCGGGTGCGGTACTCGCCCGATACCTCGCCTTTTGCATATACGATTGTGTGGAGCGAGGGGCGTGATGCAAGGATTTTCTGCGCACCTGCCCTATCGCGCTCCGGCATGATGGCAATCCCGCCGACAAGTTCGTGCCGGGGCAGCACCACCCGCTCCGGGTTCTGTTCGAACAGGCACTGCTCCGCACCCTCGCGCCAGTCAAGGAGCGGGAGGAGAAGCGCATCGCCATCGCGCCGTACCTTGAGTGAGAGATCGAGTGCCTCCTCGTCGATAAGTGCCCGTCGCGTGGTCTCTCCCTCGCGCGCAGGCACCCTCAAGCCCCATTGTCCGACCGTGATTGCGACCACGTGTATCATAAATTTATACGTGCTACCATTATTCATGGCTGATGATGGCGGGCACCGATCAGGGACCGGAAACGATGCGGGATCCGGTCGCAACGGGGAGAGGGACAATCTTATTCTCAATAAACTGAAGAGTGGGGAACTCAGACTCTACGAACTGGAAAAAGAGCTCGAGCCCATGGATGCAATCCGGGTGCGCAGGGAGTATATCGAGCAGGAGACGGGCACAAAGATGGAGAATATCGGTATCTTCTCCATCGACATCGAGCGCGTGGTCAAACGGAACTGCGAGAATATGATCGGTACGGTGCAGGTGCCGCTGGGCGTGGCCGGGCCAATCACGGTAAAAGGCGGGTACGCGCGGGGCAATTACTGGCTCCCGCTCGCGACTACGGAAGGAGCGCTCGTTGCATCAGTGAACCGCGGGTGCAGTGCGATAACAAAAGCCGGCGGTGCTGATGTGCGCATACTCCACGACGGCATGACCCGGGCACCGGTCTTTGCTGCAGACAGTGTAGTGCAGGCCGCAGAAGTATGCGACTGGGTTGCAGCTCATCGCGAGGAACTCCGCATAGCCGCAGAAAGCACTACCTCGCACGGGAAACTCATTGATATCGTGACCTTTGTTGCCGGCACAAGCGTCTTTGTCCGGCTTGAGTTTGACACCAAGGACGCGATGGGCATGAACATGGTCACCATCGCGAGCGCGAAAGTGGCAGAGCTGATCGCCCAGGCAACGGGTGTGCGGCTCGTTGCCCTTTCCGGCAACATGTGCACGGACAAGAAACCCGCAGCAATCAACGCGATCATGGGACGGGGCAGGAGCACGGTCGCAGGTGTTGCGCTCTCCCATGAGCTGATCGCACAGGTGTTCAAGACCGATGCGAAGACTATTCATGAAGTAAATTACCGCAAGAACCTCGTGGGCTCGGCACGGGCCGGCGCGATGGGGTTCAACGCCCATGCGGCCAATGTTGTCGCTGCGATGTTCATTGCCTGCGGGCAGGATGCGGCTCATGCCATCGATGGCAGCACCTGCATCACTACCGTAGATCTCACGGATTCCGGAATTTATGTCGCCGTCACTCTCCCCTCCCTCCCAGTAGGAACCGTCGGCGGCGGGACCGGAGTGGATACGCAGCAGGAATGTTTAAGGATTCTCGGAGTTGCCGGTGGCGGGGAACCTGCGGGCACCAACGCCAGAAAACTCGCAGAGATCATCGCTGCCGGAGTTCTTGCCGGGGAACTCTCCCTGCTCGGCGCCCTTGCTTCACAGCACCTTGCCCGGGCGCACCAACAGCTCGGCAGGGCATAAAAATTTGGTTTTTTTAAGGCTCATCGCAATGTTACGGGAATAGCCTGAAGTTCAACGAACACCATCAAAGTGCCCTCATGCACAACCGGCAGATTCCCTGCCGTATCCTAAAACCTTTTGTATCCGGACACCTACTCCCTCTCTACCAAAAGAGTGTGATATTACATGACCGCAACCAGGATGTATTCCCTGCCTGCACTGCCGTATGACTACGCTGCGCTGGCACCCGCCATCTCAGAAGAGCAGCTCCGGCTGCATCACAGCAAGCACCACCAGGCATATGTCAACGGTGCAAATGCAGTCTTGGAAAAACTTGACAAAGCGCGAAAGGAGAGCCTCGATCTCGACATGAAGGCAATGCTCAAGGAACTTGCGTTTCATCTCGGTGGAAACCGGATGCACGCGATGTTCTGGGAGAACATGGCACCTGCCGGAAAAGGCGGGGGCGGGGCTCCTTCCGGAAAGCTCGGGGAGATGATTACCACGGAGTTCGGCTCGTTCGAGCGGTTCAAAAAGGAGTTTACACAGGCGGCAAACAGCACCGAGGGATCGGGCTGGGCAGCACTCACCCTCTGCCTTGGTACCATGCGTCCCCTGATTATGCAGGTCGAGAAACACAGCGTTAATACATACCCCTTTAAGATTATCATGGTGCTCGATGTCTGGGAGCATGCCTACTATGTAGATTACCGGAATGATCGGGCAAAGTATGTTGTGAATTTCTGGAATGTTGTGAATTGGGATATCGTAAACAAGCGGCTCGTTGATGCCCTGAAAAAATAACCTTTTTTAAAACCGGAACCACTTCATCATCACAAACGCATCTTCCCCATTTGCATAGTACTGGTCTATCCCGAACACATGCCGGTAGCCGAGCCGTTTGTAGAACTGCTGCGCTGCCGTGTTGGATATCCGCACCTCCAGCTGGACGGCGGTTGCAAGTTCAAGGGCGAACTGGTGTTCAACCCTGCGCACAAGCAACCTGCCGATCCCCCGTTGCCTGTATATCGGGCTCACCCCAAGGTTGCAGATATGGCCGTAGATATTCTCCCCGTTATCCTCAAGCGCCCCCACTACAAAACCTGCCACCTGCCCATCGCAGACAGCGACAAAATAGGTTGTCGGATAATAGGTGAGCGCTTCTAAGAAGACCGACACCTCCCACGGGTCGATAAATGAATCTTTCTCTATAGCGACAATCGCCGCGAGATCAAAAGGCATAGCCCGCCGGATCTGCGGCAGGGGGAAGGTCACAAGATCGTGGGGTCTGATCATCTCGGGGACTCCGGCATTTACGGATATTGCAATATTGCTGAGTGCCCGCAGGTCATAGTATTTGCCCTAAACGGGTGAAAAGCGGTGTGCGGAAATATAAGGGATCACACCCAACTTTAAGAGCAACTGTGTCCCCCTGTTAAAGTGCTGGTGTTGGTATGGTAAGGATATATCGTTTTTCCGGGGTGCGCCCCACCCGTGAATGTGCGCAGGCGATCGCTGCTGTCCCGTATGATGTCGTGACTGCAGAAGAAGCCCGCAGAATCATTGAGAAAAAACCCGATAGTTTCCTGCGCGTGAGCAGGCCGGATGCGGAACTGCCCGGTGTCGATCCCCATGATGACCGGGTATACGAGCGGGCGCACGAGAACTTTGCAGCACTCCGGACAACGGGTAAGTTACGAAAGGATCCCGAGCCCGGCATGTATGCCTACCGGGTGAAACAGGACGGGGATGCGTTCCTTGGGCTCTGCTGCTGCCTCGACGTGGACGATTACCGGCAGAACCTGATCCGCAGGCACGAACAGACCCGGTATGATAAGGAAGAAGACCGGACCCGGCACATTGAAGCGGTAAAAGCGCACAACGGGCCAGTCGTGCTCCTTTATCGGAACAGTGGGGATATCTTTTCGCTCATCAATGCGCAGGTTTTAAGCGGTGCGGTTCCCGATGCAGAGGTGCGCACAGATGAGGGGTGTATTCACCAGATCTTCCGGATAACCGATCCGCAAATCCTCGCCCGATTCGAACAGCACTTCGCAAACCTTCCTTCGCTCTATATTGCTGACGGCCACCACCGGGCAAAGGCAGCAGTGAATGTTGCTGACCGGAGGATTGCAGCAAAGATCCCCTCCGATCCCGAAGCGTTCCGGTTCATGGGGGTCATGTTTGCCCATGATAAGGTGAAGATCCACGGGTACAGCCGGCTGCTCACGGATCTTGGCACGTACACCCACGACACGTTCCTTAATGACCTCAAAAAATACTTTGATATCGTACCGTACGGCAGGGTTGACGGGCGCGGGTACAACATAAAACCGAAGTGCAAGAAGCCGGAACGTTACCATGTGGTGCATATGTATCTCGGAGGCGAGTGGTATGAGTGCACTCGCCTGCTGGAAAAGAATGCTGCACCATTAGACTCGCTCGATGTGGCGGTGCTCCAGCAGTGGGTTTTAGAAGGCATGCTTGGAATCACTGATCCCCGTGGCGACGCCCGACTCCAGTATCTGGGGGGTGCACGCCCGGTAGCAGATCTCGAGAGGCAGGTCGACAATGGGCAATACCGGCTCGCGTTTGCCATGCAGCCGGTCCGGGTCGAGACTGTCCTTTCCATCGCTGATGCCGGTGGGGTCATGCCCCCGAAATCGACATGGTTCGAGCCCAAGCTTTTAAGCGGGCTTGTGGTTCACACATTTGAGTGAGCCCCGCAGGACATCTCCCCACCCCTTATCTTTATTGTTTTTACCGCAAACAGTGTATGGTATGATTACCATCGCACTCCCAAAAGGCAGCCTCGAGGCGCAGACACTCCAGCTCTTCAAGGAGGCAGACCTTGAGGTCAGGCGCACGGATCGCGATTACAATCCCCGCATTGCAGATGAGCGGATCGGCAAGATCAAGATCTTACGGCCACAGGAGATCCCGACCTATGTGGAGAAAGGCTATTTTGATATTGGTATCTCCGGCCTCGACTGGGTAAACGAGACGAACTCCGATGTCATTGAAGTAGCAAACCTCTCGTACAGCAAGACAGGGGAGGGCAATGTGAAGATCGTGATCGCTGTCCACCGCGACGAGCCTATAGAGAACGTCTCCCAGATCCGGCCGAACAGCCGGGTGACCACGGAATACCCGGAACTCACAAAGAAGTTTTTCGAAGAACTGAAAATTCCCGTCCAGCTCTTCCATTCGTACGGTGCATCCGAAGCGAAAGTACCGGATCTCATGGATGTGGTCGTTGACCTGACCGAGACTGGCACCACGCTGCGCAAGAACGGACTGAAGATCATCGGGCAGATCATGGAGTCGCACACTGTGATCTGCGCCAACAAGGCGAGCTGGGCAGACCCGGTGAAGCGAAGGGAGATCGAAGAGATCAGGACACTGCTCTTTGGCGTGATCGAAGCGAGGAACAAGGTACTCCTGACAATGAACGTCCCCTCCGCGTCCATGGAACGGATCGTAGCAGCCCTCCCGTCGATGAAGAAGCCGACCGTGAGCCAGCTTCACGGGATTGACTTCTATAGCATCCAGACGGTCGTTCCGAAGAATATGGTTAACAAGCTGATCCCGCAACTCAAGGCCTTCGGGGCAGAGGATATATTGGAGATCCCGATAACAAAGATTGTGCCGTAAAGACACGAAATTGTCATCAATATCTGACCCGAACGGTTCTTACGAGAATCAATGGAACAACAAAGTTCGTGCGATCTGCCCCGCATCATATATATCAGAAATTGCAACAAATGACGAGCCCACTGAACTGGTGATCAGGAATACACCTCGTCATGATGCCTGAATTTTAATAAGACCACACAATGTTCCTGGTGTTCAATTTTATAGATCAGGACATAGGGTCCGATATGCACTCTCCATTTTCCCTTTAACTGGTTGCGAAGGGGTTTGCCATTTTCCGGGTATTCAGTGATAAATTCGATCTTTCTGGCAAGTTGTTCGAATCGAACCGGATCATTTCTAAGATATTTGAGGATCTCCTCTCTCAAACCCGGCCGATAGCGCAGTGTATACGTCATCTTTTCAGATTTTCAATAAAAGATCTCGCAGAATCGCAATTAACATAATTCCCGGTGTCAATCTCTTTTTCTGCTTCTAATACTTCTTTAATTATATCCACCTTTATTGTGGATTCTGCCGGGTATTCAAGTTCGTACAGTCGCTCTTCGATGATCTCAAGTTTTCCTAAGATCTTCTGAAGCATCATTCCGATGTTCTGACTGTCCATTGTTGTATCCATAATCTTTCACGATCTATAGAGCACCCGATCTTAAAAAAACTATCATCGGATTCTTTCGCTGCGTAAGAACGGGTTGAAGAACATCGGGCAGATCATGGAGTCGCATACAGTGATCTGTGCCAACAAGGCGAGCTGGGCAGACCCGGTGAAGCGGCGGGAGATCGAAGAGATCAGGACGCTGCTCTTTGGGGTGATCGAAGCGAGGAACAAGGTGCTCCTGACGATGAACGTCCCCTCCGCGTCCATGGAGCGGATCGTAGCAGCTCTCCCGTCGATGAAGAAGCCGACCGTCAGCCAGCTCCACGGGATTGACTATTACAGTATCCAGACTGTTGTGCAGAAGAACATAGTCAACCAGCTGATCCCCCGGCTCAAGGCCTGCGGGGCCGAGGATATTTTGGAGATCCCGATATCGAAGATTGTGCCGTAATCTTGCAGAGTTATACTTTATTTATTCGGTTCTTTGATCCTCTTTGTCCAGCATACCGGTACATCGTCCTGATTTGATAGAAATGCAGCAGGGATACGAAAAAACTCAAATGGATGCAAAATCCGAAAGGGATTAAAAGAATACCAATATTTATTTCCGCTCTTCTCTCAAATAGCCATTACGGAAGAATATGCACAGAGATATCCCCACAATTTTTACGATCTTACTATTGGGTATTATGGTACTGTGCAGCGCGTGCGTTGTGCCAGAGAGCGAGAAGCCTGGTTTTAATGGCGGACTGTCCCAGATTACGACGCGGGAAATATCCCCCTATATCAGTTTTGGAGAGGCAAAGCAGGAATTCGAGGGTTACACCGGTAATATTACATCGGCGGAGAAATTACCGGTTTATTACATTCTTATCAGAGATGTAGATGACTCAGGAAATGCATTAAACTGGCTTTTTGGGGTGCGCCAAAGTACCGGAACAGAACTGTTGATATATGACAGGACCGGCTGGAAAATAAACCCCTGGAATGCAACGCTCCCTTCAGAAGAGATCATGCTGAATCGGGTTATCCCGCTAGGAACTTTGTTCATCCAAAATAAAGATATAATATTCAATGCTTCATCACCGTCAATCCCGGAACGTCGGGATCTGGTATTAAAACAAGGGATATATACACTCACCATCAACTCGGGCAGTACGAGCAGGATACTTATGTTCAATGCGACCACAGGAGTGTTGATGAGCGGCCATGTCTCGTGATTCAGGAACTTTTTCCATCGATTTTCTTGTTGGCTTCACGATATTTATCATTGCTTTCATCTGGGTTGTGTCGCTTATTCCCGGATTATTAATCAATTTGCAGGGGTATACCATCGATTATGATGCCGTAGCGTACCGGACCGGCGTAATTCTCGTGGAAGATCCGGGGGAGCCATCATCATGGGAAGTAGCAGGTTATGACATGGATTGGAATAAAGCGGATGTAGATAGATTTGGTCTTGCGGTCTCTCGTAATGACCCGAATATTCTCGCCCTTGACAAAGTGAACCGGTTCTTCGACAACACATTTATTTATCCGGATGATTACCATAACCTGGTAATCTTCGGAGACTACCCGTACAGGTTCAATATTTCCCTCCGGCAAATTGGGAGCACCGGGTCAGCGCGACATATCGGCGAGGTTTTACCGGAGGGATATGGATACATCCGGCGTTTCGTCAAAATCAAGAGCATGAGTTATGCTACGATCGACGGGAGTAACCCTGCCCTGAACAGTGAAGGCTACATTAACGGAGACAATGAGACAACGCATATATTTGCCATTCTCCTTAACAATACCGGACTAATCGGCAAGGAAAGCCAAGTCAGGGATCCTGCATATCAGATTATTCCGGCAAAAGAGTCGTTTATGATCAACCTCACCTTTCTGAGTTCCACGATGTGGCCGGACCGGGAAAGTTGCTTCAATATTTCGTTAAAATCTGGAGATGTCTGTGTAAGTGATGGTTCTAATCAGAGAAACATCGATGAACTGATAATCGACGAAGTACCAGTATATCTCACGAACACCCCTAAAACGGTGAAATATAATGTGTCTATACTTTACAACACCACCGCAGACAGAAAAGGAGTAAACTGGGACGCGTCCCAGATTTATATTTATTTTAAATTTAAGTTGGATTATACCAACCCTGGATGCGCATGTCCACCCCCAACCTGTCAAGGAAGCAGATTTTTAAACAGTACCTTAAAAACCCCCTCGGATCATCCCTTTGATTATAATTACACTTCGAACAAGGTCACGCAGCCCCAGCTCAGGGATGCGGTGGTTGAGGTGGCGGTATGGTGAGAAGTGACGGGGGTCAGCTCTACACCATCGAGGGATTGGCAGCCGCCCTCATTATGGTTATCACCGCGTACATGATTGTAAATGCAACATCCGTGTACACCGCGGGTGATACCCATATCAGTGATATGCAACTCGAGACGATGGGGAACGATGCACTGACCGTAATGGGAACTCCGATGAATACTACGGAGAATAATATTGGTAATAGTCCCCTCCGGATGATCCTTGAGGGTGATTCTGATGATATGAGCGAAATGTTCAGAACAAAGTTTCTGGAATTGGTCAATACCGGCGGAACAGGTCCAAAGAGGGATATCCAGTTTGTAGCAAACTATACCTGCAGGGATGCTGATAGTAATGCAATTTCTTCTATCCAACTCATCAGCTCTTCCGGCCGCAGTCTTACAGGGACAGAACACCCCGTGAGGGTGACGAAATGGGTGATTACGAATACAGGTTGTGGTACGATTGAGTCTGAGCGGAATCGCGCAGCGCTTGTGGAGGTGCTTCTATGGCTCGACTGAACGATGATGCACAGTGGATTGTCCTGATGGGGTTCCTTGTCAGTTTCAGCTTCTTCTTCCTGACGCTTGTCATCAACCAGTCTACGGTTGTCGGGCAGACCACCGCAGAAAGTGTGATCGAATTTCCGAAAAATGACATCCGGGATGTAAAAAGCATCGTCATTCAATCAAGCTTTTCTTCCCCGGATAGTAGAATTCAGAACGATATCACAAATATCTCATTAAGCAGGAAGAGCGCGGTGGTTGATTACACATTACCTTTTACGCACGACTGTGTTCCTGAGGACACTACCTATAACTGTACGACAATACACTACAACAATGGGGTGACAGAATATAATGAGAACTGGATATCACCATAACTGTCAGAGTACTGAGTCCGCTGTGGCAAACCTGATCGAGTACATCATGGTTAGCGGCGTATGCATGGGTCTTTTAATTGTGATGCTTCTTTTAGTAAACACCAACATCATGGAAAACCCCGCCAACAGGGTCGTCTATGTTGCCTTCACGGATATTGGTAACGGCGTTTCCACACGGATGGTTGATATCTATTCTCTTGCACCCGCAAACGGTACGATTACTTCAAAGTTCGACATCCCGGACGAGATCGTAGGGAGAAGTTATTTTGTCGAGATCGTCTCTGGAACTACAGGTCAGGATGTGATTGTGTCCCATGGAGATCTGAATTCGCGCATTTCTCTTGCCGGTATCGGGGCCACCACGAGAGGTAGAGCAGGCGGGAATACAACGGGTGCCGGGATGAACATAATAAGCTTTAATTCTACGGGGGGACTTTAATGGCAGCAGGGTATGAACGATCAAACGACAGAGGAGTATCAGAATCGATAGGATTCCTCCTCATCTTCACCATCATGATTACAGGTATCGGTCTTGTTACACTCTACGGGTATCCCCTGCTCCTCCAGCAGCAGGTAAGTGCTGATGAGAAGATCATGCAAAAGAACATGATCGTGTTGCAAAACGATGTGAAAAGTCTCGCGTACAAAACCGTGCCGTTCAAGGAGACCTCCCTCAAGATCGGACAGGGATCACTGATTGTTTACAATTGGAGTCACCTGCCTGTATCATCAACAATAATGATCTACACAGATATTGCAAATAAGTACGTTGATTCGTTCCATTCAGGGGATTTGCGATATTATTCTGAAGCAGCCGGTTCAGAGATGTCCCTCCAGAACGGGGCAGTGGTGACACGCCGGCTGGTAGAACCGGGGTCTGTTATGCTTGCTGAACCCCGCTGGTTCTATGACGGAAAGACAAACACTGTGGTGATCAATTTCATCAACATGACCGGCCCCGATGGGATATCCCGGGCGGGTGTCGGTACAGTGCAGATGGCTTTGGGGGACGTTCGTTACACGAAAACTGAGATTCCTGCCGGTATTCCTATCTATCTGGACTATACTCCCGATAGTACGCAGGATTATTCGGTTGCCTGGGATAATTATTTCGTTAATACTATGAAGATGACTGAGACCGGTGCCTCACCTTGGCCAACGAAAACGTATAGACTGGATATGGTAGATACCGCTCGCCTCGTAACGCTGGTTATTAAAACATACGATGTGGATATTAGATCACTCTGATCTTTTTTTCTAACGGGCAGCTCGTTGAAAAATATAAAAATATTTTCGTCCGGACAATAATCGTTGTGAGCTGATTATTGCATATACTATCGGCTCCGTAGAAAACCTTCGTTTTCACCAAAGTACTCACACGTTTTGCTGAGGGGACAGTGCCTGCTCGAGCCCTGACGGTCCTTCTCGTCATCACACCAGTCAATCGGACAGGAGTGCTGTCCCCTTGACCGCCCCTGCGCCTTGCGATAACGCTGTAGTACCTTCCGGGAGACTATCGCATTTCGGGAGAAGACCACCATTGCCGCAGGCAATGGGGCTCGAGAAGATGATGCGAAGCATCTTCGCTGAGTGCCGACGGAACACAAGAAAATGGCCATCAGGTCATCTTCTTAGTGCCATAGCGGCGGGGAATTTATCGTTGCATCAACGAGGATTAATTGGAGAAGAATTCATCAGAATTCTTCGATTTGTTGAATCTCGCAAGAGATGAAACACGAGAAGTTGAAAACTTCGAGGCGAAATCCGAGGGGTTCATTAAAACCGCGAGGAGGAGAAGGACTCATCAGAGGTCTTAGACTGCGAAATCTGAGTGGTCCATCAGGACCACGAAGACGAGAAGAACTCATCAGAGTCCTTCGAATGTCGAATCTCGGAGAGATCGGACACGAGAAATTGAAAACTTCGGCAATAATTGCCGTAGCCAATCTGGTCGAAGAGCCTGACGGCTCTTCTCCAGCCTGCTCTTCCCTTCGGGAACGATTGTCTCCCCCAAGAGTATTCATGGCCGTCTTGCCATAGGGACCCATGGATAAAGAATGAATTGACTTATCCATAGCAGGATTTACCATGAAAGAACTACGGTTATTCATTATGTTTGCCTGAGTCCGTGACTCATGTGCGTTTCTACAGAGCATTTTCCTGAGAACAGATCGATCAATCGATTCACCTGATATGGGCACCACGAAAACGGCCGCGGGAGAACTTTGTCGGTGCAGGTAACATTATTGTTGTGGAGTGAGGTTTTCTCGGGACACCATCATCAGGATTCAGGCACACGTGGATCTTAAACCCACTCATGGTACCAGGAACCTCTTTTCCGGTAAAACAGAGCCCTCCAGGGACGGGCAAATTTCCGGAGGATCGGCACGTTCGGGGAATATGTGCAGTTGCCATGATTTCCCGGGCTCACTACGGTCTTCCTGTAAAAAATTGATTGTGTCCAATAATCGGCTAAGATCTCTATTTCAAAAGGTAACATTTTTTTTAGTTGTGTAAGAACATTGATCACGGTAAGCCGGGAACACGCTTGCGAGATTGCGATAAGGTCTCATTCGTAGAAGGGCGCACTGCCAGCCCTTCCACGAAGAGACACGATCAAAAGGTAAAAAAACTGGTAAATTATCCCTTTCCGGGAGCGTCCCGGGATTTTGACACAACCTGGATCTTAGCTGATCTTGTGACACGACCAAAAAATTCTATCCGGGTAATTATCCTGAATTTTGAATCGTTATTAAAAGATTCAGCAGCCGTATGGTAAAGTCATTGGTTTCATGAACCGGTAAAAAAATTATTTCAGTTTGATGTAGGTACTGGTGGATCCGTGTGCGACCACGACGGTAATTATACCTGAATAGGCATCATCTGCATCTACGGCATGTGCATGTACCCGGATCTCATAACTGCCTGACGGGAGATTCCGGACATCAAGTGTTGTCTGGCCGAATGTATCCCCGACAGGAGCTGACTTTACATCAAATTGCTTCCAAAAAGTGCTCCCCTGACTCCTATAAGATACAGTCTCCGTTGCGACATTCGTGAGTGTCGGACTATCGTACTTCGTATCCCATTGCAGGGGAATAAAAGCGGTAAAGGGACCTGATGAAACGGTCTGAAGGTTCATGACATTCAGGGTTCCGGTAATAAATCCTGTTTTCTCAGGGAGGTCTGACTGTACGGTAATGGGAAGATCAGGAAGGGACATAATTTTGCCATTTAATAATATTTGTGTTCCCGCGCCGAAGACGTTGTAAGTTCCATTCTGTTTTACCCTAATACGGAATGTCGTTGACCAGGTTTGTCCAATGTCGATTGCCCCGACATTGAATTGCAGATTAGGCCATTCGGGGGACTGATCCTTAACGGTCTGGGTTCCATTGGGCCAGATAATGCTCGTGCGCCCCCCGGTATTTATGGTGGTCTGGAGGGGGGAAAAGGGACCAACCGGGATATAATCATACACGTCTGAACCGGCATACTCAGTGCCATTTATTGTTATTTTTTCAAAAGATACCGTCATCTTGGTATCCTCATCAGCCAGTTGCTTGATCAGCTTCTCAATATCAACGTAAAAACCAGCAATTTCGGCTGAGTTATCAGACGCATAGTACTTTCCACCGGTTTCTTGAGTTAACCTGACAAAGTTTGCTTCTGCAGTTGCAGAGCCCGGATTATTCAGGTAAGCGATCACAAAGACATGAATTCTGTTATCCTTCGCTGTACTGATTAAATCGTCTAAAGCATTATTAGCAAGGTTTGATCCTCCATCCGAGAGAATAATCAATGCCTTGACATCGTTCTCATGCGTACCCCCAGGAGTCGTGGCGACGATTATCTTATTGTATGAAGTTCTTATGGAATCTTCCATCCCTTGAGAATTCCCCTGACACACCAGATTTTTATAGTTATTTATAAGAAGTGAAAAATCCGAAGGGATTGGCATGTGACCGATACTTTGCTCGTATCCAAAAATCTCCAGACCTACCCGGGTATTGGACGCGTCCAATGAATTCAAAAAGCCCTCCGCGGCATTTGCCGCTCGCACTACCCGGGATATGCCACCATCTGAGGGATTTTTCATACTTGCAGATGTATCCTCATCTATCACTAACGTGATAGGGCGATATTTTCCCGTCTTTCCATTGCCGGATATTTCGATGGTGACATCAATCGTCTCGTTCACCTTAACGGTCGTGGGGTTAACACTTACAGCTACGTTAAGATAGGGGCGATTCGTCCAGGTAAGGGTGGCGGATTTAGGGGAATATGAAGGCTTTGATGCCCAGGTAGCCGTCAATATACAGGATCCCTCTGAACTTTCTGTACTGGTAAAGTTACCGGGAACGAATACGGCTGTTACCTTTCCCGTATCATCGGTTTTCCCGCTGTAGCTCGTAAGACCAGGACTATTAAGATAAGGATGAATGTCCTCAATGGCACTACCCGCCGCATAACTGGGACTGCCAAGAGTGAGTGTAATGTCCTCCCCACTGACAGGATTCCCAAAATTATCAAGAACCCGTACAACCACGTCTGCCTTCGAAGCGGGATCATAGTCCCGGCTTCCCATGGCTTGCGGCGTTACGATGAGCGTCATATCTTTCGGTTCAGCAGTGGTAAAAGCAACCGTAAACTGGTTTGTTATACTCGGGGTGCTATTCACAACAGTTGCTGTGATATCAACCGTGCTGACACTGCTTTTTGGACCATATCTCTGGACAGGGGTTTGTCCAAAAGCGTTTGTTTTCGTTAATAGATTTTCATCAAGGGAGGTCTGTATCAGTATAGGTTGATTTGCTATAGGATTGCCAAATTTATCTGATAGCGTATAGCTGAAATCAAAAACTCCTGTATTCACAGGAACGGTAGGGAGACTGGGCGGCACAGCGGCGGGAGAGACATCTGCGGTCAGGATCGGATCGCCTGCCATGGTATCAATCATGAACACTTGCTGACTTAAATCCTGTACCGGACTCATTACGATGGTAGTCAGCCCGGTTTTTGTGCCGAGCTGAAGAGGTAACATCAGATTTCCATTCAAATCGGGCCGGGAACTGAAAGAATGGCCGTATCCGACAAATACGCAGTCATTCGGCATGGGGCAGGACACGGAAAGACTGACGGTATCGTCACTTCTCCGGTTATCGATCGGATTTCCCCACTGATCCGTGATTGAAAGATTGAATGGGATCTCTTGTCCAACTATTCCAGTAGCGGGAGTAAACGTGGGAGAGAGAATGTCATGATCAATATTCTGAGATACGGTTTTTGTTGCAGTGACAGATGTTCCTCCATCGTTATAGTTTATTGTTGCGGTTATAATCGCAGTACCGCTTTTCTTATTGACTGTGAAGGTGCTTGCCACCAGACCGGACGGTCCTGTGGTGACTGTGGCAGGACTCATAGTTCCGTACACAGGATTATTGACCATGAAGGAAACTGTTGCCCCGTTTATGGGACCCGAAGTATTTTGAACGTTCACCGTGATGGTGGACTGGTCAACACCATTTGCTATTACCCAATCCTTACTGATGCTGATATTCGAAGTATCACTTGCCCCTGCCGTTCCAACCAGGAACAGCACACAAATAATTATGAATATTTCAGCATTCACTCTCATTTTAACCACACCAGTTGAGTGATTATCTGACAAAGGATATAAATATTGTTATTTTTTTAAAGCGTTAAATATTTGTTTGATTGGCAAAATTTGGCATTAAAACACTTAGAAACGGGATTTTATGTCGTTACTTCTCATATTATGCCATAATTTTCTGCAACCAAACATCCTGATCGCTGCAAAACACAAAAGATGTTTTCGATAACTCTACATTTTTTTCTTTAACCGATGACTGATGGCACGATGCACAATAAGAGCAGGAAACCACCGTTTGTGAAATATTACCAAAAAGCGAATCCGGAACAGTTCACCGCACACCAGGAGCGATCTCATCCCAATCCATTCAGGTAAGGTATTGCCTGCAGGAACAGCAACCCCGAACCGAAGCAAACGATCATCAATCCGGATATCCGGTTAATCAGCCTCAGTTGATCTGCACTGATATGGGAACGCACAGAACCGATCGCACCACAGAGAATGATCCACCAGAGCGCAGAGCCTAAAAAAACACCGCCAACAAACTCCGATGCGGAAAGAACAGAATTTTCATGAAACACCACACCAAAACCGGGCAGGATGGCAATAAAGAAGATGAGCGTTAACGGGTTTGCAATTGTGATAGCCACCATCGACAGGTAATCTTTGAGGTACGTCTCGTGTTCGGTTTTCACGCTCATCGGTGCGGGTATTGAGAAAAAGGTTCGTACTCCCACTAAGATTAAAACCACGCCCGCCGCGAGCCGGAGGGAGAACTGTTGGGCTATTATCAGTCCGGATATGGCAGTAAGCCCGAAGAAGGTGACGGCAGCATAAAACGAATCTGCGGTTGCCACCCCTATACCCGATACGATCCCGTGGAGCCTGCCATCGGTGATAGCCCGCTGGATGCAAAGGAGGGCGATCGGACCAACCGGTACAGCAAGCATGAGGCCGATGATCATTCCCTGGATGAATAAACTGGTATCCATGTATGCCCTGACTTGGAGATTCTCACAACGTACCCGAAATCAAATCTGAGTGATCTACCCTGTTGCAGATCCCAGACAGATACGGCAGTGACGTGCGGATCGCTTGTGAAGTATTCCCACCATACATTCCATTTTACCGATGTTGAGGGTTTCGGTACAAGCAGAACATCTCACAAATCGATATATTCCTGCAGGAATCGATCCTGATGCCATGATCATTTTATCAAGTGGAATACATCTGAATAAAAATCTTAAAAACAGAAAATGCGAGAGGGAGGGATTTCGATTGTCCTCACTTCACAATCAGTACCGGGCACGGAGCCAGGTGAGCGATCTTCTGGCTGACACTCCCGATCAGCACACCTTGTAAGGTACCTAACCCCCGGCTGCCGATCACCACCAGGTCGATCTGCTCTTTCTGCACATGGGCGAGGATCTCCTGAGCAGGATCACCGATGGCCACTTTCAGGGTATAGGCAATGCCTGCTGCGTCACACCTGGCAAGGGTCCCGCTGAGGATTTTGCGCGATTCCTCGACGAGCAGTGAGTGAACGTCGAATTTCGCCTGCACCATGCGGGACTCGGACGGGGGTGATGTCACGATATGGGCGATGGTGATGGACGGGAGGGAAAGTCCCTGTGCAAGACCGATCGCTGCCTCAGCTGCACGGCTGGCATTCTCTGATCCGTCTGTTGCGAGTAATATTTTTGTAAACATCATGATCCCTCAATTCCTTATTGATCCACTACCAGAATTAATTGCCTGCTCCTTGTTAGGACACATCATTAAAATAATCTGTTCATCAGGTTTTCGTTTACGGGAGGCATGCGGCCCGGTAATTGCCGGGTTTGTGACTGAAGATCTCACACCTGCCCCGGATTTACCCCTTGATAGTAGAACGTGAAGCCGGCGTTATTTTGTGGCCTTCAGAGGGTCGGGGAAAGTTGCCGGAAACCTGCCGAACGTTAATCTGGTATTACGTTGATTCTATAGAAAAAACGCTGTCAGCGTACATTTTTTTATCAGTAAAAAATACTATCACGCACAAAACCCTGAGGTTTTTTGTGAATCTGCCTGCACTGAAACGAGAATGGCTATCCAATATCCGGGGAGACTCCCTCGCGGGCATAACCGTAGCACTTGCCCTGATCCCCGAAGCGATAGCATTCTCGATCATCGCCGGCGTTAACCCCATGGTCGGCCTGTATGCCTCCATCTGCATCGCGGTCGTGATCGCGTTTGCCGGGGGTAGGCCGGGCATGATATCGGCAGCCACCGGTTCAATGGCCCTGATCATGATCGTGCTCGTGCGCAATTACGGGATTGAGTACCTGCTCGCAGCAACCATTCTTACCGGCATTCTCCAGCTGATCATGGGCTGGATGAAAGTCGGGCGTTTCATCACGTTCGTTCCCTATCCGGTTGTGCTCGGGTTTGTCAACGCCCTTGCCATCCTGATCTTACTCGCCCAGCTGCCGTTTTTCATCAATGCATCATGGATGATGTACGCCATGGTTGCCGGCACGCTGGCAATCGTTTATCTCCTTCCCCGGTTCACCAAATCGGTTCCGTCGTCTCTTGCGGCGATTGTTGTCATGACAGCGATTGTCATCGGTACCGGTATTTCGGTCCTGACGGTCGGGGATATCGGCACGATCACCCGGGCCCTGCCGGTATTTCACCTGCCCATGGTCCCTATCTCGGTCGAGACCCTGCTGATCATCTTACCCTATTCAGTGACGCTCGTTATTGTCGGGCTGCTCGAATCCCTGCTCACCGCCTCGATTGTCGATGAGATGACCGATACGAAGAGCGACCGGGACCGCGAGGTTAAGGGACAGGGCTATGCCAACACCATCACCGGTTTCTTCGGCGGCATGGCCGGGTGCGCAATGATCGGCCAGTCGGTCATCAACATCAAGTCCGGGGCAACCGGACGACTCTCATCGCTGGTGGCCGGCCTGTTCCTCCTGTTCCTTATCATCGCTCTGGGTGATGTGCTGGCCCGGATACCGATGGCAGCACTCGTGGGTGTCATGATCATGGTTGCCATCAGTACCTTTGACTGGAAATCGGTCCGCGACCTGCCCAAAGTCCCGGTCAGCGACGCGATAATCATGGTCATAACGATCGCAATCGTTGTGTTCACCCACGATCTGGCAAAAGGAGTGATCGCCGGTGTTGTCCTCAGTGCACTGGTGTTCGGCTGGCGGATCTCGGCTATTCACGCAACGGGCCGGGTACGGGACGATGGGATCAGGATCTATACGGTAAAAGGGCAGCTCTTCTTCGGGACCATGGAGGCATTCATCGATCTCTTCGATTATGCCAATGACCCGCAGCGGGTGGAGATCGACCTGACGCACTCGCACATCTGGGACCAGTCCGCAGTAGCAGCGATTGCAAAAGTAGTGGACAAGTACCAGCAGCGGGGAAAATCCGTGTACGTGACCGGGCTGAATCCCGAGAGCCAGGAAACCCTCGATAAAGGATTTTCTTAAAGCGGGCGGGCGAGGAGCTGTTCCGGGTTCAGGAGACGGGATCTCCAAGGGAACCTATGAGGTATTTTGAGAACGGAAATCGATGCGTGCACGGCGTTGGAAAGAGAAAAAATGTTCACCGGTTCGATGACTGACAGAAAACAAAGGTTGATGAGGTTGCCTCACCATTTACCATAGACACAATTCCGGGAATCTTCTCATAACCCGGAATAGCCTGTGCGGGAAACAGTGCAGGTATCATGCGGACGATGGTAACATGCCATCGGAGAACCAGCATCAGGAGAAGACCCTGATGCCAGTACAGGACCCCGATGATCCACGGTTTCGTGGTGATGGCCCCTGAGGGCCTTTACAGTAACGGGCACATATCCGTACGGTTCGTTAAGGGAATTTCGCCGATATGTCGAAGCGGGTTTGCCAATGAATAGTTATCCCGGTTTACTCCGGGGGGATTTGGCCGACAGTTGATCCGGCCGATTCGCACGGAATCGCATGATTAATGCGATGTCATAAAAAACCGGGAAATAATTCCCGCAGGGTATACAATCAGACAAAAAATCAGGAGATATAACACATAATGGAAATAGAGATTATAGCCGTGGGCGGATATGACGAAGTCGGGCGCAACATGACCGCCGTTCGCTGCGGAAAGGAAGTGGTCATTTTTGACATGGGGCTCCGCCTCGACCAGTTGATGATCCACGAGGACGTGGAAGTTGACGAGATGCATTCCCTTGATCTGATCAAGATCAAGGCAATTCCGGATGATACGATACTGCAAAAGGTCGAAGGCACGGTAAAAGCGATCGTTTGCTCGCACGGACACCTGGACCATATCGGGGCCATCCCGAAACTTGCGCACCGGTACAATGCACCGATTATCGCAACCCCCTACGCAACCGAACTGATCCGCCAGCAGATCTCAGGCGAGAAGAAATTTGACGCGAAAAACAAGCTCTTCGCGCTCAGCGCCGGGCAGCGGTACACGCTCTCGCCGAACCTCATTCTGGAATTCGTACGCACGCAGCATTCGATCATCGATACCGTGACACCGGTGCTTCACACCCCTCACGGTGCGATCGTCTATGCCTGCGACTTCAAGTTCGACCGGTCACCGGTCATCGGCCAGCCGCCGGACTTTGCCCGGTTCCGGCAGCTCGGCAAAGAGGGAGTACTGGCTCTCATCGTGGAAAGCACCTATATCCATCGCCCGGGACGGTGCCCCAGCGAGCGGATTGCCCGCGATCTCGTGCGGGGTGTTATCACGAGTTTCGAAGACGACAAGAATGCGATCGTTGTATCAACGTTCTCATCCCACATAGCCCGGGTGAAGACGATTGCGGAATGTGCCCATGAGATCGGCAGGAAGCCTATCTTTCTTGGGCGCTCGATGGAGAAGTACTCCGTTGCCGCAGAACAGATGAAACTGGTCTCGTTCCCTGAGACCGCAAGCGTCTATGGGAACCGGAGAACCGTCGATCGTATGATGCGGCGGATGATGAAGGAGGGAAAGGAGCAGTTCCTGCCTATTGTCACCGGTCACCAGGGCGAGCCCGGATCGATCCTGACCCGGCTTGCAGCGGGCGATACTCCCTACCAGCTGAGCAAGGGTGATAAGGTACTCTTCTCGGCAAATATCATACCAAACCCGATGAACATCGGAAACCGGTACAGGATCGAGCAGCAACTCAAAATGGCCGGTGCCCGGATCTTTGATAATCTGCACGTGAGCGGCCATGCGTACCGGGAAGACCACTACGAGTTTCTCCAGATGCTAAAACCCCAGCACATCATCCCTGCTCATGCAGACATGAAGATGACGGCAGGCTACGCCGACTTTGCCAGCGATCTTGGGTATACCCTGGATAATGATGTTCACCTGATGAGGAACGGGCAGCGGCTCAGGATCAAATGAGAACCGTTCTGACGATTATAAAAAAACCATGAGACGGTTCAGTAAGAAAATAACCCCATTGTTCTGTTTGCAAAAATACGGCAGATTTGCGCCTCGTCTAAAGGCCAACAAAGGTCCTTAAATCGTGCCGGTTTTTGCCACCTGATTTACCCCATCCGGGCCCCGGAAAGGCTGCCGGAACGCAAATATGAAGGTCGTTTTTTCCGACGGATTTGATCCAAAATTGGGGATCGTGCAAAAAAGAAGAAATTTACAGTCCTGCCCGGTCAACCGCGAGAAACAGCGAGGTGATGTGAAGCGAGCCGGAGCATCAGGAGGACGAGTGAACATGACTAAAAGCGTCTGCGTGTCAACAGTACACGAGGGTTCCCGTCCTCGGCGTGGTGGGCGGGACTCCGGAGTGGGCGGTCCGGAAGACAGGGATCAGGGGAATACTATATTTTTGCCTGAACACAATGTGTTGTTGAGACAATTGGTGACGTTTGTCATAAGTACCGGGAATCTGAAGGAAAATTGGTGGAACAGATTATGAAATTTAATCGGAGCAGACCCTGCAACAATCTTCCGCCTCTTCCCCCATCCATCGATTTGGAATCAAAAACAATACTCAAAAAATGCGTCGGTGCCCACCGGGCTCTTGCGTCACTAAAAAGTGCAGGGAACCTGATTCCCAACCAGGCCATCCTCATCAATGCTATCCCCTTGCAGGAAGCAAAGACAAGTTCCGAGATCGAGAATGTAGTGACAACCGGTGACAAACTCTACCTGGCATCGATATTTCCGGGGACCATTATCGATCCACAGACAAAAGAAGTTCTGCGCTACCGGACCGCACTTCGCCGGGGCTATGAGCTGTTAAAAACACAATCTATCTCAACGAGTATGCTTCGGGGAGTATGTGAAGTCCTGCTCGACTACGAGGTGCAATACCGCTCATCTTCCGGGACGCAGATAACGAACAAGACCACGGGCGAGATTGTTTACACGCCCCCGGATGGTGACGAGGTACTGCGGGAAAAACTGGATCAACTGGAGAACTTTATTCACCTCAGTAATGAAAGTCCGCTCGATCCGCTGGTCCGGCTGGCCCTCATCCATTACCAGTTCGAATCTATCCACCCATTCGACGATGGGAACGGCAGGACCGGGCGGATCCTGAACATTCTCTATCTTGTCGAGCAGGGTCTTTTAGACATTCCGGTCCTGTACCTCAGCCGGTACATCATCGACCACAAGAGCGATTATTACCGGCTGCTGCGGGCTGTAACAGAAGAGCCGGAATGGGAGGCATGGGTGCTGTTCATGCTTTCAGCAGTTGAGGAGACGTCGGCAGGAACATACCGGCGCATCCTTTCAATCCGCAAACTCCTTGACGAGACAACCGTAATGTGCCGTGAAATGCTTCCCAACCAGATCTATTCCCGGGAGCTTGTCGAGATGTTCTTCGTCCAGCCCTACAGTAAAATCTCGTTCCTGGTCGATGCGGGAATCGCAAAACGGCAGACTGCGGCAGAATATCTTCAGCAGCTTGAAAAAATTGGTGTACTGGAATCACGGAAAGTCGGGCGTGAGAAAGTGTTTATTCATCCCGCTCTCCTGAAATTGCTTTCAGAGCCGTAATGATGTGTCGAAAATTTTAGGTTTTTTCGACACGTTTTGGGGATGTGTCGATTGGTTCAACATGTCCGGATAAATTTTTCTGTCGCGATCGGTAAATTTTACCAATCCGGATAAACCCGGCAATCCCGACATTTTCCTGCGGTTGTCATATCCCCCCATTTTTTGAGATCTTCATCGAAGGACCCTGTTAGATTGCTGCCTGATATTCCAAAAAAACTGGCACGTCAGAAAAAACGACCCTCATATTCGCATTCCGGCAGGGTTTTCTGGGTCCAGATGGGGTAAACTATGTGGCGAAAAATGCCTCGATTTAATGCCCTTTGGCAGGCTTTGGGAGAGGTGGATTCCACCCGTATTTTGACAATCGGGGCGAGATTTGGGCGTATTTTCCACAGGAACCGAAAAGGGGGGTTTTGCGGGGTTTTCCGGTATTGGCTGAAATCCCGAAAAGGGAAAAGGGGCTTGAAATGGGCTTGTTTGGGTTCAGGGGTTGGACCCCCTTATACCAAGTGTCTCCGACGAAGGATAAATGGGGGTGATCATCTCATACCCCCATCCCCGTAATAATCCCGATAATCTGCTGCGCCGTCACCGGGTCTACAACCTGGGCCAGCACCAACCCGGCCATCGCGACGAACAAGATCCAGAACACTCTCTTCACCTGCTCGTTCTTCCCGAACGCCGCTACGTCTGCAATCGGTTCGGCGAGTTCCCGAACCGCACTTTTCGTTACATTACTCTCTACGAAATCTGCCATTTTCTCTCTGGCTCCCGCCCTTGGGCCCTTGGGCTAAAATAGTACTCTGTCGGAGAGGGAACTTAGGTCTTACTGAAGGGAGGGTGGAGAAAAGAGTGATTTATCCAGTCACCATCGGACCGGTTGTTCCCGGGCTCGGGTACGCTTCAAAAATATGCTGATACACGATTTCACATTTGCCCTGGTAGATATCTTTCGAATAGGTCGGCGGGAGATGATCCAGAACATCCTCAATGCATAGCCGGACCGAAGCTCTCGTCTGCTGTTTCTTTCTCCAGTCGAGGACCAGTTTTTCCTGCTTTAAGGTCTCTAACAATTCCTTTGCAACTTTCTTGACATCGTCCTCTTCGCGTTTTGTGAGTTTCATTGAAGGCTTTGTTAACAGATCGAAGATTGTGAGCTCTTCTTCGTTAAGATTCTCCTTGATGGCTCGTTTTTCTTCTTCCTGCAGATCCCTCGCAAAAGCCACGAGTCGCTTAAAGAACTCCTCGGTATTGAGACTGCCGGCATTGTATTCATCGATCATCTGCTGCAATTTCTCAACGAAATTGATCCGTGTCCGGTTCAGGATAACAAGATCCTGTACCTTGCGCTCGACAAGCCCCCGTAATTTCTCGGTCTCGATACGGGACCGGTTCCTATCAATTTTTTCCTTGAGCACGTCGAGATTCAATTGGCTCAAATCAAGAATCACCGGTGGTTTGATGACATAACCTTCTGTCGAGATTGAACGGTCAAGGAGTTCCTCGATCGATTCCATTACCTGGCTGATGTCTGCCGTTGGAGTCAACGAGCGGATTTTTAGGGAGATTATCAGGTATAACGTACACAGCGGGAGAAGATCGTTGATCGCGGGATCGGGTTTAATCGCTTTGAACAGACGGTTGATATTTCCCGCGAGATTGAGGAATTTCTGTTTGGATTCATCGTTCACCAGGATCGCATCGACGCTGTCATCCAGCAGTTTTACTTTCTGCAGGTTTCGTGCTTTCAGGACTTCTTCGATATCGATCCCTTTCATGTCACAGAACGCTGCGGTTTCGGTAAGAACCATCTTGAGGAGTTTGACCAGTTCCGCTTTTTGCTGGACCGGCATGACCTCATCAGTCCCGCGTCCTGGTGCATAGATGGGGAGAGCCGTCCTCATGTTCAGGGCAAAAGTATCATACTGGGTCCGGTGGGCTTCATCGGCGATGACGATGATGTCGGACCGGTCGGTGAGTTTCTGGTACGGTTGGCCTTTCTCGGTCCTGAACTTCTGGATGAGGGTGAAGACAAACCGGTGATCCTCTTTCAAGAGCCGCTGCAAATCTTCGCCACTGTCAGCCCGTGCATGAGTTTCTTTGATGATACCGGAATAGGCGAAGTTATCATAGATCTGGTCGTCGAGTTCGTCCCGGTCGGTGACGATGACGAACGTCCAGTTGCCGGCAATCTTCCGCAGGATCTTCTGGGAGAAGAAGATCATCGAGTAGCTCTTGCCACTGCCCTGCGTGTGCCAGAAGACGCCGAGGCGTCCCCTGGTCTTCCCGGTCTGCATGAACGTATCGATAGCGTTATTCACGCCGAGATACTGGTGGTTCTTGGCAAGGATCTTGATGGTGCCATGCTTTGATTCGAAGAAGAGGATGAAATTTTCCACAATGTCGAGGAACTTTTCCTTGTCGCACGTCCCGCGAACCATGGTCTCGATAGAGACGATGCCGATCTCTCCTTCGCTGTTGATGCGCTTCCATTCGCTGAAATGTTCCCACTCCGAAGAGATGGTGCCAATCGCGCTCCTGCTGCCGTTCGAGAGGATGATGAAGGCATTGTACCGGAAGAGCTGCGGGATCGCCGTTTTGTAATCCCTGATGTTTTCCTCGTAGGCATTTTTGAGATTTTTATGGGATGCCTTGTTCTCCATCACCATCAGCGGGATCCCATTAATGAACCCGACGATATCGCAGCGCCGCTTGTAGAGGTCCCCGGTGATCCAGAACTGTGAGACGAGAAGGAACTGGTTATTCTCCGGGTGCTGCCAGTCAATGACCTTTACCTTGTCGGTGACGGTCTCACCCTGCGGATTTTTCCAGGAGACTTTGATGCCATCTTTGAGAAGTTGGTAGATCTCGCGGTTCGCATGAACGATGCTCATGGTTCGCCGGTCGCGGATGAGTTCGGCAATGGCGAGATCGATTGCATCAGCAGGAAGAGTCGGGTTGAATGTTTTCAGTACCGGGCGGAGCCTCTGGACGAGGACCACTTCCTCGGGGGTCTCCCGGCCCTGCGATCCTCCACCAGGAAGGAAAGTTTCGGCAAAAAAGTTCGCGGTCTCCCAGCGCATGTCCGAGAATAACGCGATAGTCGGCAGTTCGACAAGGGTATCTTCGGAATATTCGTGGGTTGCACTCATTTGGTTCCTGATATTTCTGGAATGTTTTTTTTCGATTATTTTTCAGATACAAAAGTGTATTTCATTTCCAGTATATTTATACGTTCGATTTTCATATGCTATCCTATGCGACAGCCCATTGTCACCCTTGCTTCAGATAGTGTGATGTTTCAGCGTGGGGTAGGGGATCGATCCTTTCTCGGTTGTCTTGGGGTCTGTCTTGAATTTTCTGAGGAAAATTCATTTTCAGATACATATTCGAAACTTATTGATGAATTAGTAGAAAACAGTGGGGGTGTTCGACCCCGTTCTATCCTTAAATCTTACGATATTCGAAAATTATACCGGTCGAATGTTGACAATTATATATCAGATCTCGGGGAATTTGTCCATGGACTAACAAAGTCTGGTGTTCGGGTTCATGCTGCATTTACAACTCTCAATCCTAAGATTGTACCAGATGGAATCAAACACTATGGGATTGGAAAGAGTCCTGTCGAGACGGTCAGGCCGATCGATTTTATCAAACGATTGAACACATATTATCCCTATATTGCCGCATGGAAAACAGTACGATCTTCAAAAATCCGGAGTTCAACAATCCTTCTGGATAGTTTTACTGGTGAACAAACTGATGCATGGTATGATCTCGTCACCCACCATGAAGTTCAAATATTTCCAAAAGGCGATTCCTGCAATACATATATTTCATCTGCGGATATTGTGACACGATATCTGAATGAGTATCTATCATCTCGTCACCTACACTTGACGGAAGATGGCATCGCTTCCGCGTTTGAAGCGTGTTCGGCTTCTGATTCATCGATTTATTATGTAGGACATGGGGATTTTAAGAAAATCGTGCCATTTAAAAAACAACAAATCTTTTATGACCAGTTTTATCCCAATCCTCTTTGTTATCTGATCCCTGAAGGGCTCTTCGAAAAGGATAGTGAAATAGTCGAACAGTCTCCCCTGTATCAGAAAATTTTGGATTTTGCAGCAGAGCAAAATTCCGGATTGAAGTTTTTTACCCAGTTTGAGGATATTCCACGGTTACGCAAAGGTGACCTAATGATTTACATGGGGGAGAAAGGAAAAGCGCAGGCAAACTATCTATCAAAACTTTATGGAGTGGTTCCGCAGGAGATTATGTTTTAAAGGGATTCTGAATAATAAATTATAAGTAGTTATAAAATATTCTATGTAATGCCGGAGAGGAGCGCCAGCCCAGGGGTTACTCTCATTCGCATAAGCATAGGTATTAACACATAATTTTCTCATCGTGCTTTTTTCAGTAATTTCCCTCATTTTCATGCTTCAGCCTCAGGGACTCTGATATTGAGTTCTGACACATCCAACTCGCCGCTGATGAGTTTCGGGAGCAGGAGATCGCGGGTGCGGCGGAGGTTGGCGTTTTCCCGGGTCACGGGGAGATGCATTCCTCAATTTTCCGCACAAGAATTTCTGCCTGCCCCACTGCAAACTCCGCTTCGCTCTCGGTTATTGCACCTGCGGTTTCGTAGACCGTGCTGTTCCGTTTGCGCCGCATCCTGTCAAAGATGATGGTATCGTTTTTGTCCAGATAGCGCTCGGTAAATTTTACCACAGATATATGCTGGTTTGCCCCGTCCGGGCGATAGCCTTTGGAGAACATGAGCGCCCGCCCAGCCTGAAGGATCGCGTTATACGCGATGGTGTACGCCCAGTCGTAATCGCTCGCAAGCATGGAGCGTGCGGTTTTTATGTCACGGCGGGCAAGATCGCACGAGTCCTGTATTTTTTTCTGGTCGATGGGGAGTTTTTTGATAAGTCCCTGTCGTTCAAGATTGTCAGTCATCGCAGGTTCCGATGATCATGATCTTAGGCTCCTGCATTACATTCTTTACGAAAGGATCTCCGGTCTGCTTTCGTTTCCGGAATTCACCGGGCAGCATGAGCGTGTAGTTGATCTCGCGATGCAGGGCACGTTCACTTTCATGCACGAGCGGGATCAGGAGGGATTCATCCACGCTGCCGATGATGAACAGGTCGATATCGCTTTTTGCTCCGGCAGTTCCGCTGGCAAACGATCCGTAGATGAACATGCACTGGATCTCATCAAGCGCTGCAAGGTTCTCTTTGAGGTGCCGGGCTATGCCTTCGGTTTTGAGTACGATCTTCTGCAACTCTTCATAGAAGAAGAAGTCGCGGTTGACGGTGTAGTACTGCTGGACGCCTTTTTTCTGTCCGGTGATAAGCCCGAACGATTCGAGATTGGCAAGTTCCCGCCGCACGGAGTTCATGTTCTCGTCCGTCATCCGCACGATCTCGCGGACATAGAATTCGCTCTCCGGGTTGAGCAGGAAGAGGGTGAGGAGTTTCACCCGGGTCCGGGAGGGGATGAGCGCTTCGAGCATGAATACATAATGTATTCTTTTGGATAAAAAATGTATTCACTATTGGGCTGCTGTACCTTTCACGCTGCCGGGATTTCGATATCGAGTTCGCTCACATCCAACTCGCCGCTGATGAGTTTCGGCAGAAGGAGATCGCGGGTGCGGCGGAGGTTGGTGTTTTTGATCTTTAACATGATTTCCAAATTGAATAGTGAATCGAATGTCTCATTGACTTTTTTAACCAAGGTAACATCTGGAATCAACAATCTGATCGATTTGAGATCCCTATCACTCAAATGAGCGACGGTTGTTCCTGTAATCGTTGAATCAAAATACTGTATTGGTTTCTCCAATGCCAAATAGAGATAATAAGGGGATAATTTTTCTTTAGGACGGAATCGAACCACTCGCTGGTTCAGATATGCGATATCGCCAGCCCATTTCCCCATATGAAAATCGCCATCCATTCCAACGAGCAAATCCCCATTCTTCACGAGATATTTTTCAGAAACAGATTCCGTCGTAAAATTGTCGGTATAATCATTCAAGATATTTCTAATCCGAATTACCGGCTTATCTGTGGGCTCCGAAGTGAAAATATTAGATTTAAACGGGAATCCATAGGTCACATCCGCTATGTCAAAAAGTTTCCGTACTTCCCACCCCTCCGGCACCGGCCCAAGTTCCGACTCCACCATCTCCATGCCCACATGCCCGGGGAAGCGGAAATTGACGAACCATTCGCGATAGATTGCCTGCGCCATCTCTTCGAGAATCTTGATGCGCCGGGTGTTGTTCTCAATGAGGTCATCGTACGCGGAGAGAATGGCGGCGATTTTTTGTTGGGTGGTGAGAGGGGGAAGAGTCGGCAATTTCATCTTGCGGATTTCACCCATATTGAGATGGGCAACGGTTGCCCCTCCAGAGAGGGATTGGATTTTTCCCTGAATTTCGTCACCTAATAAAAGATAGAGGAGATAATTCGGATCAACCTTTGATTTGTTGGGGCGAATTAAAACAGTCCTTTGCCCAAGGCATACTTGCAAATTTTTCTGAATAATCGCAACATTACCAACGGGTGCTTCACGGGCTAATATCAAATCACCTTCACGAGGGATTGCCCTTTGTGTCCACAAATTGTAGGTCTCCTCAGATACGCGATTCACACCTTCGAGAATTAACCTGCCTCGTCCGATATTCGGCGTCCTGATCGATGGGTATCCCTCTTCCTGAATCGGAGCAGTCTTGTGTTCACAATCAATAATAAATTCACAAATTGAATTGAGAATACAAACCTGATCAGTGCCTCTCATCATAAACTCCCAGCGAAAAATATACGTTCCGCACTTCACGGGGCGGTAATTCAGTGAGGTACTCGGCGACGCGGATGCTGGTCGCTTCGGGTCCGGGGAGCGCACTCATGCGAAAACCAACCTCTCGATCCCTTCACTGCATTGCCAGAACCCGCAAAAAATTTTAGAAAAACCCTGCATGTTAACATTCTGATAAGAACTTGTTAAGACCCGGAATAAATCATATCTGGAGCGATTTTTCCGATTTGAACGAATTTTCAGGACTTTTTCAGAATGCAAAAACATCATGTTAAGACCTTTGTTAAGACCTTGTTAACACTCCCGCAAAATGTATTATTCCTGATTGTGGGGACAGTGAACCCACAATTCCCGGAATATAATCTTTTCTCCGGAGCAGGTTCTATCAACAGACGGTTTATCATAGCACATCGAACTATCTGGAATTTCCAGATAGTTGCCGAAGACTGTCGATGCTCACTCATGCGGAGCCCGATTGTCCTTTTGAACAATTCGGAATTTCCGAATAGTTGCATCGGGGTCTGATTCCTTTTCATCGCAGATATTCCGGATGTGTTCATTAATTGTCGGAACCGGAGCCCGGGAACTCCCCTCACAACGTATCTCCCTCGTTTCGGATCTGTTCTTCGATGAACTGGCGTATCTCTTCTTTTTGCGGAAGTTCGACCTGGTATTTCGATACAAACAACTGGTTGTCCATTCCTGCCAGTGCATACTCTACGAGCGCCTCATTCTTCTTGGTGCAGAGAAGGATTCCAATCGGAGGATTATCATCGCCGGTCACTTCATTGAGCCGGAACCAGTTCACGTACGTATTCAACTGACCGAGATATTCGTGGGAGAAGGTATCGACCTTCAACTCTATCAGAACGTGGCATTTCAGAATCCGGTGGTAAAATACCAGATCAACAAAGAAATGTTCCCCTCCGATAAGGATGCGTTTCTGCCGCGCTTCAAAACAGAAACCCCGACCAAGTTCGAGGAGGAATTCCTGCAACCGATCGATCAGCAGCCCCTCCAGATTCTGTTCGGTGAGTGCCTCATGGGAGCGCAGCCCGAGAAACTCGAAAATATAAGGATCCCTGATGACCTGTGCGGGGCTCATGGATTCTGCCTTCCCCCGAACAATACTGACGAGGCGTTTTTTGTCCTTGGACATCGCGGTTCGTTCATAATACAGGCTGCTGATCTGGCGCTGCAATTCCCGGACGGACCAGTTCCCCCGGGTGCATTCCCCTTCATAAAAAGATCGCTTAAGGGGATCTTCAATTGCGATAAGTTCCTGGAAATGACTATAGAACAAGCAAGAAATAAGATCCTGTGAACCATTCCCGGATTGTGGGTACAGTGTACCCACTATTTCTTGACAGCCCTCCTTTTCCGAAAGCAGATTCTGTAATTGTGGGTACAGTGTACCCACAATGTGGGGATACGCGAGGTAAAAATCCCGATACCGGTACAGCTGGCGAGGGCTGCAATTTGATACCCCGCGTGAAGTAAGATCATTGGAAAGTGTTGAAAATAACCGGTCTCCATACGCAGCACGGTCTCTCCCTTCAAGTTCATAGTTCTGGAGACAGAGACCGATGAGCCAGTTGCGTAAAGTCAGGCTCACATTCACTGCTTTTGTTGCGTGTTCAACGAGATGATAGTGGATATCCGCAATCCTCCGGACCAGTGAGGGCAGATCCATAACTTCCGGTTCTCCTGCAACCGGATGTGATGGCTCCGGAGTACCGGTATCATTACTTTTTTTGGGAACACGCTGTTGACGCTTCATAGTACCGTGACCGTTACATACATGGCGTTTTTTTGTCTGATCGCTCTTGGAATTTTCCCCGTTTTCTTCATCAGATCATCTCCGTTGGTATTTTCCTATTCCGTCATCGTTTCCGTCTGTATCAGAATTGTCCACTCACTGAGTGGATAATTATCTACACACAGTGTAGACAATTGTCTCGACACTGTCGAGACTATTTTCCAGACACTGTCTGGACTGTTGTCCGGTCAAGGATCTTCCCCACATTCTCGCCGATCCGCTCCTCAAGCACGCGGGCCTCTGCATTGAGCCGCTCCAGTTCCTCATCGAGAGATTCCAGCCGCTCGTAGAAATCCCCGTCATCCTCCACCCGGGCCGCAACACCCACGTACCGGCCGGGGTTCAGGCTCCAGCCCTGTGCCTCGATATCGGCAAGCGATGCAACCTTGCAGAGCCCGGCAACATCGTGATATGAACCATCAGAGAATTGCTCCTGTATCAACGGGGCACTCCCGCAGATCGATTCCGGTGCGGTTCCGCGATAGAGCCGGACGATATTTCCGATGAACTCGATCTGTGAAGGTTCAAAGTCCCGGTGAGCCCGGTCCAGTTGCCGGAAAGTATTCCGGGCATCGATGAAGAGCACCGAATCTTTCCGGGCGGTCTTCGGTTTCGCACGGTTGAAGAACCAGAGCGTGCAGGGCAAAGTAACGGTGTAGAAGAAGTTCGGGCTGATACTGATCATTACATCGATTGCGCCGATCTGGATCAGCTTCTTCCGGATCTCCATTTCGGCTCCCCAGGCATCTGCTGCCGAGTTTGCCATGACGAAACCGGCCCGGCCATGATCGTTCAGCGCATGGTAGAACTGCTGGATCCAGAGATAGTTTGCGTTGTCGGTCGATGGCACACCGAGGGAGAAACGCTTGTCCTCGCGGACCCGCTCCTTGTCTACACCGGAGACATTGAACGGCGGATTGGCCATCACAAAATCAAATCTGCCAACGCTCTTATGCGGGTCCTCGTAGTAGGTATTGTTATCCCGGATATCACCGGATAAGCCATGCACTGCAAGATTCATTTTGCAGAGCCGAATCGTCTCGGCTACCCGCTCCACGCCGTACATCGAGATCTCCGATGAGGACATCTTCTTGTGATTCTCCACGAACCGGGCGCTCTGCACGAACATACCCCCGGACCCGCAGGCAGGATCGAGGATGAGGCCGTGGTAGGGTTCGATGACCTCGACAATGAGCCTGACCAAGCTTGTGGGTGTGAAAAACTCTCCGCCCTTCTGCCCTTCCTTCATGGCGAATTTGCCGATGAAATATTCATAGATTTTTCCGAAAGCGTCGCCTTCGAGATCATTGGGAATCGAGGAGAGGACGCGGAGGAGCTCGAAGAGAGTCGGGTTGTCGATCTTCTGGTAATTCTTCGGCAGAACATCTTTGAGATCCTCGTTCTCCGCCTCAATGGCTTTCATCGCTTCGTTGATGGCCTTGCCGATATCGTCGCCCTCGGGAAGTTTCTGCAGGTAAGTGAACCTCGCTGTATCGGGAATGAAGAGCCCGATTCGATCCTGATAATCAATTTTCGACGGGGCTCTCCGGCTTGATGTTGTATATTTCGAGGAGATCTCGGACACGACCTTCCCGAATTTGTGATCCGCGTATTTGAGGAAGATAAGGCCGAGGACCGGGACTGAATACTCTGAGGGTTTGAGGCTTGAGTTGGCCCAGAGCTGATCGGCTGCGGCCCAGAGCCGGTTCTCGATATGGTTGTTCATTGGGGTCATGGGGGGTCACGGGATGAGGATGTGTATTGACTGTTACTGGTGAGATTCGACGGGGGATGAAATATAGTTAATGAAATATCCGATCTCGCTGCCGGTACGTTCGGGATCTCCTGGCTGTTGCTGCACGGATCCAGATCGATTGCACCCATGCAGGAGATCACCGCATCGAGGATGTACTGCGGGGTGTAATGCTCGGTGCTCTCGTGCGAGAGCAGGGCTGGCGGGACGGTCACACCACCCCCGCCTCCCGTGCATCCTCCCGCACACCTCTCCCATAACAATGCTCGCACAGCTTCACACCGGATTCCCTGTCAATCCACTCGGCTTTGACCAGCCCACAGATAGAGCACTTCCCCACATCCGCCGTCACCCGCTCACACCGGGAAACAACCACGGTCCCGGGCAACGGGACCGAGGCCACCTGCTCAAATTTCACCGCCTCATTGTAACACGACCGGCACACCCGCCGGGCATCCTGCTGATCTTTAGACCGGGCCCGACGCTCTTTGGTAAGTTTCTCAACATACCAGGAGCCTTTCTTTCCGCAAACATAACACGCGGTCTTCGGCTCCGGGGTCACGAGTTTTTTGTAATCATTGGCCCGGATGGATCGCTTTTGATCCTTGTTTACAACAGAGGGTTCCGAATTCAGCAGTAATTCAAGAGGTTTACTGCACGTGCTGTAAGACATCGGAGCCCGCTCTGGCATCTTATTTCCCGATTGCGCAGAAATTTGTTGAGAACGCTTTTCTTTTGCAGCAGATTGGAAATCATGGACACAGTGAGTAATCTGCACACAGGGTTCTGTTTGAGTTTCTGCCCGTGTAGCAGTATTCTCTTTTTGCTGTAAATGGCCGTCTCTTAGTACAGAATTATTATTATAATCTAAGTAATCAGGAGATCCGGAAACAGAAATTGGTCCGTTTTGGTTTTCAGCAGTTGCAGTAATTATGCCGCAAACATGCGGTAATGTTGTAACTGACCCCGGGCCATCATTATTTCCGCCGTTCAGGTCCCGGTCGAGCCAGCATGCACCGCCATAGATCCAGTGCAGGTACAGTCCCCGGCTCCATGCAAACGCTTCGGTCCTGCGGCGGACAGAAACACCATCTTCATCGCTGACCATAATGGTCCGGTCTGTAAATGAGAGAGCCGGGCACTTCTCCAGCAGCCCGGAGTAATTCTTCCCCCGGCTGTCGTAACCCTTCAGCGCCCGGTAGATGTTGATGTAGGGCCAGCCCGTGAGTTCCTGGAGATCCTGGATGGTGAATTCAGAGCGATCGGACCGGTGGATCAACACGAGCAGGTCCGACTCCTTCTTCGTCATCTTCGATTCCTGCCCTCCCGCCGTGCCGTTCAGGAGCGTGAAGACCTCGTTTGCCGCTGCAAAATCCGCCTCGTTCGCATATACGCAGAGCGTCCCGTCCTCGCTCGTCTTCTGCCGGCGCTGCATGAAGAAGAGTGCCGCGTGACTCTTGATCAGGTCATAGAGCATGTCCGGGTTGCGCCGGTTGCAGATCGCATTGAACCGTACCCGCTTCGAATAGGGAATGATCACCCAGATCGTCTGCTCGTGCAGGATCTCCCAGATTTCCCTGCAGGTCACAAGCTCAGTGGACTCATCAACAAACGTGTCCGGGTCCAGCATCTCCCGTTCCTGCTTTGCCGCAAGTACCCGGGCGTCCTGCCCGGCAGACTCATCAATCCAGCAGGTGAGCATCCGGTTCATCACTTGATCGTCACCGGTCCCTTCCTTTTTTGCAATCCACCACACGCACTGCTCGGGAATGGTGCAGACCCGCGAGGTCAGGTCCTTTGTGACCGTCGTGTGCGTAATCGGTTCATGGAAGTTCGAGGTCGCGGACTTCAGGATCTCCTGGATGCCATCCGACAGCTCAGTATCATCGCTCATCAGCACGGTGCGGGGTTTGAGATCTTTCATGTAATAGAGCGCCTTGTTGCTCACCGTGCCTTTCACTTTATACCGGTCCGGGACCTGCCGCATCATTTTCTTGAAGGCGTGCGTCTTGCCCTTGCCGGAATCCCCGGTCACGGAGACATGCAGCCCGTCCGAGTTCTTCACGGCCTGCGAAGCCATCGAGAGGATCATGCAACGGGCGAGAATCTCATCGCCGACATGCTCCTGGGCAAATGCCTTCAGCATCAGGGCTTCCGGGTCGCCGTGCTCCAGCACTTCGAGGGCAGCCGCCCGGATATCAGAATTTACCGGCACCGTAGCCGGGCCCGGGTCCGGTTGAATTTCACTATCCGCTTTCGCCTTTGCCCGGTCCTTCCGGTAGCCTTTTTGTTTCTGCTCCCAGTCCTTCCGCTTCGCTGCACGGTCCGGCTCGAATTGCTCGCGGAGTTCCCGCCACCGCTGGGTACCACCGCCGCAGGATGCATGCTTGCATCCCGCAAAGATCGCCCCGCTTCCGAACTGGATCGCAAACGCCCCGTCTTTGTGGGCCGATGAGAACGGGCACTGGTCGAGAATGTAGAGCGTGCCACCGCTGTACGGTTTTTCGGACCGCATGCCAACCCCGTGATCGGAGAGCCAGTGGCTTAAGTCGAAGCCCTTGCCCTTCGCTGCGGTCGGCTGCTGTGCCTGCTGTTCGGTCGGGAGCCGTGCCACGAGATCGCGGAGTTGCTCCGGACTCACAACCGCCATCTCAGCAGGGGCGGAGAGGATGCGGCTCCGCCGGTACGGGCGTTCGGGGGTGTTGTCTCCTTTCCGCGAGACTGTACCATAGAGTTTCCAGATGCGGGCCGCGTTGAAGTTCGCCGTATCCACGTTCACCCGCTCATCCGAGAAGAGCACATCGAGCGTCGTGAGGCACGCCTTCACGAGCGCTGTTGCCGCTTCATCGTTCGGCAGGTCAATGCAATAGAGCAGGTGTGCCCCATTGCCGGAGTCGGCCCGGACCGGGTCCGGGAACCCGAGCCCGGCGATCCACCGGGCAATCTCATCGGCTTTCGCGAGCGCAAGCCCGTGCTCTTCGTCCGTGCTCGACACGCCGCTCGGTCGCAGCGGGTCGATGTCGATGGGCAGCCAGCGGCGGCGCAGGATATCCGCGTCGCTCGTTGTGCTGTCCTTCTTACCGAGCCGCATCTTGATCCGGTTCGCCCTGCGGGAGAGCAGGGCCGGGTTCACTTCGTTTAACGTGACATAGATGCCGTGGACCGAACCATCGGCATCGAGCGGCTCTACTGAACGGACGAGGGCATCATGATCGCTGAAGTACCCGCTGTGGGTGTACTGGTCGGTGAGGGCACGGACCTCGACGACCTGCCCGGGCCCGGCTATTCTGGCAATTGCCTCGCGCAGCAATCCATCCACGAGTCACCACCCACACCCTGACTTTCCATCCGTACTCAAAAAATAATGATCAGCCATGCCCATCACCGTCTGTCCGGGCAGGGGCTTCCTGATCATCTTGCAGGGCATAGTTGTCACCCGTCCCGACAATAATGGTAAAACTATTGTGAAACGTCTTCTCAACCATGATCTGGAAAACCGCTTTGCCCTTCTTCCGGATCTGGTCTGCAATCGTTTTCGGGATCAGGTAGAGCGGGATGTTCTCGATCTTCTCGGTCGTGACTCCCGACTTACCTTCTTCACCGGGCATAGGCTGCCACCTCGCGGATCTCGTTAGGCATTACTTCGAAACAATGGATTGATCCGTTCGGCGACGCAACCCATTCCTCGCACCGGAGAAATATATCCCCCGGTGACATCATGAGCAGGGACCGGAACTGGCAGATATCAAACCTGCAGAACGATTCGACATACACCGGGCTCACGACTCCCTGTGCCAGCCGGACCTTTACGCAGAGGGCCTCGTAGTCGCCTTTCATCCCGACAAGGTGGAGCGGGATGATGCGGGAGAGATGACTGTCCGTAACCGGCTGGACCGGCTCGTAGCCCCGTGACTCAAGCAGTTTCGTGCAACGGTTCTTTGCTGCGTGAAACGATTGCTGCGGGATCATACCGCACCGCCGACATTGCGAACGATTTTGAAAAGCGAGAGTTTGGGGATCTCCCGGATGCTGTCCATCAGTACTTCAAAGCAGCTGAATCCATAATGCAGCGTGTAGATCCAGATCTCGCAGTGGAGTCCGGTCTCTTTAAGGTGGCGGGTGAGATACTTGCGTAACAGCACGATGTCAGGGCCGCAT
>JAUSBW010000077.1 GCA_030651815.1 Methanoregula sp.
CACGAATTATTTTTGAATCAAGTCGCTGTCTTTTTCCATACTTTCTGCGCTTAAACCCGATCTGAACAAAGAGATCGATTATCCCCTGTTGAGGGATAGAATCCAGGTATTCCCAAAGGGTGATGGAACCTGAGACCAGAGGATTATCAGCACTCAAAGAAGAAATGACAGAAATCACCACAGGTTTAGCGGTTTTTTTAGCACGAACTACAAACGAACCGCCGTACTCAACGATCTTGTTCAGATTCCAGTGAGAGTAGTATCCCAAATCCATGAGAATCAGAGAACCTTTTATCCAAGGACCGATTTTTAACGCTTTGATATCATGGACTCTTTCTGAGACAATGGTTATCATCTCCGGACCATGAGAAACTGCATTAAAAAGGAGGGATATTTTCATACCCCCCGCTGCAATTCGAGACCGGGTTGAGGGGTAAAGGGCAGCAAGTTTCGCGTGCAAGCGAATAATCGTGCTGTCTAAAATATAAATCGTCTGGAATGCCTTATAATGGTCGCGTAACTCTGCAGAACTGGTTGAACTCATATGGTCAATACAAGCCAAAAATACTTGAGAGAGAAACTCAACCATTGTTTCATCCATCCGTTTCGACAGACTTTGTTGACGAATCTTGTCGTCCTCATCTCGGCTATTATCCATAGATTTGTACTTCCTGTGGATCTCACTGACCATCGGATGTTGGTGGGCACTCACGCCAAATACCAAAGTATACAAAAGGAGTGCTGGATGCAGTTTTCTCAATCTCTCAACAAATCCACAACCTCGTGCAAGTTCGAGAATTTTTTCCGGTGGGGGTAATTCACCCCTCAAAACCTGCGGGGTTTTGTTTAAATGCCTTGTTTGTTTGGGCATACTCGTTTTTTGCGAGCGAAGCGAGCGCGCCGACTATATATACCTTTTTATAATGACGAAAATTTATTACAGGGCAGTAATCCCGCACGAGGTAAAAATGTGATTTAATTCCTTAAGCTGAGGGCTATGCAATCGACTCTTGTAAGTCTGGATCAATTTTAATCCGGATTTTCAATTTTTTTTGAACATTGAAATTGCTGTCATACGGGAATTTCTTTCACTACCCCCCGGTTATCCCGGTGATGTGGTATCCCCGTTCGGTACAGGTTCCCCCCGCCACGTCATCATGTTATCACAATCGCAGAGTCCGGACAAACCCTCGCAAACCGGCAGCTCAAACACTCCCGCTGCGAAGGCCGGGCCGGGAAATCCCCGTACTCATAGGAAGCATTCATCATCGCAAACTCCCGGGGGATCTGCTCCTGCACCTCGCGTAACTGCTCCTCGAAGAAGGCATAGGGCTTCGTCTTGCCGGTCTTTAAGAACACGAGCTCGGTCCCGATCTCATCGGCACTCTTCTTGTAATTGTAAGTGCACGTCCGAAACCCACCATCATGGCACTCGGCCAAACACCCAAATCTCACCCGGCCCCCAGCTGCACCGCGCTCGCTAGATCCGGCCCGCCCCCAGGGCTTCAGCAGGAACGGGGGGCCAAGCCCGGAGAAATTAAGCAGACCCTGCCAAAAAATTTGTAATCGGATCTTGATTGAAAAATTCCAGGCAGACTTTGACTGAAAAAATGTAAACGGACCTTGCCCGGAAAATTTCAATCGACCCCTTGGACCCTGCTTGAAAGTCGCGCATCGATCAACCGGACCTTGCCAGAAAATTTTCAACCACACTTTGATTGAAAACTTTTGAGCAGACCCTGCGTGAAAAATTTCAAGTGAACCCTGAAATAAAAAGTTCACCCTCGCTCCCACCTTACTCACACCCCCCAAAACCCCAATTTTCTAAGCACTTAACAACGTCTCCAATCCGGGCACGTCACGGCCCCCATTCCCTTAAAATTCCCAAACAAAGCCCAAATCGGGCTCCGTTTAAGCTCATATCACCCCCTGTTCGATCGAAAACTCCTGGATATTTTATATGAACAGGGGGTCCGGAAGATATCGTTAAATTAACGTCGATGTCCGACGTGAGGAGCCTTCATTCCGAGCCCCAAAACAGGCCTTCTTTTCATTTTCCACCTACTTCAGCCCATCCGTCAACCGTTCGCCCATCCAATTGCACCTAATTGCGCACATCCGGCTTTCCGTCGTGATTTTCCGGAATCAGGAGCCTTATCGGGCAATAAAAATTGAATTTACATCCATTTTCGCTGAATTACGCACTTTTTTCAGGATCTTGCTGGTTCCGGGAGAGGGTCCCCCGTCGGAGAGGGGTCATTTCGCTTCCCGTCGGATTCCTGGCACTAGGCCTTCGGCGATACCGGCGTGGGGGTGCTCTGGTCTTCGAGCGTTCATCGACAGGAATATTCTCACATCGTCGGAGGGTGGTCCGCCAAAACAGGCCTTCTGTTCATTTCAGCCTGCCCCAGCCCGTTTCTATGGTCAATCGGCCACCCAAATACGGCTAAATATGACCTCTCATTTTCTGACGTGAAAATGTGAAAAAACCTGGAATTATTCCCTGTTTTTCGCGA
>JAUSBW010000083.1 GCA_030651815.1 Methanoregula sp.
AAAAAGGAACTGTGGGAACGGACACATATTTGTCCGTCTTGCGGTTACACTGTAAACAGGGATTTGAATGCCGCCTTCAACATTAGAAAAAGAGCATTCTCTGTAGGGTGGGGCACACCCGAATCTACGCTCATGGAAACCAGATCCTCTGTTCCAGTCAATGTACTGGGATACGTTCAGGTCGATGAAGTGAGAATCCCTCGACTTTAGTCGTGGGAGTGTCAAGACACTAACCTACCGCCAACCTTGCAAATACTTGACGTCACATCAGGATCTGATGCCAGATCATTTCAGTTTCCATTATATAGGGAGTCTCGCATGACCCCGACAAAGCATCCGGGCAAGTGCCTTGCCAAGAACCGAGATAGAAGTTCTGATCTGGTAATCCATGTTCATGGCATGTTCCAGAATCGTCACGTTCTGGGGGTGTTCGATACACTGAAAGAATATGGTAGTATCGAGAAAAAGAGCGGCTTTCATGGGGTGATTGCTTTGAGCCGCTTCATGGTTTTGAGGTATTCCTCCTCATCGATCGCAGATGAGATCTTACCCCGGGTAACCGCACCGCCGTACGGGAGCATTCCCCGCTGGTAGGGTTTCCCGATCACATCTTCGGGCTTGAATTTTTTCGCGGGCATTTTCCTGACTCCTGTACTCAAATGTGGTATAGTGAATCTGATAATGGTTTTGATGGATTTTTTTAAATCCTGCATAGGCAATGGTTGCTAACTGCACCCAAAATCTCCCCACCATGGCCCCCTTTTCCCCCAATCCCGACCCGGAAAACCCTTAAAATGCCCGGATTTGTTCACGATACAAAAATCCTCTGAATTTCACCCGGTTTGCCTGAATACGCAAGGAAACGACCTGCCCAAATCCCTGCCAAAGCCCATAAAAACCCAGATAATTCTGCCCCTCATTTCAGGTCATCCTCACAGGAAAAAAGCGGCTGGAATGCGAATACGAGCCTGTTTTTTCCGACGGGGAAGAAAAAAAAGTTGACCGGAGAAGAAAAGGCCAATAGTAAGAAGATCAATCCCCGGTTCCGGAACAATACCCACAAAATACGTATGATTCTTTTTCAAGAAAATACAATTTCGTTCGCAAAACCTCAATCACATTGCAAAATATTTCAAACCCGATACCAAAATAAAAACCTTTATCTCACCACTAGTGTTACAATAAAGTATAATTGTAATAATTCCTTTGTGGTGAACCCATGCACATTCCTGACGCATTCATTCCCATCTGGCAAGGCGCGATCTACTGGATCATCGCCCTTGTATTCATAGCGCTTGCCCTCAGGTGGGCACGAAAAGATCTCAACGAAGAGAAACTCCCGCTCGTTGCAGTGCTTGCAGCTGCTATTTTCGCTCTCCAGTCCTTCAACCTCCCTGTCTCGATGGGGACAAGCGGACATCTGGTTGGCGGAGCGCTTGCCGCAATCATTCTCGGCTCCCCGTTTGCTGCAGTATTCATCCTCACGCTGGTGCTCATCGTGCAGGCAGTCCTGTTTGGCGATGGCGGTATCACGACCATGGGCGCCAACATCATCAATATGGGAGTCATTGGCGGCTTTGTGGGTTTCTACACCTTCAAAGGATTGATGGGTGCAACAAAGAGCATGCCAATCTCTGCGTTCGTTGCCGCATGGCTTGCCTGCCTGATCCCATCACTCGCGTGTGCTGTTGAGATGTTTCTTGCAGGCACGTTCCCCTTCACGGAAGGCCTGATTGCGATGGGCATCTACCATGCAATCATCGGGGTGATTGAAGGGATCGTGACGGTGGCAGCCATCTACCTGATCACCACAGCAAGGCCGGATCTGGTGGACACGGGAGTCAAAACTCCGGCAGGGGCGAAATCAATATGATGGACAACAAGACATTCATCATCGTGGGCATTGTCATTGCCCTTCTTATCGGATTTGTTGCAGTATTCATGGCATCCGGGGATCCGGATGGCCTCGAAAGCACCGCACTGGTTGTGCAGGGGCAGAAAGAGCTGACTGGTGCAACACCGGAAGATGCAGAGGTCCATGAGGAAACTGCTGGCAGATTTGCGTACGATTCACCAATGCCGGACTACTCGCTGGATGAATCCATGGGACCATTGGGAGGTCTGGTTGCAATAGTATTCGGTACCATCCTTACATTCCTCGTGGTGCTCGGCCTTGCCTATGGCATCAAGCTTGCCGGGAAACCAGCAAAGTGAATTGAGGTCTCCCCACCCTAAAGGATGGGGCTTCCAGTATGTTGTTGGCATTCATATTTCCTTCTTTTTCAGTTGCGCGTTTTCTTTTCTTACAATCTTGTCTTTTGGGGTCTCTTCCAATGTCACTTGATTATC
>JAUSBW010000084.1 GCA_030651815.1 Methanoregula sp.
ATTCTCACTTCATCGACCTGAACGTATCCCAGTACATTGACTGGAACAGAGGATCAGGTTTCCATGAGCGTAGATTCGGGTGTGCCCCACCCTACAGAGAATGCTCTTTTTCTAATGTTGAAGGCGGCATTCAAATCCCTATTTACAGTGTAACCGCAAGACGGACAAATATGTGTCCGTTCCCACAGTTCCTTTTTGACTCTGGTCCCACACCGGAAACAATCTTGCGAAGTATATGCCGGATCGACTGCAACGAATTGACAACCAGCTCTTTCAGCCTTGTATGTCAGAAATGTTCGTGCTTTTCCCCATGCCGCATCTAAAGTGTTGCTGTTCATTCCACGGGATTTTCGTCCTTCCAGCATGTCCTTGATGTTCAGTTTTTCAACCGATATCCTGTCGTAGTTCTGAACGTAATGGTTACTCCACTTGTGCAGAAAATCATCTCTACGGTTTTCAACCGTTTCATGGATGCGGGTAACTTTCAATCTCTGTTTTCTTCGGTTGTGGCTACCCCTGATCTTACGGCTCATTTTTCGCTGCGCCCGTCCTAATTGGCGAGCCGCTTTCTTCACGTTATGCGGGTGCTCAAATACCTTGCCGTCAGTGTCAGTGGAGAAGTTGACGAGGTTCATATCAATGCCAATAGTTCTTGTCCCTTCTCTGATGATCGGCTCGTCAGGCGTTCTTGATATTACCGACACAAACCACTTGTGCGTCCGTGTGAATTTCAGTACCACCTGCTTGATTACTCCCGGTACTGGTCGGGTGATGACTATTGGCATTTCACCGATTTTCGAAAGAGTCAATTTGTTACCAACGATTTTGTATCCCGTCTGCTCGTAGACCATTGTTCTGACCGGCTTGTGGCGTAGTCTGCCTACCCGTTTACCTTTCGATTTCAGTTTTGCCAATGTTTTGATGTTATCTCTCGCTTGAAATAGTAAGTTTTGCAGAACAACGCTGTGGACATCTTTGAGTGCAGGATATATTTGCTTCAATCCCGGTAATTGTCTAACGTCAAAATTCCCGGTATTAAGGCAA
>JAUSBW010000089.1 GCA_030651815.1 Methanoregula sp.
TATAATTTCCATTTGGGGTGGTCTCCTTTTTGTTTTGAACTAACAATGAGATCATCCCAAAGATGATTATCTTAGCCGATCATTGGACACAACCAATATATGGCTCGCCGAATAAGGAGGAAGAGTCACCTCTCCCCCCTATTCTAAGAACCGTACGCGGATATCTTCCATTTATGATCCCAAAATTGACATTTAGGATGGTGAATTTTGTGATATTAGTTCCACGCATGATAATGTTAACGAAATAATTCCGGAAGAAGAAAGCACGTATTTTAAAAAAAACTATTTTTATAATTTATTGGAGATTTTTTTCTGCCGGGTATACAGTTGCGTCAGGAGTGCGGTATGAGAAAAATCCCGCAGAAATGCATTTACACTGTCTTTAACAGTAACCTGCTTTTATGAGCGACATTAATTATTCACCATCCCGCAATACTAGTGAAAAGGATCGAATAATGGGGGGAGTGCAATGAAAAAAGTGATAATCATCGGTCACCGGCAGCCGGATACGGACTCTGTCGCGAGCGTGACAGGATATGCTGCGTTTTTAAACCACGCTGAACCGGGGCGGTATATAGCTGCCCGATGCGGAGAACTGAATGCAGAGACTTGTTTTGCGCTTGAGACATTCAGCATCAAACCCCCGGTTCTTATCGACAGCATAGAACCCCGCGTCTCCGATCTTGCTATCCACCGTATCAGCGTGACACAGGATGTGCCTACCGTTGATGTCGCCGCCCTTATGGATACTCACGATATAAGGAATGTGCCTGTCACCGATGGGGAGGGAAGGCTGTTGGGAATTGTGGGGGAGCACGGGCTTGCACAGGCCTATGTCCAGCGGCTGAAAATCGGAGAACTCGCTATCATACCTCTTCCTCTCGACACCCTTGCCCGGATACTCAGCGCCCGCGTAGTGGTGAGAGCAGCAGAAACACTTGAAGGCCGGGTATCCATTGCGATCGATGCACCTGCGGTCAGCTCAAAGAAACTGACACACAGGGACATCGCGGTGGCAGGAGATAACGAGCCGATGCAGCGTGCGCTGATTGCCTCGGGCATTGCGGCCCTCATCATTGCCGACAAGGCCCAGGTGAGCGAACAAGTCATAAAGGATGCACGGGAGAAGGGTGTTTCAGTGCTGGCAACCGATCTCGATGCTTTCGGTGTAGGCACGATGATCAACCTCTCCCTCCCGGCCCGGATGGTGATGGAAACCGACATCCCCCGCCTCTCTCTCGATGATTCACTGGTACACGCAAA
>JAUSBW010000092.1 GCA_030651815.1 Methanoregula sp.
ATTCAGCGATCCAGAAATGTCAGCACACTCTCACTGAACCGGTCCGGGAACTGGTACATCAGCCCGTGTCCTGCTCCGGGGATCTCGAGCAGCCGGGCACCGGGGATCCGCCCGCTTATTACCGGTGAGTTCTCTGGCGGGACGATTACGTCATCTGTTCCGGTGATCACAAGCGTTGGCGAACGGATGTCCCCCAGCCGGCCAAACGATCCGGTCCATGCGAAGAACGCAGCAGCCTGGCGTGCCACACTCTCATCGCTCGTGGTTTCGTATACCTCCGGGCAATACTGAAATGGATCATGGGTGGCCAGCCACGATGGAGGAAAGAGCAGGGAAAACATACGATTGACCACGTCCTGAATCGTTCCGCTCTTATCCATGAGTTGCGCCTGGATTGCCGGTTGCATCCTTACTGATTCAGGTCCCCCGCATTCACCGGCAACCAGGATGAGTTTGTTGACTTTTTCCGGAAAACTCATGGCAAATTCCTGTGCAACAGACGCCCCCATGGACAGCCCGAGGATATGTGCAGAGGAGATGCCGAGAGCATCCATCAGGTATGACGTATCCCGGGTCAGCAGGGGGATGGAAAATGGTTTGTCCGACGAGCTGGAGTACCCCGTGCCCCGGTTGTCGAAGATGATCACCCGGAAGTGTTCAGAAATCCTTGAAAGAACGGGCGGGTTCCACATATCCATCGTGGACGCCAAGCCGTTGATGAAAATAACCGGATATCCTGAACCAAACTCACTGTACGCGAGAGAGACATCGTCAACAGGTATCGTGTTATACGGAATCCGGGTCATGACACGATCTCTGTTTCCAGACTTTATTGTATCTTCGGGGGGCTGGTCTGGTGAAACGAACCGGGGCTTAAAAAAATATCGGGGAGAGAGGTTCAGGGTGCTGCTGGTGTACTGCCGGCCTCCGGCCAGGCAACCGCTAACCGCCATCCTGTCAGCGGCGATGAGCGGAACCGGGCTGTATAAGAAACGCCCCCGTCGTCATACTCCACCGTCCCGGAATCCTGCGTTCTTATCGTGGCGATTGCTTTCCCGAACGATGTGTCCGCCCCGATCGTTGAAATATCCCGTGATATCTGCCCCTTGTCCGAATGGAGGGCGAATTTACCTTCGGAATCGATCGCGTAGAACACAAACGGCTCCGGTATCTCTCCCCGGAGCGTATCGGTCAGGGTATCAAGATATACCGATGCTCCCAGCACACCCGTCACGGTACCCTGATTCTTTACAGGAACGGCAATGATCCCGGCATTTTTCCCGGTGGAATGACTCACAACCACCGTACCGACCGACTCGTTGCCGGCAAGCACGACCGGGAAATAGGACCGGCTTTTGAGGTTGGCGCTGGTAAGGCCGTCAACCACGGTATAATATGAGCCGTCTGGAAGTGCGTACCAGGTCCGGGCATCCGGCTCATTTCTTTCGAGAGTTGCAAGCAGCGGCCGGATATTCTCCCATGTACCGGATTGCACATCCGTAGTTATTGCCAGCACCTCGTACGGCCGGAGGATGACTTTCAGCTGGCCATTAGTTTCCGCAATCATGGTATTGAGTGACAGGTCTGCCAGTGCGCCGGCCGATGCCGGCACCGCAACCGGAGCGGAAGTCAACCCGTACTTTTTCCGGATGGCATCAAACGTCCCGTCCCGTTTCATGGCGTCAAGAGCGTCCTGCCAGTTTTTGATTACGCTGTCGGGAGTGTCAGTGCTGAACGCGATGTACATATCGACGGTTCTGACCGGGTAGACCGCCCGGAAAGCGGATGGATCGATCCCAACGTTGCGGGCAATATCAACCGCACTCGCACTGCTCCCGAGCCAGAGATCCGTAGAACCGTCCATCAGGCTGCGGAGGCATCCGGCATCGCTTGAACATGTCGCGATATTGCCAAACCGGTTCTCCAGCAGGAACTGGTGACGGACGTCATCTTTCACAACACCAATACTCCGGACCTTTTTTGCCGCCTCGAGACTATTGATCTGCAGATTGGTCCCGTTCTTTGCATAGAGCATGTATTCAAACGATGCAACCGGCCCTACCCACCGGAAGAGGTTCTCGCGCTCACTGGTCCGCCCGGTAGAGTAGAGTGCCAAACGGGGCCCGGTACGGGCGAGCTCGTATCCCTCGCTCCACGGCAGGATCCCGATTGCCGCCTTCTGGTCTAACCGGGTGAGAATACCGTTGACCACATCTGTTGACTGCCCGGCCACTGTACCGTCCGGTCCGGCATAATTGAATGGCGGGAACTCCTCGGTGATGATCCGGAGCCCGGCATCTGTTGCCGGACCCGCCGCTGCTCCTGTTTGTATGGTTTCTGCTGCCGGTCCCGTTGCGGTGCACCCGCACGCGACGACAAAAGCAATCACGATAAACAATCCGACAATAATGTATCCTAACCCTTTCATAAAGCCTCACCGCACCGTCTGTGAAATTAAAAAATTCCTCATGAAAATAATGTGGCCGGCATCTTAAATACACTTCGATATCATCCCTGTCAATGGGTTACTCCGGAAATCCGGATTATAAAAAAGGTTTTGATTATCCCGTCTTTAAGAGCCGGTGGGTGAGGTTCCGGGCAGTTAAGGGGAAACGACCTTCAAGGATCTCAATGATGAGTACGGTTTCATTCGTCCGCTGGGTCGTCTTGATCAGGTTGAGTTCGTTTCCGGGCGTTGTGTATACGGTCCGGTTCACGTAGGCAAGACCGACAACATCCTGGAGCTCTTTATCCGGGTAAATCCGCGGGCCGTACTGGTATTCATTTTCCTGCAGCCACGGGGAGGGATAACCGGTCAGGTAGGTTGTGCCATTCGCAAAATCGTTTATCATCATGTTGCTGTATTTCACGACAAGCTGGTCTGAAAGTTGCCACCAGTCATATGCGTTCGCACGGGCATTTGCCGTACTGTACCGGGTAAGGTACGCACGGGCTGCGTCCTCTCCGTCCGTGGAATAGAGCCGTTGTGCGTTCTCTTCGACAACCGGCTGTTCGTTAAACTGACGCTGCTCGATTGCCTGCTGCCGGGCCGTGATATCGGTAATCATGGCATTATAATTGAGCGTCGCCCAGTTGGTCACGTAGTTGAATGCCCACCACGCATAGTCCCGGCTGAACGTGGACCGATCATTGTCGGACCATTCGGCAGGAACACTCGTTATCCCGGCGTAGAAGGGGATATATACGGTCTCGGCCGGCTGGGCAAACCCGAACCAGATGACGCCGCCAATGGGATCAGGGAGCCAGCTCCGGCCCTGGTTGATGTAACTGTACCCGCAGAACATCGCAGAGACCGGGCGGGGCCATGAACCCGGTTTCACCTCGCCAAAAGCAAACGCGTTGTGGTCATCGAACGGTCCCCGCCAGCGGTAGGGGTTGCCGAACGGACCGGCGGCAGGGCCGGTGGTGAGATCAAAGACCGTGCCTTCGTAATGATTCCGGAACAGGGCGAACGCATCAGCAGTGGTGAGCTTCTTGTCCGGCGCAAGAGAGAACGGGTACTCCTTAGAGTACGTGTCGGTTACATAGGGGGAGAAGTCACGGGAGGGGGCTACCCTGCTGTACAGGCTCCAGACCCGGGCAAGAGAATAGTACGGGTGTGAGTACTCGCCGTAGCTCACGGTCTTTAACCAATCGAGTTTGCCAACAGACTCATTCCACCAGCCGTTCTCCCTGGCTACCATAAAGAGGTTGGCAGAATACATCTGGTTAAGATTCCCCGGCACCACGTCACGGATCCGGAAGGTATTTGCGGTAACAAAGATCTCCCCGTCAGGGACTTTCTGTGCTACCCAGAGTCCGCCCCTGCCATCCGGCGTTCCGCCGCACATCTCGATTACCCAGGCTTCTTTGGGGTCGGCAAAGAGCAGTGTCTCGCCGGTGCCATAATAGCCATACTGGTCAATGAGCTGGCCGACAAGGATCACGGCATCCTTCGCCGTCCGGCACCGTTCGAGTGCGATATTCGAGAGCTCGGAGCTGTAAAAGATCCGGTTGTCCGGATCGGACGACGGCTGGACTTTTGCTCCGGTTGTCACTTCACCGCTCATCAGCTGGTGCTCGTTGATGATCCCGTAGCTGCCGGTGAAATACCCGTAGGTATGTGCTACTTCCGGTATGTAGGCAAGGGGCTTTGACTGCGCCTCCTTGACACCGGTAGGTTCATCGGACCCGGAATTGGGATCATAGTAAACCGCTCGCTTCGCACCCGGGGGATGATCTGCCGGTGGCACATAGACCAGCCGGGCACTCTCGTTGAGTACTTCATGCCCGACAACACCGGCACCAAAGCCGTCGTTCGTGTGGGCTACGTACATCGATCCATCAGCCGATGCACCGGGAGTTATGATGAAACTCGTGCAGGCCAGAGCCGGAGAGCAAAGAAACGTGAGCGCCAGGGTAAGCGCCAGAAACCGGATTTGAGGAGCGATCGCCATACACTTCCCCCTTTGTCTGAAAGAATATATAACAGGTACCATGATTATTTTCATCTTTGCGACTGCAGGAACGCGATGAACCGTTCCTGCATGACACAAACCTGCAGCGGGAAAGGGACCGTGCAGAATGTATGGCGGATCGAGGTCTCGGTTCCCCGCTGTGTGGAAGACGGATAGTTCCTGCAGATACCTGGCGAAGATGAACCGGAGGAGAATTGGAGAACTGCCGATGTGCCGGTACGTGATCCCACCGATGCTGATCATCGTGCTGGTGATGACCCTGATTGCGGGATAACGGAATAACATAATCCGCTGCGAACATCAGGAATCCGTGGCCTTTGCAGTTTTGAACATGAAGGGTCATGCGACTGGTGGCATGGTCCGGCCGGACCACAGGATTCCATTCCATCAGCAGCGTTCAATCCGGAAAAAGGGCTATTTGAGGTGACAATTCCTCTTCATTAAAAGATGAGTACCACCCGGCACTCACAGACTCTCGGTATAGATGCCGGATCCTACGAACCATTTATCGTTCACCGGCGTAACATAGCAGAGTTTCAAGCCCGCGGCCCCGGTGTCCGGGTTGAGGTACTGCACGTACACAAACCCTCCGCCACGCTGTGCGGTGGAGATCTCCCAATTGAGAATTTTTACGCCGTACGCATCGGAGAAATCCAGCCGGTTCGAACCGATCAGTTCAGGCTGGAACGGGAGTGAGAGCGTTGTCCCGTTATAACCGTAGGCAAAGATATACCGGCTCCCGTCTGCAAAATCACCGTTAAGATCATTGAAGTCGGCAAGCGACTTGTCTGCGCCGTTCGCCTGTGCATAATCCCGGGCATGCTTCACCCGTTTTACGAGCTCGTCCTGTTCCGTATCATTGAAACCGGCGGGGAGTTCGGGCAGGTAGATCCCCGATCCGACAAACCATTCGTCGTTGACAGGTATGACATAGGAGAGCTTGAACTCCTCCCGGTAGTTGTCTTTGGGATTCGGGTAGATATAGTAGAGTGAGCCGCCGCCTTCCCTGGCAACGTCGACCATCCCGTCGATGAATTCAACCCCGTTGGAATCGGAGATACCGGTCCGGACAGTCCCGAGCAGGCCCTGCTGGTAGGGAAGCGCGATGACGGTACCGTCCATCTCGTAGGCAAACACGTAGAGTTCCCCGTCGATGAACGCTCCGTTGGGGTCATTGAACGCTTTTAATGAGGCCTCCTTCCCGTGTTCCTTTGCATATGCGGCGGCTTCCTGAACAAAACCGGTGAGATTTGCATAACTGGCATCGGTCGTCCCTGCTACGGGCGTCGTCACGTCTGCGATTTTCTCCCCCTCTTCACTGCCGGCGAGGGTGACTACCACCCGCCAGACGGCCCCGTCAATCCCGGCAGTGTCCCAGACCGCGGTCTTGGTCACGTTCCTGTTCCATTCCCGGTCCCGGAAGGTGTATTTCCCTGAACCGGACGGTTCCTTCACGATCCGGGTAAATATCGCCTGCAGGGCGGGATCCGCATAGGAGGGGTCGGAGAAGAGGTTCTTGCCAATCTCCTCTTTCGTGGTGTCGTAGATCACAGTCCCGTCTGTCTGCGTCACCCAGACATCATACGCCGTCCCATCGGTCACCGGCCGAATCTGCCTGCCGAGGAACGCATCCGGCGCATAAGTAATATCGGTATAGCCGAGATACTCCCATGAAGGAGAAAAGACAGGATAACTCTGCGAGATCCCGGTGAACCCTTCTGCCATTAAAAAGACTCCGCTGACGATAGACACCTGGTCCGTGTTCGCTTTCTGGACCTGCGGCTGCCAGCTCAAATCCATCCCGACCATATCTGCGTAATTTTCGGGCACCGCGGTCATAACGACCCCCTCTTTGGAAATGACCAGCGACGAGAACGCCCACGGATGGCGCAGGAGGTTTTCAGCAAGGATCTTCTCTGCTTCCCCGCCCGCGAGGCCCGCAGTCGAGAGGGTACGGGAGTTGTTACGGATCCCTGCTTTGAGATCCTCAAGACCCGCGTCAATGGACACGGTAAGCTGGGTGGCGACTCCCTTCATTTGGGCGATTTGTGTATCGCCCGCCGGGCCGGTGCATCCGGCTACCACAACAAATCCCGCAACCAGACACAAGAATACCAGTATAGAAAAAATCTCCGCCTTCATCAGATCCCCACAGAACGAATAGAGGTTTTCTTTGTATGAGGGCTGATAAATGTTGCAATTTTGATCTGGTGGCGGGGGACTGGAACGGGAAGGGGATGGGGTATTCCGGATTCGTAATCTTGGTAAGGAATTTCGGAGATGATGATATTTACCGGACGTACTTTTACATAAAGTATGTTTTAACAAAATAATCAAAAAACTTCAATCATACTATAAGTTTATTACAGGGAGCCCCCCTATTGTCTGTCATGCAGGAGCTCACAAAACTCGGGATAATAGAGATCCTCAGTGACTGGAACTACTGGCACAGGAATTTTGAAGAATATGTCCCGAGGACGGATTACCTCACTACACTAAAGCTCTTCAGGAGATCAGGGGAGATTATTGTCCTGACCGGCATCCGGAGGAGCGGGAAGTCAACGCTCCTGAAACTGGAGATGCAGGATCTTGCAAACGATGTGGAAAAAAACCAGCTCGTGTACATAAATTTCGAGGACCCCCGGTTCTCGGGCAACCTGGATGCAAAGACACTCGACAGGATCTTCGACGCCTACCGGGAGAACATCAACCCCGACGGAGAGGTGTACCTCTTCCTTGATGAAGTGCAGAATGTCGAAGGCTGGGAAAAATGGGTCAGGACTGCCCATGAACTCCACAAGGCGAAGATATATGTGACCGGCTCGTCATCAAAGCTGCTTTCCGGCGAGATCGCAACATCGATAAGCGGCAGGTACCTCCAGCTGGAGGTCTACCCCCTCACGTTTAAAGAATTCCTGGTCTTCAATACGATGGAATGCAAAAATATCAGCGATTATTCGGCAAACAGGATCGCGATCAACCGCCTGTTTACCGGGTACCTGAAATACGGGGGGTTTCCCCGGATCGTAACCGTGGAAGAGGACCTGAAAAAAGAGGAACTGATGTCGTATTTCAATACGATACTGCTCAAGGATATTCTGGCAAGGTACCGGCTCAGGAACTTTGACATGTTAAAAAAACTGGTCGAATACCTTCTCACAAACGATACAAAACAGAACAGTATACACAGTGTCAGCAGGGCGCTGAAGTACAACTACGAGACCGTTGACGATTACATCAATTATGTAAAGCAGGTATTCCTGCTCTCCGAACTGAGGAACTTCAATTATTCGCTCAGAAAACAGCTGGTGTCGGACATAAAATACTACGCCATCGATACCGGCTTTGTGAATGCGGTCTCGTTCTCATTCTCGGAAAATATCGGGCGATTGTATGAGAACGTGGTCTTTAATGAACTGGTACGAAGAGGAAAAAGCATCTTTTTTTTGAATGAGAACGACAAAGAATGCGATTTCATTGTCAGGGAGGGCACCGGTATCACCGGGGCATATCAGGTCTGTTATGACTTAAACGAACGGAATGCGCAACGGGAGATAGCCGGTCTTGTTATGGCATGCAAAAAATTCGACCTGAATGAGGGATATATCATCACCGAAAGCACATTCCGGACCGTTACTGAAGATGGTGTGAGGATCAGGATCATACCGATCACCGGGTTTCTGCTCGGCTTGGAGGATCAGTTTTAATCAGCTGTGCAATCGCAGATATCCGGGAAGAATTGCCGGACTGCTGATGAGAAAGAGGGGATTGGATCCTATACCTACTCACATAATCTTCAGGATAAAAGTCACGGGCGGAGAGTCCTGTTCAGACGGCCTCTGCGACCTCGTCGCACTGAATAATATGTGCGGGACTAACAGATGTAATAATGAGCTGCATAAGCAATGGGCTAGTGATACTTGTATAATCCAATCAAAAGAGGAATACTGCAAAGACTGCGGAACCTCTGATAAAAAATATTGCAAAGATTATCTATAACTGTGAAATATCAGCAATCTCGTCCGCTGGATCTTCCTGACAACTGCGATGGCGTATTTCGTTCTGGTGCATTAGCAAAAGGTACGTATCCCGGTAATACATGCAGGGCAGTATTTCCTGCTTGACTTCCGAGGGTATAAAGAGGGGCTTATCCGGAGGACTGCTCATTCCAGATCCCTGCATTGCCCCACTTATTCTGGAGGGAATCCACTCCCAAAAGCGCCTTTTTTAGGCAGTTATCGTATCCACGTAACAACCGGGGGGTGTTTCTCGTCAGCGTGGGGAGTCTCTGCAGGGTACCCGAATGCAATAGTGCCTACCGGGCTGTATCCATCGGGAATCCGGAATCCTGCCATGAGTTCCTTGTTGTTATACGCCACATCCGTTGACCCGATCCAGCAGCTGCCGATACCGAGCGCATGGGCAGCAAGCATCATGTTTTCAGCGCAGAGGGAGCAATCGATCTCCCGGAACCGGCTCGTGGTCTTGCCGATGATCATGATGACCGTCGGGGCATGGTAATAGATAGAGTAGTCCTTGCTTTCCAGAAGTGAGCGGAACAGGTCGGACAACCCGTCATGGGCACCTTTCATATGCGACAACAGGATGGGTATGCAAAACTCTGAGACACGACTTAAAAACTTCTGATCCTGTACCACCACAAACGCCCATGGCTGGAGGGCGAGAGCGGAGGGGGCATAGGTCCCGGCACGGATGATCTTTTCCAGTACTTCATCCGGTATCGACCTGTTTTCAAATTTTCTGACACTGCGACGTGTCATAATGGCTTCAATTGCTTCCATAATTGTTTTATCTCCTCTTTTGATTTGTTTCCTTTTTTTTAACTGAATGAATTGAAATCTTCCCTCATCTCATAACCGGATTCAGCGATCCAGAAATGTCAGCACACTCTCACTGAACCGGTCCGGGAACTGGTACATCAGCCCGTGTCCTGCTCCGGGGATCTCGAGCAGCCGGGCACCGGGGATCCGCCCGCTTATTACCGGTGAGTTCTCTGGCGGG
>JAUSBW010000093.1 GCA_030651815.1 Methanoregula sp.
GCAAGGATCAGCATCGCCGCAACAACCGGGGCCACGGCATCGTCTTTCACAGGCCGACCCTCCCGGTAAAGATCACGGTGCGGGACGTTGTAAGCTTCACAGTCTCGTTCCCCTCAAGCCCGTGCGGCATGCGTACGGTAATATTGCTCCCGAGGTCAAAGACCGGCTTGGCAGGGACAAGGGTGAAATCTCCGTTCCTGAATCGTGTTCGGTTTGTCTCATTACCGACAATCACCGTCAAATCTTCTCTTTTTACCCAGTCTCCCCCCTTGTGCCAGAGCGTGATATCCTGCCGGTCATTGGTGAGCATGACCGAGATGCTGGGATCACGATCCATGGGAAGAAACGTGTAGAGCGCAGCCGAGAAGACCGAGAGCAGGACGATGACCAGTGCGACCATCAGCATATTGCCAACAACTTCCGAGACTCCTTCCTCACGTCCATACCTGTCTTTCATTCCACTCCTCTTGTCCCTGCATTGGTCCCGGCCTTGTCGTTTTGATGACTCTGGCATACATAATGAAGCGGGACCTGCACAGGGTTGTGTCTGATAGTTAATCATAAAGTAATAATAATTTTTCTTATTGTAACAACAAAATTATCCTATACAATAATTTATACAGGAATAAATGTTCCGTTACACTTAAAAAAATCACACAAAACAGCAAAAATCTAAAATGAGCATGCAATGCTACAAAAATGAATAAAAGTATTAATGAGGGAGACTGTACATAACAATACAGAACAGGAGAACCATGACAGGAAGGGATACCGCAGTTTCACCGGTTGTCGGCGTTATGCTGATGCTGGCCATCACCGTAATGATAGCGGCGATTGTCAGTGCAGCTGCCGGCGGCCTTTCCGGCACAGGGAAGAAGGCTCCTTCCGCAATCCTCGATATCACGATCTATGCCTCCAAGGATTATGGTGGGTATTCCCTGCCATCGCTCATCATCAAACACATCAGCGGCAATGTCCTTGCCACAAAAGACCTCCAGATTATCACCTATTACCGGACTCCTTCCGGTACCACGGTCAAGGGAAACCTGAGCGGCCAGTATGCCGTCAGCGGGGATGATGACTGGGGAACCTATAAACTCAATAAATACAGTGGAGTGCTGTTCATTAATGATAAGAACCGGTTTGAATCGGACACCCTGCAGGATTCCGATAAGGGAAATGCCAACTGGTTCGGCAACGCATCAGCCACGTTCAGGCCGGGAGATATCATCGTGACCCCGGCGCAGTACTGCGGGCCCAACGATCCGCATAATACCGGCATGGAGTACCTCTTCCCGGGCGTTAATCTCAAAGACCCTACTGAATTCCCGGCCGGCTCAGTCGTCACCGTCAAGATCATCCACACCCCGAGCGGGCAGATCATCTACGACAAGGACGTGGTAATCGTTTGAAACGGCCCGGTCTCCGGCAGGATGCGGTCTCCCCGGTAGTCGGGGTCATGCTCATGCTTGCTGTCACGGTCATGATAGCTGCGGTAGTCAGCACGTTTGCCGGCGGGTTCAGCGACACCTCCGAGAAGGTTCCTCAGACCAGCTTCAAGGTCCGGGTAAATCTTCTCGAGAACCGCACCTATTTCGACCACGCTGGCGGAGATCCCCTGTCACTCAACACTATCCAGGTTGTGTTCCTCTCAGGAGAGAATAAGACAACCCTGACAAAGGCTGACATGGGTAAGAACTGCATCAACTTCACCCAGGTGGGAAGTAGCCAGACCACCATAAAAGCGGGCGATACGTTTTATCTCGAAGGGGAGACACCCACGAATACACTGAATGATCATTCGGGAATTAAATTCGGGAAACTGACCCTGATGGAAGAAACAGAGGTCGCTTGGATGGTGATCGACACCCGCAGCAGCAAGACGGTCTCGATGGGATCGATGTACCTGTGAGAACCTCTAATTGTTGTGTTCAATACTATAATCTGATTTTTGCATATGGTGAGCATGTTGCCTGACGTCTTGCGGATAAAAGAAGTTGCCAAAGGCAATTTGGGGAAATCTGTGATTTCCCTTTTATCCGCTGTCAGGCGAGTGCGATAGCACCAAAATTCCGAAGGAATTTTGAGTTGCAATTCGTCCATCACTTTCGATAGATATTATCATGATGGTCGTAGTCCTGAATTATCACTGTTTTTCTATTCTCGTCAACAGAAAATACAAGCACAAAATTCTTACCTGCATGCACTCGTTTTAAGTGTTGAAGAGGACGTCTCAAATTCTTATAATGCTGTGGACCCGACTTTATTTCTTCGATCTTCTTGTGAATTATCTCTAATTGTTCAGGATTCTTCTTTGCGAGTTTAAAGAAAATCTTCTCTACGGACTCTCTAAGTTCACAGTCGTACATCCTATGTCAATCCGAAATGCTTTCTGAAATCCTTCACTTTGACGGCAGGTTCCTTCTCTCTCTGTCTCATTTTTTCAATGTATTCGGGTCTAAGTTCTGGTTCCAGAAATTCCTCTTCATACTCTTTTATTATCAAACTTATTGCCTCTGATTTGTTTTTCAAGCCGAATTTTCCCTTGATGATGTTTAGTATTCTATTATCGTGCTCATCCAGATTCACGACTGCCTGAACCATTATTATCACCTGTTATTTTTCATTATGATATATAACATTTTATAATCATTTAAAACTTTTGACTATGACTGCAAATCGCAATTTCGCCTGACGTATTGCGGATAAAAGAAGTTGCGTTAGCAATTTGGGTGAACGAAATAACCTTTTATCCGCTGTTAGACGAGGTCGATAGACCCGAACGAGCAATAGCGAGTGAGAGTGCGAACGAAGGGGCGCTATTTTTGAATTAAACAAAAAGTGCATATAAAATCCAGATTATTAATACAATCCAGACTATTGCTGCAACCCGGCCTGTTTTTAGAATATTTGTTTCCGTAAACCACTTTCTCTCTACATCCAGCATATATTTAGAAAATGGTATCCGAGCATAGGGACGCATGTAATCTGTGGGATTGGCGTGCTTACCAGCTTACTCATAGACTCGGTGCTTGTGCATCCACTCATCAAGATCAGACTTGCAAACATTATGATCAACACCGTAGCAATTACAAGTTTTTTGCTCATAGTTTTGCTCCTCCTTGCTTTTAGTCGGCGTAATGCTCATGCTTGCTGTCACGGTCATGATAGCGGCAGTGGTGAACACGTTTGCCGGCGGGTTCAGCGACACCTACGGGAAGGTCCCGCAGACCAGCTTCAAGGTCCGGGTAAATCTTCTCGAGAACCGCACCTGTTTCGATCACGCTGGCGGAGATCCCCTGTCACTCAACACTATCCAGGTTGTGTTCCTCTCAGGAGAGAATAAGACAACTCTGACAAAGGCTGACGTGGGTAAAAACCGCATCAACTTCACCCAGGTGGGAAATACCGGGACAATGATCAAAGCCGGGGACACACTTTATTTCGAGGGAGAGACGCTCACTGGCAATTCGGGCATTTAAGTTCGGGAAATTATTGCTTAAGAAAAACTCCGAAGTCACCTGAATGGTCATCGATACCCGGAGCAGCAAGACGGTCCCGATGGGTTCGATGTACCTGTGAAAACCTCTCCTTTTGAGGGGCTGATCCGCCCGGACCTGTACCATTCCCGGGGCAGGAACTACTTATCGGGAAGTGTTCGCCCTGAACGGCACGATGAACTTTCCGAACTCGTTTTCCACGATGAACGACTCGACACCGTATACTTTATTGATGCATGCCGGTGTCAGGACATCCTGCGGTTTCCCATATCCTACCATCTTCCCATGGTTGAGCACAAGGACTGTATCTGCATACCGGTACGCGAGGTTGAGATCGTGCACCGCGATGACCATCCCCGCCCCGCGCTCCCGCGTAATATTCCGCATAGTCTCCATGACCTCAATCTGGTACCGGATATCGAGGGCGCTGGTGGGTTCATCGAAGACAAAGATCCGGGGATCCTGGGCAAGTGCCCGGGCAATGAAGACCTTCTGGCGTTCTCCCCCCGATAGTTGGTCCATGAACATCCCGGCCATCTGCCCCATCTCAAGAGCATCGAGAGATTGCTGCACCCGCGAGAGTTCCTCGTCAGAGACCGCCCATTTGATATGCTGGCGCCTCCCTAAAAGGACAGTTTCAAAGACCGTGGAATAGAGGGTGTACGTAAACTGCTGCGGCACATAGCCGATCATCTTTGCAAGATCCACAGGATCGATAGTATCGATATTTTTCCGGTCAATCGAGATCGAACCTGCCGATTGCCGCAGGACCGAGGCAATCGTCTTGAGGATCGTGGATTTCCCGGATCCGTTCGGCCCGACAAGCGCGATAATCTCCCCGTTGCCGACCGAGAACGAAACGGAATCCACCACCCGTTTTTTCTCGTAATCCTTGCTGATATTTTCAATAATGAGTTCCATCCCGGTCACCCCTTAGTATAATCCCCGCCCTCTGCCCCGCATGATCAGGAAGAGGAAAAACACGCCGCCAATCGCATACATGATAATGCCGACAGGGATCTCTACCGGGCTCATGATGGTCCGGGCCAGAGTATCTGATATCAGCAGGATAGCTGCACCCATCAGGCCTGCGCACGGTATGAGATACCGGTGATCGCTCCCGATGATCATCCGGCAGATATGGGGCCCCATCAGGCCGATGAACCCGATAACTCCGGTAAACGCAAGGCAGCAGGATGCGGCAAAGGTAGAGATCATGAGCCCCGAAAGGCGCAGGCGCTCTACGTTGATACCCAGATTTTTTGCCACATCGTCACCGGCAGACAGGGCATTTAAGTCCCATGCCATCCGTTCGAGAAGGATAAAACAGATGATGACAAGCGGAATGAGCAGCAGCACCGCGCTCCAGCTGGCCCCCCACATCCCCCCCATCAGCCACATCATCAGTTCCCGGAGTTTCTCATTGTTGGTGATGTACTTAAGCGACATCACCCCCGCGGTGAAGATATATCCGATGACAACACCGGAAAGGATGAGGGTGGACTGGGTAGTTCCCCGCAAACGTGAGATCCAATAAACCAGAAGCATGGAGAGCCAGCCGAAGAGAAACGCCATGATGACGATGAACATGTCGTAGCTGACCAGGAACAGGCCCGCAACAATGCCGGGACCAATGACAATGGCAAGTGCAGCACCAAACGAGGCAGCGGATGACAGCCCGAGCGTGAACGGGCTGACCAGCGGGTTACGCAGGAGCCCCTGCATCACGGCCCCGGCCACGGCAAGACTGACGCCGGTCAGGATCGCAAGGAAAATCCGGGGGAGCCGGAACCCGACAACGATCAATTCAGCCAGGGGATTTGACGGTGCCGGGATGGTGAAGGGAATAGCATCATACCACCCGGCAACACCCGGCAGGTATGTATGCAGGAAGTTCTGGATGGAGACTGCACAGGAATGGCCGATAGCGAGAATAGTGTCCTGCGGTGAGATTGAGACCGTACCTATCCCTGCGGAAAATACTGCGGAAATGATAACAAGGAGCGAGAGGCCGATGAGCAAAGCGATGCGCTTTGAACTGCCTTCCTTGTACAGGGAATGAACGTTCACGCTTTGGGGTACTGCCGGGGGATTGTTGTTTGCCATGAATGTGCCTCATATGATTTTCAGGTAATGGGGGATTGTTGTCTGCCATGAATGTGCCTCATATGATTTTCAGGTAATGGGGGATTGTCGTCTGCCATGTATTTGCCTCAGGTGATTTTCAGGGGATACTGGATTCTTGACGATAATGGGGAAGATAACCGGGTATTTACATCCCGATTCCTTTCACCACATCTGCAATCTGGTCTGCCTGGAGATCCTCAAGTTTCAGGTATTTCGCACCCAGTTCATCAGAGAGGGTCTGCGCAAGTCCAAACGCGATGAACCCTTTTTCCGAATCAATTACGAGCGAAGATATCCCCGCATCGCGGATGTGGGCTGCGACTTCCTTTGCATCGTCCATTGGGGAACCAGAACCCATGCTCACGTTTGCCTTCCCGTCCGAGATCAGGATCAACCGGGGAATAGTATGCTGGTTGATCATCTTCTCGCGCTGCAATACCTCAAACGCTTTTGACAGGCCATGGGCAAGCGGCGTTTTCCCCCCTACGGGAAGCTGCTGCATGTATTTCCGGGCAAGTTCCACGCTCGAAGTTGGCGGGAGGAGGACTTCCGCGCTCTTGCCCCGGAAGATCACGAGGCCGACCCGGTCACGCTTCTGGTAGGCATCGATGAGGAGGGAGAGGATCGCACCCTTGACCGCAGTCATCCGCTGCTGGGCTCCCATGCTCCCGCTCGCATCGACAACGAAAAGGACGGTGTTGCCCATCCTGCGTTCACGGACTTTCTCCCGGAGATCCGACATCTCGATCTTCACTGCAAGAACACCTTCCCGGTTTTTCTGGTGGGGCGCTGCTGCCCGGATGGTAGCATCGAGCGCGATATCCGGCCCGATAGTCTCTGGGATCCGGCTCCGGACATATTTCCCGTCCCGGGATTCGGTAACGCTCCTCCTGCCGCTTCCCTCCCGCTTGAACGAATCGATGCGGCGGGGTGTGGCAAGCGGTTTCTGGTTCACCTTGAATGGCTGCCCTTCGGCAAACTGGGTGGTGGTGGAACCATCGGGCATGGTATTCTCTTTGGGCTTCTGGTTCTCGGGATTCTGCTCTTGTTGCTCGGGCTGTTTCTTCTCCTGCTGCGACTTCTGGATGGACTGCTCCATCTTCTCCTTGTCCATCTGCTGCTCGGAGAACGGTTGCCTGCGCATGCGGTGGGAGAGTACGAGCTCAGCCGCTTCCCGGATATCCTCCTCGTTCACTTCGGTACGGCCTTTGAATGCAGCAATGGTTGCCGCCGTCTTCATCATCACGATATCGGCCCGGTGGCCGTCCACGGCCATGTCAATGCAGATCTGGGCGATCATCTGGAGCATCTCATCGGAGACGGCGACCCGGGGGAGAAGCTCCTGTGCACGGACGATACGTTCCCGCAGGTCCTGCTCATCGGATTGCCAGGAACCGATAAAAACCTCCGGCATGCTTTCGTAATTCTGCCGCCTCCGGATGACCTCGACCCGCATTTCAGCATCGTGGATTCCTTCGATATCCACGCAGAGCCCGAACCGGTCGAGAAGCTGGGGACGAAGATCCCCTTCCTCAGGATTCATGGTCCCAATCAGGATGAAGGAGGACGGGTGGACGTAAGAGACCCCTTCACGCTCGATGAAGTTCATCCCCATTGCCGCTGCATCGAGCAGCACATCGACAATATGATCGTTCAGCAGGTTGACCTCATCGACGTACAGGATGTTGCGGTTTGCCTGGGCAAGGACACCCGGCTCAAATTTTCTCTCACCTTTCTTGAGAGCGTGTTCTATATCGAGACTCCCTACAACTTTGTCCTCAGTGGCGCTGATTGGCAGTTCGACAACCCGCATCGTTGAGGATTTACTGATCAGGTCCGGGTATTTCTTCTGGCAGTCAACACACATCCCTTTGACATCTGCCGGATTGCAGCCGAAGATGCAGCCATCCACAACCAGCCGGCTCGGAAGCAGGTGGGCAAGGGCACGGGCTGCGGTGGATTTGGCCGTGCCCTTCTCTCCCTTGATCAGGACACCGCCTATCCGGGGATTGATCGCATTGAGAATGAGGGCCTTTTTCATCTGCTCCTGGCCGACAATAGCGGAAAATGGGTAAATGTCATCGAAGTGGTGCATCCGGGGTCTCCTGCTATGAATCTGAAAATGAGTATCTTTGTTCTCATCAGATAGTGTACCATCATCTTATTAAATATTTTATTTTTTGATTTTGTTACTAAATAGTATGAAAAATGTAAAAATAGTTAATACATAATGAATGGTTCACTCTGTAACAGAAAATGTGGGCTTATTTGTGGGTAGTCCTTTGAACGAAAAAAAGAATTTTACCCGGTTAATTTTCCCGGTTAATAGGGAGGATATAACAATCCACAATGCCGGCTTCACATATCAGTGATGGTGGTGATGCTGTCCTTCGTGGGAATGTTGTCCCGCCTGCGATTTCTGTATGGACTGTTCCATCTTCTGCGAGTCCATCTTCTGCTCGGAGAATGGCCTCCTGCGCATGCGGTGGGAGAGGACCAGTGCTGCGGCGTCCCGAACATCCTCATCGTTCACGGTATTGCGGCCATTATAAGCAGCAATCGTTGCCGCTGTCTTCATCATCGTGATATCGGCCCGGTGGCCGTCGACAGCCATATCGATACAGATCTGGGCAATCATCCTGAGCATCTCATCAGAGACCGTGATTTGTGGCAGGAGGTGTTGTGCCCGTACAATGCGATCCCGCAGTTCCTGTTCTGCAGATTCCCAGGTGGGGATGAACTCTTCAGGGGAATCATCATATTTCTGTCTTCTCCGGATAACCTCGACCCGGGTGTTGGCATCGTGGATACCCTCGATATCCACGCAGAGCCCGAACCGGTCAAGGAGCTGGGGTCGCAGTTCCCCCTCCTCCGGGTTCATGGTACCGATCAGGATGAATGCTGACGGGTGGACATACGAGACCCCTTCCCGTTCGATGAAGTTCATCCCCATTGCGGCAGCATCAAGAAGGACATCAACAATGTGATCATTGAGGAGATTCACTTCATCGACATACAGGATATTGCGGTTTGCCTGAGCGAGAATACCGGGCTCAAATTTCTTCTCTCCCTTTTTAAGCGCGTGTTCGATGTCCAGACTCCCTACGACTTTATCCTCAGTTGCACTGATCGGCAGTTCGATCACTCTCATATGTGCTGTCGTGGTGATGAGATCAGCCCCCCTCTTCTGGCAGTCAAGGCACAATGCTTTCTTGTCGGAAGGATCGCACCCGAAAATACATCCTTCAACCACCTGCCGGGCCGGCAGGAGGTGGGCAAGTGCCCGGGCTGCGGTTGATTTGGCCGTACCTTTCTCTCCTTTGATCAGCACCCCGCCGATACGGGGATTGATCGCATTCAGGATGAGGGCTTTCTTCATCTGTTCCTGGCCGACAATCGCGGAAAACGGGTAGATATCATCGAAATGGTGCATCGAGTGGCTCCTGCTATGATTTTTAAAAATCGTAGACTTATATCACTTTATTGTTGAGTATCATCTTATAAAATATTTTATTTTTGAATTTTGTTACTAATTTGTATGAAATTTCGTAAAGTATTTAACAACAATAGAAGAGAATTTACACACACGATAACCTGAAGGCTGTATGGTATCCTGCCAATAAACCGGGACAGATCTGTTATCCAGGTGTACCTGTCGGGAGTGATCGTACTGGCGTTTTGTTAAAACGTGCACTCATTCGCATGGGACGCGTTCCCTGATGAGTGTGGAATATTGAGAGGTGAAGAGGATGAAAATAGCATGTGTGATGTGGAACTCCTATGCCCGCCTTTTGAAAAAAGCGGCAGCTGATACCGGCCATGAACTCCGGATGTACCCGAACAGTCTCCTTGAACAGCATCCGGAACGTATGGAAGATCTCCTTGCTGCATGTCGGGAAGCAGATGTAATCCTGCTGTACCGGACCATGCATGCCTTCTGGGAAGAACTGGAACCGGAAGTAAAGAAGCTCCGCGAAACTAAACCTGTTATCTGTATCGGTAACGATACAACGCTCTGGGGACTCTCAAATGTTTCTGGGAAAGTTGCAGCAATCTCGTATACATACCTTACGAACAATGGCGAAACAAATATGCTCAATCTCCTCCGCTACCTTGACCGGGAGATTATGGGACATGATCTGGCTGTCGATCCCCCACAGGACATGCCATGGCAGGGGCTCTGGCATCCGGATGCGCCCCACCATTTCCTTGCCATCCGTGATTACCTTGACTGGCATGCAGGTCGTTCCATTCCCAAAGCCCCCTATGTGGGCATCCTCTTCCCCCGCATGGCATGGGCCTCAGGTGCTGTTGAGATCGAGACGGCCCTGATCCGGGAACTCGAAGCAGAAGGATTGAATGTTATTCCGGTATTCACCTACTCGATAAGGGATGATGCCCTTGGGGCGCGGGGTATGGCCGATGTGGTCGGGGAATATCTTGTGGAGGAGGGAAAAGCCCGTGTCGGTGCGATAATCAAGCTTACCCCCTTCCTGCTCGGGGCTGCACGTGGTGATTTCTATGGCAGCAGCCCGGCGCAGGCCGGCATCGGGATACTCACCAAACTCAACATTCCAGTCTTCCAGCCGGTCATTTCCCATCGCATGACTATTGAAAAATGGCGCGAATCAATTGGTCTTGGCGATGATATCGGCTGGGCCGTTGCACTTCCGGAATTCGAAGGTGTCATCGAGCCGATCTTCATCGGATCAAGCGCTGTTGGCGACCGGGAGGATCAGGAACGGCAGGCTGTTCCTGACCGGTGCCAGAAGATCGCCCGCAGGGTGAGAAGCTGGCTCTCGCTTGCAGCCAAACCCATACCGGCGCGAAAGGTTGCTTTCATCCTCAATAATAATCCCTGCGCCAATGCGGATGCCAATGTCGGCG
>JAUSBW010000095.1 GCA_030651815.1 Methanoregula sp.
ATCAAGTGACATTGGAAGAGACCCCAAAAGACAAGATTGTAAGAAAAGAAAACGCGCAACTGAAAAAGAAGGAAATATGAATGCCAACAACATACTGGAAGCCCCATCCTTTAGGGTGGGGAGACCTCAATTCACTTTTAAGTTTTGTTGCTAATTAGTATGAAATTTCGTAAGGTATTTAATAATCCTTGAAGAGAATTTACACACACGATAACCTGAAGGCTGTACGGTCTCCTGCCTTTAAACCGGGAAGGGTCTGTTATAAAGGTGCGACTGTCGGGAGTGATCGTACCAGCCTTTTGTTAAAAACGTGCACTCATTCGCAGGGGACACGTTCCCTGAGTGGTGTGGAATCTAAAAGAGGTAAAGAGGATGAAAATTGCATGTGTGATGTGGAATTCCTATGCCCGTCTCTTAAAAAAAGCGGCTATTGATACCGGTCATGAACTCCGGATGTACCCGAACAGCCTTCTCGAACAACATCCGGAACGAATGGAAGACCTCCTTGTCGCATGCCGGGATGCAGATATTATCCTGCTCTACCGCACCATGCATGCATTCTGGGACGAACTGGAACCGGAGGTCAGGAAGCTCCGCGAGATCAAACCGGTTATCTGTATCGGTCACGATACCACTCTCTGGGGACTCTCGAGTGTTCCCGGGAAAGTTGCAGCAACCTCGTATACGTACCTTACGAACAATGGCGAGGCAAATATGCTCAACCTCCTCTGCTACCTTGACCGGGAAGTGATGGGACATGACATTGCAGTCGATCCTCCGCAGGATATACCGTGGCAGGGGCTCTGGCATCCGGATGCGCCCCACCATTTCCTTGCCATCCGTGATTACCTTGACTGGCATGCAGGCCGTTTAATTCCCCAAGCCCCCTATGTGGGCATCCTCTTCCCCCGCATGGCATGGGCTTCCGGCGCTGTTGAGATCGAGACGGCCCTGATCCGCGAGCTCGAAGCGGAAGGGCTGAATGTCATTCCGGTATTCACGTATTCGATACGGGATGATGCCCTTGGGGCGCGGGGCATGGCCGATGTGGTCGGGGAATATCTTGTGGAGGAAGGAAAAGCCCGTGTCGGTGCGATCATCAAGCTCACTCCCTTCCTGCTCGGTGCTGCCCGGGGCGATTTCTATGGCAGCAGCCCGGCGCAGGCCGGCATAGGGATCCTCACCAGGCTCAACATTCCGGTCTTCCAGCCGGTCATCTCCCACCGCATGACTATTGAAAAATGGCGCGAATCAATAGGTCTTGGCGACGATATCGGATGGGCGGTTGCCCTCCCGGAATTCGAGGGTGTCATCGAGCCGGTCTTTATCGGATCGAGCGCTGTCGGCGACCGGGAGGATCAGGAACGGGAGGCTGTTCCTGACCGGTGCCAGAAGATCGCCCGCAGGGTGAGAAGCTGGCTCTCGCTTGCAGCCAAACCCATACCGGCGCGAAAGGTTGCTTTCATCCTCAATAATAATCCCTGCGCCAATGCGGATGCCAATGTCGGCG
>JAUSBW010000102.1 GCA_030651815.1 Methanoregula sp.
TGCCGAATAAGGAGGAAGAGTCACCCCTCCCCCCTCTTCTAAGAACCGTACGTGATACTTTCGCATCATACGGCTCAAGCATTTCACAACCCGGTTACCGGGCGGCCATAGGAAAAGAAAGACAATTTGATTTGAGATTCCGGTGTCAAGACTCTTGATGCATTCATTCTGCCGAGAAAATACTCCCGGTCAAGAAAGGGATTCGCATCAAGTCTGACTTGAGAGTGTCTCCGTATTTTGGTGTCTGAAAATTTTCTGAGCTGGTTTGTTCCGGTTTTAAAGACCCAGTTGCGAGTACCCTCTGTGTGCCAGTACCTTTTGGCAATCCATTGATGCCCTTTCTCCGGATGCCGTCGTTTAGCCCATCTCCACATCATATTCCACACAATACTATCCAGTTTCCCGAATGTATCCGCAGCATCAATATGCCGATGGTAATTTGCCCACCCGACAACAACCGTGTTAAGAGCAGTGATTAACTCATCCTGTGTCCATGCGGCTGCTTTGTGAAGAATATTTCGGATTCTCTCTATGATTCTACCGATTGATTTCCGCGACGGTTTTATCAGGAGGATTCCCCGATATTTACGGAAGTTCCATCCCAAAAAGTCGAAACCATCGGCTATGTGGGTTATGATGGTTTTCTTTTCAGATAATTCCAACCCGCGCACGGTGAGGAATTCCCGTATGACTTCCCGGATTTCTTCAGCCAGTTCCTTTGTCGGGGCTGTTACGAGAAAATCATCTGCGTATCTGATAAAGTAGACTTTCTTTTTGGGATATCGCTGTGCCAGTAACGACTCTATACCGTCCAGTGTCAGGTTGGCTAGCAATGGAGAAATCACTCCACCTTGCGGCGTCCCCAGATCTGTAGGATAGAGTTTCTGGTCATAGACAAAACCGGCTTTAAGAAACTGCGTGAGAATAGTCCGGTCTATCAGGACATTGTTTTTCAGCCATTCATGAGAGATGTTATCAAAGCATCCTTTGATATCTCCTTCAAGCACCCATTCAGCCGAGGTCTTTCGTGCTAGACAGGTGAATGCGTATACTGACGCATCCTGAGCACTTCGAAAGAGCCGGAAGCCAAATGACCGTTTATCGGCCAGCGTTTCGGCTACTGGCTGAAGTGCCAGAGCGTACAACGCCTGCATGGCTCGGTC
>JAUSBW010000105.1 GCA_030651815.1 Methanoregula sp.
GGTATTGCGGATGTGAATGACCGTGTCGAAATCGTCCATGTAGCAGATGCCTTTGAGTCAGACCCGCATGCGTTCATGCAGAAATATGATGCAGAACAGAAGCGCCTTACCGAGAAGATCGTCACCGCCAAGAAGCTCCTCCCAAATGTCCGGATCTCTGATGAGATCGTCAGGAGAATTGCCCAGACCTGCGTTGACATGGGGGTCATGACCCACCGGGCGGAGATTACCATTGTGCGGACCGCAAAGACGATTGCTGCGTTCAACGGCCGTGAAGAGGTCACCGTAGACGATGTCCGCGAGGCGATGGCGCTCGCTCTCCCGCACCGGATGCGCAAGAAGCCGTTTGAAGATCCCCGCGTAGACCAGCAGAAGATCAACGACATGATGCAGGACGAACAAAAAAAAACGATAGCGAGTCTGACGTAAACGAGCAGCAGGAACAGCAACAGGCTAACCACCCTCCGCCTCCTCCCCGTGATGAGCCCGAGCAGCAGGATCCGGAAAATGCCGGCGCCCCTGCAGCCCGGCCTCCCCCGGAACTTGTTTTTGATATCGGTAAGCCTATCGAGACCTCCCGCATCCAGTACGATTCCTGCAGGGACCGGATGAAACGCCTCTATGTCTCGGGACGGAGGGTCGAGACCCTCTCATCCGAGAACCGTGGGAGGTATGCCCGGGTCCGGATGCCTCACGAACTCAAGGATATCGCGTTCGATGCCACCCTGCGGGCTGCTGCCCCTCACCAGAAAAACCGGGAGCACAACGGTTTGAGTATTACTATCCGCGACCAGGACTTAAGGGAGAAGAGCAGGGTTGGAAAGGTATCCGTTACCTGCGTGTTCGTTGTCGATATCAGTGGATCCATGGGTGCGGAAAAACGGATGGAGAGTGCCAAAGGTGCAGTACTCTCCCTTCTTGAAGACGCGTACCGGAACCGGGACCGGGTCAGCCTCGTCGCATTCCGGGGCAATGAGGCGGAGATCGTTATGCCACTCTCGAGCAGTGTTGACCTTGCCTACAAGCAGCTCAAAGAGATGCCCACCGGTGGAAAAACACCCCTTGCACGCGGGCTGATGAAAGGATACGAGGTGCTGATGAGCGAGAAGAAGAAGAGAAAAGAGATTATCCCGCTCCTCATCCTCATCTCTGACGGGAGGGCAAACATCGGGTACGGGAAAAATATCAAGGAAGAACTCATGTCGATCGCACAGCAGTTACGCGAAGAGGGGATCCATACGGTTATCATCGATACGGAATCCACCAAACGCTCGTTTGTCAATTTCAAGCTCGGCTATTGCCGGGATATTGCCGAGAACTCGGGAGGTGTATATTATTCCCTCAACGATCTGACCGTCAAGGGTGTCAGTTCCATTGCACAGCACGAGAAAGACTTCCTGATCTCATCAATGGTTTAATGTGGCATTCGTGGAACATGCCGCACGGAAAACTGGCATCTTCACCATGGAAAAATTCACCACATTCGATATTATTATTGTATCGCTCATTAGGACTATTGGAATTATTGTTGGTATCATTGGCAATATCTTCCATGACTTTTCCGCTCTTTGATTGTCGGACCCTTTATCATGCACACAGGTTTTTTAGGTTTCCCTGACTCTTCAGGGTAAAGTAATTTTCGAAGAATTCATTGCAATATGGCAAAAGTAGTTTTCTTTATTATCACAAAAATTCATACAAAACTGAAAAATTATTATACTAAAGAGCCAAACATAGTAATGGTGATGCACGGGGAAATCCATCGCCAGCCAGATGCCTCTGATTGAGTTGTAACGCCTTGCATGTCCACTAAAAAACTCACATCACTCTTTCTCCTTTTTTTGGTTAACAGAATTCTTTAATTGTTTTTTTAACTTCACATCAATTCACACGAAATTAAAAAAGTTTATTACAATTATCCCCCAACACTAAAACCGGGGTGATAATCCATGCATTTCATCCGCCCGTGCACTCGGGTACCTTCCCAAAGTGGGTGATTGCGTATACCAAAATTATCATCCCCGGTGAAAACCGCAGAGATTTCTCGAGTATTGGAGTTGAACATCTGATGGTTGTGACAAAGAAAACACCAGACACCAGGAAGGCAGCACCTAAGAAAGCTGAACCGAAGAAGATGGAACCGAAGAAAGCCGAATCCAAGAAGGTCGTTGCTGCAAAACCTGCGGCAAAACCAGCAACAAAGCCTGTTTCAAAACCCAAAAAATAATTTTTTTTAGTGAGGAGAGTCTCCTCACCATCACATCCTTTCCCG
>JAUSBW010000008.1 GCA_030651815.1 Methanoregula sp.
GAGACATAGAGGCGTTTCATCCGGTCCTTACAGGAATCGTACTGGATGCGGGAGGTTTCAATCGGCTTCCCGATATCAAAAACAAGTTCCGGGGGAGGCCGCGCTGCAGGTGCCCCGGAATTTTCCGGGTCCTGCTGCTCCGGCTCATCATGGGGAGGATGCGGGGGGTGTTGGGCAGGCTGCTGTTCCTGCTGCTCGTTTACGTTGGGCTCGCTATCGTTTTTTTTTGTTCGTCCTGCATCATATCATTGATCTTCTGCTGGTCGACGCGGGGGTCTTCAAAGGGCTTCTTGCGCATCCGGTGCGGGAGAGCGAGCGCCATCGCCTCGCGGACATCTTCTACGGTTACATCCTCGCGACCGTTGAACGCGGCAATGGTCTTGGCGGTGCGGACAATGGTGATCTCGGCCCGGTGGGTCATGACGCCCATATCAACGCAGGTCTGGGCAATCCTCCTGATAATATCATCAGCAATGTGAACGTTGGGGAGGAGCTTCTTGGCGGTGATGATCTTCTCAGTCAGGCGCTTCTGGTCTGCATCATATTTCTGCATGAACGCATGCGGGTCTGACTCAAAGGCATCTGCTACATGGACGATTTCGACACGGTCATTCACATCCGCAATACCCGCCACAGTCACCTGCAGCCCGAAACGGTCGAGCATCTGGGGCCGGAGTTCTCCCTCCTCGGGATTCATGGTCCCTATCAGGATAAATTTCGCAGGATGCGAGAGCGAGATCCCTTCGCGCTCCACCTCGTTGACACCCATTGCTGCCGAGTCAAGTAAGACATCCACCACATGGTCATCCAGCAGGTTCACCTCATCGATATACAGGATGCCCCGGTTCACAGCCGCAAGGATGCCGGGTTCCAGCGCCTTGATACCCTCCTTGATGGCGCGTTCGATATCAATCGTGCCGATGACCCGGTCTTCCGTGGACCCGAGGGGGAGTGTGATGACCTGCACCTTCTTCTGCAGCGTCTCGACATTCTCACCACGTTCGATCTTCTCGTTGCAGATATCGCAGAGTTCCTGCTCGTTTGCCGGGTTGCAGTTGAAGGGGCAGCCCTTGACGATCTCGATGACCGGCAGGATCTCGGCGAGCGCTCGTACCGCTGTCGATTTTGCGGTCCCTTTCTCGCCCCGGATAAGGACGCCCCCGATTCTCTGGTTGATGGCATTGAGGATGAGGGCCTGTTTCATCTGGTCCTGCCCGACAATTGCGGTGAACGGCAGGATATTCTTGCGGATGTGGTGAACCATGTAACAGAATAGTGTGATCTCAAGTGTTATTAATTTTTATTTTCGTGTTATTGTATCAAATCCATGATAAAAAAAATCCGGAAAAAATAGTGCAATTTTTAATTTTTGTAAACACACACGAAACTACTATAATATCTCACCTTTGTTGAAACAGTACGCACTGGTACATACCAAGATAGCTGACGTCACAATAAGAATTGCCAGATCGAGATAGATATTGAACACTGAATACCCGATGAGAACCCCGCGGAGCGCATCGACACCGTATGTCAATGGGTCAAGGTAGGAAAAAAACCGGATCGCAACAGGGAGATTCCCTACCGGGAAGAGCGCTCCCGAGAGCAGGAAGAGTGGGAAGATGATGAAATTGGTCATGGTGTTGAAACCATGGATGTCTTTCATCACTGAGGAAAGGATCAGGCCGATGCAGATGAAGATGACAGAGATGAGCAGCATGATGACAACCGATGCAGCGATCATGAGCAGGGAGGGAAGAGCGAATCCTATGAAAATGGAGAGGAAGAGCATCATCAGGGCCTGGATGATGGACGTGGTGGCTCCCCCGGCAATCCTCCCGAGCACAATCGAGATGCGGCTTACCGGTGTCACCATAATCTCTTTTAAGAACCCGAACTGCCGGTCCATCAGGACGGACATGCCGGTGAACGCTCCGGTAAAAAGGAGGGTCATTCCCACGATGCCGGGCACAAGGTACTGGAGGTATCCTATCTCAGGGGGAAGGCCGGG
>JAUSBW010000115.1 GCA_030651815.1 Methanoregula sp.
CTCATTTCTTCACCTTCGATTCATTCTGGCTCTCCACACAATTGTTAGCGGCTGATAGGAGCGGTACCTTACAAAGAGGGAGGCACTTCATCCCCGCCATAAATAGCGGGGTCTTCCCGTGCCCCCTCTTATCTCCCGAACCGGAGATAAATTCCGGGTAACCCTCAGGGAGATCCGGTACTGTTGATGAGGTTGTTGTCCTGCGTTTCATGGTTGAATCACGTTACTTATCCAGAGAGTCGGGAGTTGTGAGGATAAGGAACCCGGTTGGCGGTGTGAAAGTGATTGGTTGAATCTTTAACAGGTGTGGAGTCACGAGACTTATGTAGGCTGGGCTTTTGGTGTTTCTGCCTTAATCGAGGAGAGCAGATTGAGAAAAATTTCCGGCCCGGGTACAACATCGGGTTTAATGTCGGTGTCCGACGAGAGATTTCTTCGATTTGACCCCCAAAACAGGCCTTCCTTTCACTTTCCACCTGCTTTAGCCCATCCGGCACGCGATCTGCCATCCAAAAGCGTCTATTAGCGTACATTTCAGAGCCCGAAAACTGCCGAATCCCGCCTAACGGGGCTCATCCTGAAGTTTTTAGAAATGCGTGTGCCGGAATTGGGTGGATTTGTGCCGGAATTGAGGCTGTGACCCCTTCACTGAGCGAGGGTCTACGACGGAGAATTGAGTTGAGCGGAGTGCAGGTCACATAAGGCCCTTGGCCGGAATGACCGATCATGAAAAAAAGGGGGTTCTTTCCCGTTGACCTTTTTACCCCATCGTCATTTCCCGCAACCAATGTCGGGATTTCACCGCCGAGAACATCGGGACCGTGTCGGGCAAATGTCGGGAATCCCTCAGTTCTCTGCTAAGGCTAATATTCTCCCAGACACTATACTGAACCAGAAATGGAGCCGTACACGCCCCGGACCCTCCCGCTCGATGACATCGACTGGATGGCACACATCCCTCGCATCGGGAAAGCGAATGCGGCCCTCGCCCGATATGACGGCCTGCTCCTGGGCATCATCAATCCCGAAATCCTCCTCTCCCCGCTCACTATCCGTGAAGCGGTCCTCTCATCGCGTATCGAAGGTACGCAGGCATCTCTCGAAGATGTCCTGCAATTCGAAGCTGATCAGGCAGACAAAATCACTGCGGAAAAACGCCTGGACATTCAGGAGATCATCAATTACCGGACTGCGTTGAAAGCAGCAGTCGTCGATCTCGGGAACCGACCGATATGCACCAATATGATCCGGGACCTCCACCGCATCCTGCTTGCCAGCGTCCGGGGAAGGGACCGGGAGCCCGGGGAAATCCGGCGCATCCAGAACTATATCGCTCCCTACGGTACGCCAATCGAGCGGGCCACGTTCATCCCCCCTCCCCCGAATCTTGTACTGGACGCGCTCACGAACTGGGAGAATTACCTGCACAGCGAAGAACGGGACCCGCTGGTACAGCTTGCGGTACTGAAGGCGCAATTCGAGCTCATCCATCCGTTTCGCGATGGCAACGGAAGGATCGGGCGGATGCTGGTCCCCATCATTCTCTACGATAAAAACATCCTGTCAACACCGATGTTCTACATCAGTTCGTACCTGGAACATCACCGGGACGAATACTACAACCGCCTTCTTGCGGTCTCTCGCGACAATGACTGGAACGGCTGGATCGCGTTCTTCCTGCAAGCTCTTATCGAGCAGGCAACTGAGAACAACCAGAAGGCAACAGCGATTATCGAACTGTACGAGCAGATGAAAAAGGAGGTCCCCGAGGTAACGCATTCGCAATATACGATCCAGGCGATCGACACGCTCTTCTCACGTCCCATCTTCAAGAGTGCAGATTTCATCGCTGAGTCGGGAATCCCCAAGCCAAGTGCCCACCGGCTTCTGAAAGGATTGACCGAAGGGGGCATTCTTACGGTGAGCCGGGAGGGGAAAGGGAACCGCCCGACGATTTACCGCTTCTCGCGGCTGATTGCGATTACCGAGACAAGTAACTGGTAATTTTTTTAAAAATTGTCTGGAGCCTTGTGTATCATTCTAGTATCCTATTGAGACACAAAAGGGTCTTGTGTCTCACCGGTGATACACAAGGGACCGGTGTATCTCATTTTTTTGATTTAGTGAGACACAACATTGTGCAGACAGTGTTTGCACAATTGCTCTGATGGGAATCTAGATAATCCCGGCCGGCGCAGGACTTCGTTGAGGGCATTTTTTATGACTGATCCAAAAGGAGCGATCCTCCAGAGGGACGGGCGGCGATCTGTGGGTACCCGGTCGGCACGAAGACGTTCGGTCATGTTCGCTCGTCCTCGCTGACGCTCCGGCTCGGCTATCACATCACCTCGTTGTTTCTCTTCGGCTGATGGTTGGGACGAGGACACCCCCGGCTTGTCGCGCTGCTCCGGCGCCAGCGGCTGCAGGGTCCCACTCCTCACATACCGCTATGTGGAATGTTCGTAGCTGTTGATTGTCGATGAAAAAAAGTTTTCTTGATCTTGCTCGTGATATTGATCGGATGGGTGCTTGCCAAGCATTCGAATCCGGTGATCTTGTATCAATGGAAATGGGTGTGAGATGTTTCCTCCTATTTATCCCACTCTCAAACCACGTCTTTATCCGATGAGAGATTTCTTCGATTTTACCCCCAAAACAGGCCTTCCTTTCACTTTCCACCTACTTTACCCCATCTGACAAGCGATCGGCCATCCAATTAAGCCCAATTGAGCACTTTTTAGAGCCTGATTTATGCCGTATCCATCCGAACGGGGCGCAATATGCGGTTTTCCAAAAATATATAGCTCCATTTTTCGCGAATTAGACACTTTTTTAAGAGTCTGGACCAACCATGGTAAATGGGTCTCCGACGTAGAAGTGTGTTTGGGTTATCTACACTCATCCCCATCTCATCTCACTTCCGGTTAATCCCCCAATTTCACGTCGTTGTCCGACGAGAGAGATCTCCGATTTGACCCCCAAAACAGGCCTTCCTTTCACTTTTCACCTACTTTAGCCCATCAGACAAGAGATCTGCCCTCCAATAGCGTCTATTAGCGTACATTTTGGAGCCCGAAAACTGCCGAATCCAGCCTAACGGGGCTCATTCTGAAGTCTTTTAAAATGCGTGTGCCGGAATTGGGTGGATTTGTGCCGGAATTGAGGCTGTGACCCCTTCACTGAGAGAGGGTCTACGACGGAGAAGTGAGTTGAGCGGAGTGCAGGTCACATGAGGCCCCGGGCCGGAATGACCGATCATGAAAAAAAGGGGTTCTTTCCCTTTGACCGTGCTATTCCCCCCACCGGAGCGAGGTGTATGCCGGACCCGGCCTAACGTGGTTCTTGTCGGGATAGAGGAATTGGGTAAAAAATAAAAATCTCTTGCCGGGAATTTTAAAAGGAATCCTGATCTCCCAGGCAATCGCAGGATTGATATTTTCCGGATGCTTATATCTCCCATCATGAGCACGAAAGCGAGAGGGTCGGGCGTATCCGGAAATCCTGTCGTGGCATCACGCAATAAAACCCGGTTATCAATCGGGCGCGATGAAGAGGCCCCCCTCACCCCGGTCCAGCGGATGCAGGGTAAGATTCTTCTTGCGGACCCGGAGATGGCCCGCCGGATTATTTTCGATCCGTCCCTGGAGCCGTAAGAGATGGCAGTCGGGTCCGGGAGTGACGCGACAATATTCATTGATGCAAATATTTTCTTAAATCCCATTTTGAGAAGCGGAACGGAATCTGCTGCCAGTGCCAGTTTTCTTAAAGATGCAGATGCGGGCGTATTTCCCACTGCGACTTCGGTGATCGTCTTAAACGAAGTGCTCCACCGTCTCATCATCGCTTCTGTCGTGAGCAGCAGCGGTATCTCTCCCGAGTCCGTGGTCCATCAGATAAAACTCCACCCGGAACTTGTCCGAAAAGCCAGAGCCGTCTGGGAGGTCATGGAAGATATCCGGAGCATCCGTTCCATGAAGATATATGGTATTTCCCCCGCAACGTTTGAACGATCGCTTACCATAATGCAGGATTGGGGCCTTCTTGGAAACGATGCTCTTCACGTTGCCTGCATGGAAGAGCATTCGATTGGAACGATCGTAACCTATGACCGGGATTTTTCCCGGGTATCCTGTCTCAAAATCCGGAAGCCGGATGATATTGTGTAATTTTTCCGGTCGCTGGTTTGGAACTGCCCGCTTTGTTCAGGGTGCTCACTCCCTGCTCTTTGCTAAATTTAATTCCATCATCCTTCCGGTTCCGGAGTTGCCCAGCACTTTTCCGGGTACGGGAAAGACGCTGATCGCAAAGGTGGTAGCAAGCGAGAGCGGCGCGAACTTCATTCCGGTCCGCGGCCCCCAGCTGTTATCCAAGTGGGTGGGCGAGAGCGAGCGGGCGGTTCGCGAGGTCTTTAAGAAAGCCCGGCAGGTGGCCCCCTCGATCATCTTCTTTGATGAGATTGATGCGCTTGCTCCTGCCCGCGGCACAAGCAGCGATTCGCATGTGAGCGACAATGTGCTCAACCAGATCTTAACCGAGATGGATGGCCTTGAGGATCTCAAGGACGTTGTTGTTATGGGTGCAATGAACCGCCCGGACATTGTTGACCCGGCCCTGTTGCGTGCAGGACGGTTTGACCGGCTGGTGTATATCGGTGAGCCCACACTGGAGGACCGGAAGAAGATCATCGGTATCCACACCCGGTTTATGCCGCTCGAAGGTTCGGCACTCGAAGAGATCGTTGTGCTCTGCGGAAAATATTCAGAAGAGAATCTTGCCGAGCTGGTCGATAAGCTTGGCAGGGACAAAGCGATCACAGCCGATGAGATGAAGGCAGCCATCACTCCG
>JAUSBW010000123.1 GCA_030651815.1 Methanoregula sp.
CCATCAACTCGACAATTACTATGAACTCATCACCGGTATTTAAGCTGCTAGCCACAGGGTGTGAAAGTGATGACAAAGGGGTTCGATTCATCCCGTGACTAAAGGTAAGGGTTTTCTCGACCCCTTTACCCGAGATCATAAATGAGAACGCTTCTCATACGTACTTCACATCAGCAAGGACTGCCTGTTTTAGTTCTTCTCGCAGGGTACGGGATGGAATGACATCAACGCGTGCCTGGAACATCTCTTCTAAAAAAATTTTCAGCCCGGATAGATCAAAGAGATCAGCACCATCATTAAAATCCACCAGAATGTCAATATCACTCCCCTCCTTCTGCTCACCTCGGGAGTATGAGCCAAAAAGGCCCATACGTTTTACATGATATCTTTGCTCAACCTCACTTTTTATTGTCCGTAATCTCTTAAGGATATCAGTTTTTGCATTCATGGCGTTTCCCCTTTCTCTTAAACAAAATTCTATTCAATCCATTTCTGGTACAAGCTCATAAGAGTATGTGTTACCGGCTGCTGCCCATCAGCAGACTTCAGACAAATCTTATGAGGTACTGTTTATCAATGTGAACTACAACAAAAACTTTTTTTTGTCATTGGAGGACGTGACGGTCAGCATATTTACGAATTCAAAAAAAGATCTTAATCCCCCGGAACTGGCCTTCTGGAGGAGACTCCCACAAGAGGCTGGAGTATGAGTATCAGAGTTTTTGGCTGGTGAGGTGATGAAACGACCTAATTATTTTAGGCAAAGATCTATGCGAAATACTTTCAGGACTATACAGTGGCAAGGTCAAATTGAAAAGATCTCTCGTTGGACACCAATGTAAAATTGGGCGAATAACCAGGGGTGAGATGAGATGGGGATAAGTGTAGAGATCCAAAACCCACTTCTCCGTCGGAGACTTTCTTATAAGTAGTTATCCCGGTTCCCAAAAAGTGCCTAATTCGCGAAAAATGGAGCTATATATTTTCAGAAAACCTCAAAGTGTGCTCCGTTCGACGGGATTCGTTATAAATCAGGCTCTAAAAAGTGCTCAATTGGGCTCAATTGGACGGCCGATCGTTTTCCAGATGGGCTAAAATGGGTGGAAAGTGAAAGTAAGGCCAGTTTGGGGGGGTCAAATCGGAATTTTCACAGATAAAAAATATGAATATAAATAGTCAGCCTGATTAAAGATGAAATGAGGAATTTTTATTTCAAACCTTTGGAATTACGAGCCAATTAAAAACTGGTTTAAAAATAATGAAAAAAATGACGGGATTTCTTTAGCAACATTAGGTAAAGTATTCGAAGAAAACCAACATGAACTTGATCCAGGTAATCCCAAAATAAAACCAGGATTCCTGAATGCCTGTGTCTTAAATTTTATTGTAAAACAATGCTCACCAATAAATTGGCCAAAGAGAATTTGGGAAAATTTTGAATCTGCAAACTTAGGTACGGGAGAAAATTGGAAAATCTGGAGAGATTATCCCGATTTAATGATAATCCAAAACAAACAAAGGAGTGTTTCTCCCGAAACCCGTAATACCACTATAAATCAAACTCAAAATCCAACAGAAAATGGAACAGTCATTTCAACGGACAATAGCAAGAAACCTGATTTAACATCAGAAGTTATTTTTCTTTTTGATTATTATCCAAAAAAGGATTACCGGACTTCCGGGATAAATCCCAAACATGATATTCATTCCAGCAGGATTTTGAATTTAAAAAGTATCGACGAGAAAAATGAAGCCGCAACCACAGTTAATGAAAAATATGTTTTATCGAATATGGACATTGACCGGATAAAGTATTATGCCGGACAAATTGAACCTCTGATTCAAAAATACAAGGACCTGGTTATTTGTGTCATGCCAAAGTCAAAAAAATCAAGAGAGTCATCCGGGATAAGGATGGTTGCAAAAAAGTTATGTCAAACTCACTATATTGATGGTACTGATATTATTTACAGACCTGTCGATCGGGAGCCAAGGCATGTGGATGGAAACAGGGATTATCTCCAGGAACTTGCCTCATTACAAATAACGGATAGCAATCTGATTAAGGGAAAAACTGTGTTACTCCTTGATGATGTAAAAACGCAAGGTAATTCGTTAAATGCGGGTAAAACACTGTTACTTTCACAGGGCGCGAAACAGGTTATTATGTTTGCATTAGGAAAAACAAGTCAATGAGGGAATTATGCATTCACGGATTACTCAAACTATCCTGACATTACAACAATTAAAACTCAACGATAAAACGATTGAAACAATTTTACAAATGTCTGATTCCCAATCCATTGATTCAAAAAGTCTTTTTGAATTGTGCAATAATAATTCTGAAATTTTTACCGGCAAAAATACACTTCCCACTTCAGATTCCCTGAATCAGGCATGGAATATTGCCCAGGATATTATCCAATCATCAATTCAGAATAACGTGGAAATTTTCTCAAAATTCGATAATGGATTTCCAGCCTTATTGAAGGAGATCCCCCATTCGCCGCTGTTGCTGCATGTGAAAGGAAATACTTCAATCTTGAATGATAAATGCATCGCCGTTGTTGGAACAAGAAATCCCACAAGTTTCGGGGAGGGGAAAGCCTTTGAGGTTAGTGAGGGACTCGCAAACGAAGGATATACCATTGTCAGCGGACTTGCGACGGGTGTTGATGCAGCTGCTCATGCAGGTGCCCTGAAAGCAAATGGTCACACAATTGCAGTTCTGGCCCATGGATTGCAGATGATTTATCCTGCTGCAAACAAAGCACTCGCACAAAAAATTCTAAAAAAAAATGGTGCACTTGTTTCAGAATATCCATGGCATACAACCCTTGAACCGTGGAAATTAGTCCAGCGAGACAGGATTCAGAGTGGTCTCTCACTTGGAGTATTTGTTATCGAAACAGGAATCAAGGGTGGGACGATGCATACGGTAGATTTCTGTATAAAACAGAATCGCTTGCTTATCGTTCTCCAGCATCCGCCTGAATGGGATCGAGATACAAAGATCTGGGGAAACAAGGAATTGATTAAAAAATTCGAGAATAGTAAAAATTTTGTTGTTTATCGTGAGAATTCCGATTATCTTCAGTTATCAGAGTGGATTAAAGCAATAAAACAGGATGCGTCCAAATCCCTGACGATAAATTGCTACGTGAATGTAGTGGAATCCAGTGATTTAATCAGACACACGGTTCAAGAGCCAGTTTCAGGTCTTGACTATGCCGGAGGGAATGCCCAGAATATGAAGTCCTCCGAGCCCAACCCCATCGTGATGGATTCTCAAAATAAAAAAACCGTTGATGGAAAGCCAAAAAAACAACAGTCTGAAGAAAAAGGAAAACCCGGAGAGATCCCAAAAGATCAAACTACATTCTAATTTTTTTTAGTTTGACCCCCACGGGACGGTCTTGTAGGAATATGTTTTATTTTGTAAAGTGAAAGAGGAAGATATTTCGCAACAGTCCACAACTAAAACATATGCCAGAGCTGGATCCCTTTTTCTTCAAAATAAATTCCTGGTCCTTCACCAAACACCGGGTCTGGAACCGGTGTCAGCGCCAGTACTATTTTGAATACATCGCTCCCTATGTCAAATCCACACCGGTCGTTGATCCCGAAAAGATCCGGTGGCTCAAGAACTTCACTTCCAAATTTGTCGTGCAGGGCCAGCTTATTCACGATATCATCGATCAGCAGATCCAACTCCATTGCGAGAACAAACCGATGGATCTCGCCGAGGCAATAAATGAGTTTACAAAAAAAGTTTTACGCTACAAAAATATTGGCGGCGAAACATTCACCGAATATCACAATGGCGAGAAGATCCCGGGTTCATTCTATACGTTCATCGATGAGAACGGGAAGACCTGCCTGCATACATTCTTTGGGAAGTGGCCGGACTACATGAGCCGGGAATGCCTGCGACACGAGGAGTATGATCATTTCAACATCGGGGATACCGGAGTAACGGTCAAGGTAGATTTTGTCGGGAGAATGCCGGACGGCACGCTCGTCCTCACGGACTGGAAGACCGGAAGGGACGATGACGAGTACGAGACGGAACTCCAGATGGCGGCGTATGTGCTCTGGGCAATGGAGTATTACAAGAAGAGTGCCGATGAGATCGGGACCGAGCTCGTGTTCTTAAAGACCGGCAAGACGAAGCCCTATGCCTTCTTCGAGGAGCAGTTACGCGAGGTGCAGGAGCAGATCCCCCGGGAATTTGCGATGATGAATGCTTCCTATGAGTACGGGGATTTTCCGGCCCGGCCTTCGCAGCGGGAGTGTATGAGTTGTAAATTTGCGGAAGTATGTTCTGAAAGAAAAATGTAAAAAAAATGATTTTTTCAGGATTTTAATCAATTCAAACCTGAAGGCGTTTAGATTTTCACACGAACCGGATCTTTAATCTTTGAAAAATCCCGTTCGAATGTTGCAATCTTCGGAATTGAATGTTCCCTGCATGTGGCGACAATCAGAGCATCGTTGGGAAGAAGAGCATAGGTGCGGGCAATTTCTGTGATAGCGGAAAGATTCGATGAGTTAGAAACGATTGCAAGCCCGGAGAATACATCATTCAGATTGCGGATGAATTCGTCAGCAAACCCATAGCCTTTGTTGAGAATGTGCTCTTTAGAGTTTCGCTGTACCGGTAATCCCGAATTCATCTTCCGCAATGATCCGGAGCCCTACAAAGAAGGATTCTTCATAGACCGACATGCTCACTGCACTGGTGCCGGAGAATGAAGAGAAAAAATCCCGGGCTCTCCGGGTTGTATCAGTTCCAATGATCAGCGGGATGATAAAAGAGGTGTTTAAGAAGAGGTCCATGAATCATCTCGAAGAGCGCTGATGCGTTCCGAGGTAAGTTTCTTCTTTAACCGTATGGGCTCGAAGCTGAGCTTCTTCTCGATGGTCACCCGGATTCGTTCTCCCTCGCGAAGCTGGATCTTGCCAACCGGTTTGAGAACATTATCCTCATAGATGCATTCAATTGCCTTGCCCATCAGTTCACCTCTTTTGTGTACTGGGATATAGGTCGGGGATTATTATAGGGTTTGTGTACGGTCGGGTACTTGCCGGTCCTGGCGGGACGGGCAATTACCGGGTCCCCTGATCGGGGAAGGGGTTGTGTATGCCTGCTTCTGCAGGATAATACAATGAACGGTTGACTGACCCGGTCTTTTAGTATGAGAGCCCTATTTGATAATTCCCCGCTTCCGTAATTCAAAATAACATTTTGCACACGCTTCCACATCAGCGCCGGCATCATGGCAGCCGGAAAATTCTGTCTCGAATAAGTGCAGGTGCAATTCTGTCAGCTTTGGCCATTTGTTTCTCGTTCCGGAAGAATTGGGAATTTTGCAATACGAGACAATGCCGGGCGCCTTCATGGTGCAGAATTTTTGTTTTTCCGCAAGATTGGTTTCCATCCTGCACCGCAGGAATTCAGTTTTTATGATCGGCAGATCGAAATCGGCATTATGCGCAATGACTGTCTTTGCCTTCTCTACATCGGCTTTGAACTGCGGGAGCACTTTGTGCAACGAGACTCCCTCGGTTTTCGCCCGCTCGGTCGTGATGCCATGAATTCTTGCAGAGTCCAGGGGAATAGTAAAATCCGCAGGATAGATGATGAAACTGTTCCGGCTTTCACGGTTCCCGTCGCTGTCATAGAGCGACCAGGCCAGCTGGACTATACGGGGCCATTTTTCGATATCGTTTGTTGCGTAATATTTGGGGAGGCCGGTTGTTTCGGTGTCTAGGAAGAGAAGCATCAATATTATTTTGGGGGGATGGTATTTGGGGTTGGGGGTTTGGGTGTTTTAGTGGGAAGAATTGTTCGGAAATGGGGAGCTGGGAATGCCTGCGACACGAGGAGTACGATCATTTCCCCATCGGGGATACCGGGGTAACGGTCAAGGTGGATTTTGTCAGGAGAATGCCGGATGGCACACTCGTCATCACGGACTGGAAAAACGGCAGGGACGATGACGAGTACGAGACGGAACTCCAGATAGCGGCGGTGCAGCCATGGGCCGGTGAGGAGGCGTTTGGCCGGATAGTGGGGTGGGCGGGCTCCGGATATGCGCTTACCGGTGTTTTAGGAGAGTGAGCGGTACCCCTACGCCCCAACTATTATTTTCCGGAGATTCCCTGAACCCCCGCACGCACCGCTGGGCCGCCGCCACCACGCTCAGTCGTAGCCGCACGCAAATATAGGGGCGAAGGGGGCGGACTAACTCCGGATGTTTAAGAAAGGGCAAGGGATTTTTTTCGTTATGAAGGGATCGTGTGAATTTTTTCTAGCAAGGGCTGCTCAAAAATTTTCAATCAAAATGTGGTTGAAAATTTTCAGACAAGGTCTGGTTGATAGGTACGCGACTTTCAAGCAGGGTCCGGGGGTCGATTGAAATTTTCCGGGCAAGGTCCGGTTACAAATTTTCGAGCAGGGTCTGTTCATTTTCTCCGGGCATGGAACCACCCGGACCAGAGAGAGGGGAAGGAGCTGGGCTTTACCGGAAGTGAGGCGGTTTTTAGTATGCAATTATCTTTCAATAAAATTGGTCTGACGTTGGAACTGAGGAGATCAATTCACATGAAAATTAATTTAACAAAAGATATGTAGGATGTTTTAATAATAACTCTATTCTGAAGGACTGTTTAATGGATAATACATTAAAAAATAAAGGTCTTGTTCTGCTCAGGACGGCACTACAAGTCCCCTCCGCTGAATTCAGGGCAGGTCAATGGGAAATTATTGAACAATTAGTCAATGATAATGCCCATCTTCTCGTAGTTCAGAGAACAGGATGGGGAAAGAGTGTCGTATATTTTATTGCAACAAAATTGCTGCGCGAAAAAGGTACTGGCCCTACACTCCTCATCTCACCATTACTCGCATTAATGCGTAACCAGATCGCCGCAGCAGAACGAATTGGTTTATCAGCTAAGACGATAAATTCGAGCAATCACAATGAGTGGTATCAAATATATAGCGATCTGGAAGAAAAGAAAATTGATATTCTTATCATTTCTCCGGAACGGTTATCGAATGAAGAATTCCGTGAAAAATTATTGCCACTTGCTCAAACAGTCGGTCTTTTCGTGATTGACGAAGCGCATTGCATCAGTGACTGGGGTCATGATTTCCGTCCGGATTATCAACGGATTTTACGAATTCTTCAGATACTACCGGAAAATATTCCTCTTCTCGCCACTACTGCCACGGCAAATGATCGGGTGATTGAAGATATTCGCTCACAAATAGGTGAGAGATTAGGTATATTCCGGGGCCCACTTGCACGGGCATCACTTATCCTTCAAAATATCTCTCTGCCATCACGAGCTGAACGCATGGCGTGGTTGGCCGAATATATCCCCAAAATGCCCGGTAGCGGGATCATTTACACAATGACGGTAAAGGATTCGGATCGCATTGCCCGTTGGTTACAGTCTCAGGGAATTAATGCACAGGCTTATTCCGGGGAATCCGAGTCTTCATATCGGGAGAGGATGGAGCAGGAGCTTCTTGAGAATAAGATCAAAGTCCTCGTAGCAACCAGTGCATTAGGCATGGGTTTTGACAAACCGGATCTCGGATTTGTTATCCATTATCAGCGGCCAGGATCGGTTGTGGCATATTACCAGCAAATGGGACGTGCCGGTCGGGCACTTCCTCAGGCGTATGGGATTTTGCTTGCAGGAGAAGAAGATCAGGAAATCATTGAATATTTTATTAAATCAGCGTTTCCCAAAGAGGAACATGTTGTTACGATACTTGGGGAATTGGAAAAATCTGATGATGGGTTATCAATACCCATGATTGAATCTCGTACTAATCTTTCGAGATCTCAAATAGAGAATGTATTCAAAATTATTTCTGTTGAGACTCCATCACCCGTTGTGAAAAATGGTTCTCATTATCATGCCACTGCAATTACGTATACAATCAATAAAACAAAAATCGAACGATTGACATCTCTTCGTCACGCTGAATGGAATCGGATTAATGAATATTTACAGAGTCGTTCATGCCTGATGATGTTCCTCCAGCGTGATTTAGGAGATTATGATGCGAAACCCTGCGGCAAATGCTCTGTTTGTGTCGGACATGTACTGATTCCCGATAGACCATCAGAAGATCTCATCATAAAAGCACGACAGTTTCTCTACACGAATCAACACGTCATATCGCCACGCCTTCAATGGCCGGCTGGAATATCTTTCTCCGAGGAGAAGTGGCATGGGCGTATTCCTGAAGAGTTACAGGCAAATCCCGGCAGGGCTCTCTCTTCATGGGGCGATGGTGGTTGGGGGGAATTGGTCAAATCCGGAAAACGTGCGAATCATTTCGATAATAAACTTGTACATACAATGTATGATTTGATCGAGAACCAGTGGAAACCTGATCCGATGCCAACATGGATTACCTGTGTTCCTTCCCTAAGAAAGAAAACACTGGTAAAAAATTTTGCATTGGAACTCGCGGGGTTGCTGAATATTCCCTTTGTGGATTGCATTCGAAAAATCAAAGAGACGAACCCACAAAAAATGATGAAAAACAGCTTTCAGCAAGTACGCAATCTTGACGGTGCATTCGAAATCGATCAGGATAACATTATTGACGGACCGGTCTTACTGATAGACGATATGGTGGATTCCCGGTGGACGTTTACCATTCTTGCAGCGATGTTACAATCTGCCGGAAGTGGTCCGGTGTACCCCTGTGCCCTCACCAATACGCAAGGCAAGGATGTCTTATGATACAGAAATCAATATCCCCCGATACTCAGGTTACGCTCCTTTTATGCAGCAGGCTTGGACAATCGAATGAATCATCCCCTAGGCCCCTGAACGCAACTGAATACGCTTCTTTGTGCCAATGGTTACGGAACGAGTCAAGGAGTCTAAAACATCTTTTTGAGCCTGAAGTCGTCGATAACTATAACAAAATTTCCCGGTTAGAACCAAAACGGTTACACGCTTTGTTAAACCGGGGCGGGGCGCTTGCACTTGCAGTAGAAGACTGGACGAATAAAGGAATCTGGATCATTTCCCAGAGCGATGAAAACTATCCCCGACGGCTGATAGAACGTCTCTCCAATAAAGCTCCGCCATTGTTGTATGGAGCCGGAAATTCCCGGCTTTTATCCAACGGGGGGCTGGCAGTTGTCGGGTCGAGAGATATCAGTGAACGGGCCATACTTGCCACTCGTCAAATTGCCCATCATTGCGTACAAAATGGGATACAGTTAATTTCCGGGGGGGCTCGCGGGGTTGACAGTGAAGGAATGCAGACCGTTCTCGAAAACGGAGGATATGTTATAGGATTTGTTGCTGACAGTCTTTTGAAAATGTCAGTAAACGGGAAATATCGCCAGGGACTTAAAGAGCAGCGATTAGTCCTTGTCACTGCGAATGATCCAAAAACTCCGTTCAATGTCGGAAACGCGATGGCACGCAATAAATTCGTGTATTGCTTAAGCGACTGGACTCTTGTAATTGCATCGTCCTATAATGAAGGCGGAACCTGGGCCGGTGCCACGGAAAACCTGAAAAATAAATGGGTACCGTTGTTTGTCAGAGACGATGTGGATGTTCCCGACGGAAATTACCGGTTAATCGATAAAGGAGCCATCGCACTTCCCCCGGAATCATTTTCCAATCCGGAGAAATTTATGATGGTTCTTAAAAACACACAGAGGAGTGAAAATAAACCGTGTGTTGTGTGCGATCTCGCCACTCCTTATTCATCAGTGAATAATGATGTGAACGAATACAAAATGTCTGCAGTCATTTCTCAATCAGAACTGATATCCATCAATGAAACGGCCGATAATTCGATTGCGGAAAAACCGGAACAAAGCGATCACGATTTGTTTCCGATTGTCTGGCCCTCTATTGAAAAGGAACTTGCAGAGCCAAAAACCGATAAAGAGCTTGCTGAGTGTTTCAATATTGAATTAAAACAGATGCGATCCTGGCTCTCCTTGGCAATTAAAAAGGGAGACGTAAAAAAGTTGTCCAAACCAATCCGGTATGTGAGAGCGAAACATAAGGGTTCATTGAATACCTGGATTGAGATTTAGTCCTCAAAGATTTCAATTCAAAATTCCAACAATGAGATTCTTTAATAATCTCGTTCTCAATTATTTACCGGAAGAGGAAGATATTTCGCAACAGTCCTCAAAAGAGACATATGCCAGAACTGGACCCCTTCTTTTGCAGGGTAATACAATGAACGGTTGACGGACACGGTCTTTTAGTATGAGATTCCTATTCGATAACCCCTCTCCTGCGTAATTCAAAATAACATTTTGCACACGCTTCCACATCAGCGCCGGCATCATGGCTGCCGGAAAATTCTGTCCCCGAATAAGTGCAGGTGCAATTCTGTCAGCTTTGGCCATTTGTTTCTCGTGCCGGAAGCATTGGGAATTTTGCAATACGAGATGATGCCGGGTGCCTTCATGGTGCAGAATTTTTGTTTTTCTGCAAGTTTTGTCTCCAGCCTGCACCGGAGGAATTCCGTTTTTATGATCGGCAGATCGAAGTCGGCATTATGCGCAATGATGACGTTCGCCTTCTCTACATCGGCATTGAATTGCGGGAGCACTTTGTGCAACGAGGTCCCTTCCGCTTTCGCCCGCTCGGTCGTGATGCCGTGAATTCTTGCCGAGTCCAGGGGAATAGTGAAGTCCGTTGGATAGATGATGAAACTGTTCTGGCTTTCACGGATCCCCTCGCTGTTGTAGAGCGACCAGGCCAGCTGGACAATCCGTGGCCATTTTTCTGTATCCGTTGTTGCGTAATATTTTGGGAGGCCGGTGGTTTCGGTGTCTATGAAAAGAAGCATCCTTTTCATTCTGGTATATTGGTATTTGATTTTGTCGAATGATTTTTAGGACTTTTTTCTTGTTCTGGTTTTTTTAACCATCATAAGGTGTTGATACGTGAAAGATAGAACGGTACGATTTTCTTGACCGAAAGGAAAACCGGCAGGGACGATGACGAGTACGAGACGGAACTCCAGATAGCGGCGGTGCAGCCATGGGCCGGTGAGGAGGCGTTTGGCCGGATAGTGGGGTGGGCGGGCTCCGGACATGCGCTTACCGGTGTGTTTGGGAGTGTGAGTGGTACCCCTACGTCCCAATTATTATTTTCTGGAGATTCCCGGAACCCACGCACGCCGCCACCGCGTTCAGTGGCAGTCGCACGCCGGGTAGGAGCGGAATGGGGCGGACGACCGGGCGGCTTCGTGACAGAAAGAGGCGCAGATGATCTTTTTTAAGCGGAATACTAAAAAATTACGGGAAAACCCGGTAGATCTCTTCCCGGCTCTTTACCCTGTAGAATATAATCTCACCGTCTGATGAAATCTTACAACCGATCCGGTACAGTCCGGTTCGGATGCGATAATAATTGTCATAACCTTTCATCTTCTGGACATCAAAATCATGAAAAATGTTTTCTGATGCCGGGATCTGATCAAATACCAGCCGTTCTATCCGGGAACTGTGACGTTTTGGTATCGCAGCGAGATCTTTTAGGAAAATTTTCTTATATCCGCACGCCGGCATTTCAATCCTTTTTTAATGACCGGTAGTGTTTCTTTGCTTCATGAACAGAAAGAGTCTCATCCTCTTCTGCCTCTTCCATGAATTTTGCAAGACCGTTGTCTTCGATGATGGATTCCATCCGGTTGAAGGTTTCCAGATCGACAATCACCGCTTGTTTTTGGTTTTTGGCATCCGTGATATATTTTCGGGGTATCGCATTCATGCCTGTATCATTCCAGTGTTTATACGGGAGAGTATAAAGGAGCTTGTGTGGACTTATGGGTCAGACACACATGAAAGGGTCTTTCCCATTTGTGCAACCAGAAAACATAGATCTGGTGCACCCTGCTCGCACCGCCTTCCCGCCACCACGCTCACTCGAAGCCACACGCAAATATAGGGGCGGAAGGGGGCGGACTAACTCCGGATGTCTGGGAAGGGACCATAGGGTGGCAAGGTCAAATTGAAAAGATCTCTCGTAGGCCACTAACGTGAAATTGGGCGAATAACCAGGGGTGAGAGGGGATGGGGATGAATGTAGTGATCCAAAACCCACTTCTACGACGTAGACCTCCTTCCCATAAGGAGTCCCGGCTCTTAAAAAAGTACCTAATTCGCGAAAAATGGAACTATATATTTTCTGAAAACTGCAAAGTGCGCTCCGTTTGGCAGGATTCGGTATAAATCAGGCTCTAAAAAGTGCTCAATTGGGCTCAATTGGATGGCCGATCGTTTTCCGGATGGGCTGAAGCAGGTGGAAAGTGAAAGAAAGGCCTGTTTTGGGGGGTCAACTCGAAGTATCTTCACGTCGGCTACCGACGAGAAATTAACGCATCTTTCCGGACCCCCTGTTCATGCAAATACTCCAGGAGTTTTCGATCAAACAGGGGGTGATCTGAGTATAAACGGAGCCCGTTTTGGGCTTTGTTTGGGAATTTTAAGGGAACGGAGGCCGTAACGTGCCCGGATTGGAGACGTTGTTAAGTGCTTAGAAAAAGGGGGTTTTGGGGGGGGTGTGAGTGAGGGGGAGCGAGGGTGAACTTTTTATTTCAGGGCTCACTTGAAATTTTTCACGCAAGTTCTGCTCTAAAGTTTTCTGGTAAGATCTGGTTAATCGGTACGCGACTTTCAAGCAGGGTCCGGAGGGTCGATTGAAATTTTCCGGGCAACTTCTCGTTTTGAATTGCAGTGTTCATGCAATTCCACCATCTTGCATATGTCTGTTATTGTCTTCACCTCACATCCCACTTCGCTTGATATCGCTTTTGGGTGGAACTTGTCTTTCTGGTGGATCAAAATTGGATTGGCATTTTTGCGTTTAGTGGATCAAAAACGAATTGGCGAAAACAAATGTTCAGGCGGGCGAAGGGTGGAAGTGGATTAAAGATACGGGGAAAAAGATTTTAGCCGATGTTGTGACACGACAAAAAATGATTTAGTACGGGAAAACAAAAAGGCACTCGGTACGGGTCAGCAAGGAAATAAAAACCAATGCCAAATGTCGCATATGCGATGAGGGCTACCCCCTTGCCCTTCTGGATAAGTATCCCCTTGTCCACAACTTCGTATGTGATGATTCCAGTACGAAATGGGGCAAGATATATTTTTTAATAAGATCATTCAATAAGGTCGAGGATACCGATGAAAATAAAAGAAGACACATCCGGGCTGAGCATGATAAAATCAACCTCATTCTATTCCAGTAAAAAAGAAAAAATAAAATTTAATTGGTTTAGTTATGAGTTATCTATGGCCGTCTTTGACCAGATTAAAAAAAGCTCCGGGAATTTATTGAGAAGTGATCAGATTGGTGACAAAGATCTCGCTTTATTCTCAATTTATTTCTCGAAGAACATGCAGAATATTATTTTACAAAAACTCGCAGGGAAGATAGATACGGTATACATTTCCCCGGAAATGATAGAATCTTACTTTCCTGATATTAGTGATAAACTGGGAAATAAAATGCTTGATGCAATTTTGAAAGCATGGGATGAACAACTCAGTTTTTGTGAAACCTGCCCTACCCGGTGCATAAGTGAAAAGGAGGTATATTGCACCATGTTCGATGAGGAATCTGTGTATGGTTGCAAGTAATGGTAACCTGAGACCACCACATCTTATCTCAAAGTGTATCTGGCTTTTTCGTCTTTTTTTAATAATTCATCCACAATCTTCAGCGTCTTTTTTTTAGAACTCTGGTGAACACTCAACCATTATACGAAATCCAGCATGTACCTATATTGTATCCTGAGTTTGTAGATTTATAACCTACACTTGGCACAACCTCTTTTCTTCAAACAAATTTTTGAACCCCATTAGTTTCAATTGGTCAACGAGTCCTTCATTGAGATTAAGGTACCAGAATGCTTTCTCCCCGTTCTCACATTCAATCTCGACATAAGATACTCTCCTTAAACGTCTCAACAATTCATCGAAACCATATCCTCGTTTTTTACCCTTGATTTGGTTTAAGCGGAGATCGTATACTTTCCTTAACCAAAGAGCCATCATATTGATGAAAAAAAATGCCCGAATCCGAGTATTCCGCCAATGCCGGACAGGAGCGAGTTTCAAATATGATTTCATAGTCTCGAACGTCTTTTCGACGAAATCCTTTCCGATATATTCCATTACAACATCAGTTGCTTTTACCGATGTATCTGTTGAATATAACAGATATTTCCCATCAAAAGCTGCAGCTGTATCGATCGCTTTAAAATCATATTCCCATTTCAGTGAATAATTGTCACCGACCGGGCTTATTTCAAATTTAAAAAAGTCCCCGTAATTGCCCACTAATTCAGAAATTTTCTCGTTTATTTTCGTCTCGTGAAGCCCCCCCAAATCATTAGTTAACAAATCCAAATCGTCACCAATGTCCTTTAAAATTTTGTTTCTGGCATCACTCAATCCCAATCTCTTCGATAAATTAACGTAGACAACCCCGGCATTCTGTCTCCCGAACAATTCGCCTTCTGCTCTCATTGCATACAAAGCACTTTTTTCTGTCGATTTAACCAGGTT
>JAUSBW010000125.1 GCA_030651815.1 Methanoregula sp.
AATTCCATTATGCCCCACCAAAGGAGCAATGAACGTCGAACTTTATCCTTTAGGGGTCACGATATGCTGAACCTAAAATGGCCATTTGAGGGTCACGATATGCTGAGCTTTTTAGGGGTCGCGATTTGCTGAGCCTTTCCATGTATCATAAGACATCCTTACCTTGCGTATCGGTGAGTGCACAGGGATAAACAGGACCACTTCCTGCAGATTGTAACATTGCTGCAAGAATGGTGAACGTCCACCGGGAATCCACCATATCGTCTATCAGTAAGATCGATCCGTCAATAATTTTATCTTGATCGATTTCAAATGCACCGTCAAGATTGCGCACTTGCTGAAAGCTGTTTTTCATCATTTTTTGTGGTTTCGTCTCTTTGATCTTTCGAATGCAATCTACAAAGGGAATATTTGGCAATCCCGCGAGTTCCAATGCAAAATTTTTTACCAGTGTTTTCTTTCTTAGGGAAGGGACACAGGTAATCCATGTGGGCATCGGATCAGGTTTCCACTGGTTCTCGATCAAATCATACATTGCACGTACAAGTTTATTATCGAAATGATTCGCACGTTTTCCGGATTTGACCAATTCCCCCCAGCCACCATCGCCCCATGAAGAGAGAGCCCTGCCGGGATTTGCCTGTAACTCTTCAGGAATACGCCCATGCCATTTTTCCTCGGAAAAAGATATTCCGGACGGCCAAATGAGGCGTGGAGATATGACGTGTTGATTCGTGTAGAGAAACTGTCGTGCTTTTATGACGAGATCTTCTGATGGTCTTACGGGAATCAGTGCATGTCCGACACAAACGGAGCATTTACCGCAGGGTTTCGCTTCATAATCTCCTAAATCCCACTGGAGGAACATCATCAGGCATGAGCGACTCTGTAAATATTCATTAATCCGATTCCATTCACCGTGACGAAGAGATGTCAATCGTTCGATTTTAGTTTTATTGATTGTATACGTAATTGCAGTGGCATGATAATGGGAACCATTTTTCACAATGGGTGATGGAGTCTCAACAGAAATAATTTTGAATACGTTCTCTTTGTCCGGAATGTCGGTTACATGGGCCTTCTGCTCGTTCTCAATGTCATGGGAACAGATGAGTTCGGTGGCTACGGTTTTGCCATGTGGGTGATGTGGACACTTCTCATTCCGGTACTGGCACTGGGGGAAGCGACAAGCGTCATTGTCGGCAATTATTTCGGTGAGAAACGGTACGAGGATCTTCTAAATGTTGTAAAGACCTCAATGGTGCTTGTGATCGTAATTATGCTGATAATTGCAGGAATCGGTGTGTTATGGTGGCAAAGCCTTTCGGCATTTTTTAATCCGAACCCTGCCATGGTCTCATACTCCGTTGCCACATTCTGGTGGCTGATCATCCCATACATTGGTTTTGGAATCGGTACAATTTTCCGGAGCATCTTCTATGGAACCGGACAGACGAGGTATATCTTCTATATCGCCTGTATCATCAATATCGGCATGATCCTGCCCTTTATCGCGCTCATCAAAATGGGCATCATCACCGCAAGTTTCTCGTCGGTTATGATGTTTTATATGATCTCATTCCTTCTTGATCCGGTTCTGGCATTCATCTGGGCGAGAAAAGTTGTTTCAGAATTCCCAGACAAGAAACCGGTTGAAAATTCATCGGTATAACTTTTTTAATAGCACATCTCACTTCTCGTTATTGTAAATAATCCGCTCATTTCTTTGCTATGCTTTGCCGTTTTGTATTTTTTATGAAGATTATTTTCGATGGAGAATCCTCTTTTTGTCTCTCTTCTATTTCAAAAAGATCGACTTTTTTGATGAGATCGTAGATTTTTTTATACCCATATGATCGCGAATCAAAATCACTTTGTTTTTTAAGTATCGTGGCACCTACCGATGCAAGGTTTGCCCATCCAGAATCATCTGCGGAATCTTCAACCGCTCTACGAAGGAGCACAACAAGACTTGTATCTCCTTTCAATTGGTTCGTAGATTTCGGTTGTATGGTTTGAGGTAGAATGCCCTCTTCTTTCTTGTCTGTAATTTCTTCACTGGGCATACGAAGGTTTTCAGTAAGAATAAACAGATCACATGCCCGACGAAAGGGATATGGTGTCTTATCTTCACCAAAACCATAAACAACAAGTCCAGCTTCCCGGATTCGTGTTGCCAATCGGGTGAAATCACTATCGCTGGAAACAAGGCAAAAACCATCAAATTTGCTGGTATGAAGTAAATCCATTGCATCGATAATCAGAGCAGAGTCAGTTGCATTTTTTCCGGTAGTGTACGGAAATTGTTGAATGGGCTGGATTGAATGAGTGAGAAGTTTTTCTTTCCATCCATTCATTGATTGCGAAGTCCAGTCCCCGTAAATCCGTTTTACACTGGCAACTCCATACCTGGCGATTTCATCGAGAAGACCCTGAATTGCAACAGGTTGGGCATTGTCTGCATCGATCAGAACTGCAAGTTTCATCTGCCGTTCAACAGATTTTGGGATGGACTCCATAATAACTTAATAATGACATGGGGTATATCATTATATCCCTTGTGATATATCTGTTAATTTTGAGGCTTCGAATTTCCACTCCACGTTTTAAACCAGCTTCCCTTCCAACTGGATCAGCCTTTTCCGGGATCGCTCACTCTTCCAAAAACACCGGTAAGCGCACGTCCGGAGCCCGCCCAATGCCGGCACCCGGCCAAACGCCCTCCACTCACCGGCCCCGGCTGCACCGACATGCGAGACCAGACCAGGCCAGTCCCCGGGCTTCAGCAGGGGTGGGTAGGGTCTGAAAATTTCCCGGTTAACCCTCCAGAAAAAGGACTTTTAATTCAAAAGGGATTTTTGGTGCCATATCATCAGTTGGCATCAGTAAGAATATTATGCAGTCCATCAATGACACGGGGGATTTTCTTTGTTATCGTCTCCCATAAGAGCTCATAATCAATACCTATATACCCATGGATTACTTTGTCCCTTAAAGCCTGCAATGCTCCTCCAGGGAATATCCGGATACTCTGCACGTATATGTCGGTAAATGTTTTGTTGCCTCCCCCATTACGGCAAACTTGTACAGTACCGCAGAAAGTGTCCTGTCATCATCAACGAATGCTTCAAATGACATCCCTGTAGTAAAATCATGGAAAAGCTTCTGCTGCCTGTAAGATATCATGCAGGAGCAGGGAATACTCCCTCATGCGTACACAACATCCCGGTAAATACCGTCACGGATCTCCGGGCGAAGCGCCCGTGGGGTAGCAAGATCGACATGTCTCCCGATTTTTTCTTCGAGGTACTGCGAAAGCTCAATGAGATCGAAGAGATCCGCTCCTTCTTTAAAATCGACAAGGATGTCCACATCGCTATCATCCCGTGCCTCTTTCCGGGCAAACGAGCCGAACACGCCAATCCTGCGGACTTTATACCGTGCGGTAAGATCATCTTTTAGGGACCTGAGCAGATCAAGAATCTCATCACGGGTTATTGTTAACATTCTCATGTTCCTATCTGGTGTGCCTCACAATAATCATTTCCCTTATGGGAAATCTCTTCATTCCGTGATTGCACACTTTATTAAAAAGCACCGGTGCACGTCAGTGTCCGACGAAAGAATTCTTCACTTTTACCCCCCAAACAGGCCTTTCTTTCACTTTTTACCTACTTCAGCCCATCCGGAAAGAGATCTGCCCGCCAATTGAGCCCAATTGAGCTCTTTTTAGAGCCCGATTTATGCCGTATCCAGCCGAACGGAGCACACTTTGAGGTTTTCTGAAAATATATAGCTCCATTTTTCGCGAATTAGGCACTTTTTGGGAAACGGGGACCCCCCTTATATGAAAGTCTCCGACGGAGAAGTGAGTTTGGCGGAGTGCAGGTCTCCCAGAGTCCCGGGCCGGAATGATCGATCCCAAAAACAGGCCTTCTTTTCACTTTGACCGTGCTACCCTATGGCCCCTTCCCAGACATCCGGAGTTAGTCCACCCCATTCCTCTCCTATCTGGCGTGCGGCTGCGATCGAAAGGTGGTGGACGGGGCGGAGATGTGAGCGGTTGACACAGGCGGTGCTGGGGAAAGCGTTTGCGGGGAAGTTGTGACCGGGTACCAGGACTTCCTATCCCGTCACCATTCCGCCAGACTCCTGCACATATTTTAAGAACCGTTCCTTGTTGCCGTGCAGGTTGGAGAACTGCTTCTCGCAGACATCGGTAAACTTCGCAAGCGCCTTCCGGTTGATCTCTTCCTGGTCCTCAAAGATACCAATAGACCGGAATTTCAGGCCCCATTTTTCAAACATGAGCAGGTTGATCGTTGCATTACTTACCCGGTCATCATTCGATAACGCGTACACAAGAATCGGCCCGGATTCACTCTCGATCATGAAATCCGCAGTATATTTACTGTCTGGATCATGGGTAGGATCATTCCAGTCAAAATGGACACGCCCCTCAGGTATGTGCCCCTGCACAAATTCGTGTACATCTTCCATGAATGTTGAACGGACACGTTCCCGTGAAAGATAAGAGACGTCGGAAATTTTGAGCAGTGCCTGAACGTAACTATAGAGGGCATCACCATACTGGTCGTTGTTTATTGAGAGGATCAGTTCTCCGTTCCGATCCTCTACCGAGAATGCCGAGAGAGCGTTTGAGATTATCTTCTGCCGCCCCCCACACCGCAGATCCTTATCTTCCAGATCGTAGGTAAGGTGCATGAAGGTATGTCCCTCATCAGAGAGCATCCATCGCCCATCAACATGTTTCAGAACGACAACGAGATGATCCCCGTCTTCAAAGAGGAACGGGGTGAATACCCGGTACCGGTCTACACCTTCGGCTTCCACGCGTACCTGGTCGCACACTTTCTGCCGGAAATTCTGTGTAATTGTCTTGACCGACATCTAGTTCATCCCCCATTGAGTCAGACTACGGTTTTTTGTAGAGACCATGAACCCGCAGTCCCGTAACATACAATCGATCGCACCGTGATAATCTGCATAATGGTTCGTCTCTTCAGCATAGGTATCTTCCCGATAACCCGACTTCTGGTAGCGTTCGGTTGCGGTATGGATATGAAATCCGTAGAAGGTATTTTTCTCTATCGGATTCGTATGTTCATGACTTTTTCCATTATGCCTGCGGAGCCGGAACTGCTGGTTTGATCCTTTCGGAATGTACAGGAGAATTATCGAGAAATCCAGCTGGTTTGATTCGCTCTGCCGGAAGACAAGACGGAATAATGATCCATTCTCCCCGGTAATTTCTCGTTCGAACTCTTTATGCCCATGTTTGGATTTTAACTTTGACTGATTCAGGAAATCATCCGGTAATACTTTCCGCTCATTGAGCAACGACCCGATTGTATCATCATTCAGTTGGATCGTCATATTTTTTCATTAGCCTCCGAATATAATAACTCTGTTCATTAATTTTGGCGATTTATTTTTCATTTTTCCTGTTTTTGAACATTTCATGTTCTCAACAAAAATCTTAATGAGAATTATTGTCATCTCTCATTACACATCGGGTAATTAATAAATGTCCTAATGCGCAGAGTGAAAGTGAGTCGCTTGATTAAAAACATCCACACCCCTTTATCCACGCAGCACAAATTCGTCCGCCACCCTCCGCCCCTATCCGGCGTGCGGCTACGACTGAGCGTAGTGGCGGCGGGCCTGCGCGGTGAGCGGTTGACGCAGGCGGTGCTGGGGAAGGCATTCACCGAAAAAATCTGAGGGAAGCCGGAACTTCACGATGCTGTCCGAAACTGGCTCCAATCGTACCTATACGCAGGGAGGAGAAAACCCCACCACCTCCTTGTTGTCCGGACCCTTTCTCCCCAGATTCCCCGGCCCGTTTCCTGTCCCCGGTCCACAAAAATACCCCTTTAAAATCGTTTAAATTCCTGCACAGGGAGAAAGCGTATATCCCGGTACCAGAAGAACATGAATAAGTGGCAAATACCACAATTAACGAAAAAACACTGAAAAGGAAGTGATAACCACGTCAAACAAAGCAAAGAAAGTAGTTGCCCCCGCATCAAAGACCGCTCCCGCAGCAGCAAAGACCGATGCCAAGAAAGGCAGCGGAAAGCGGAAATAATCCTATATTCTTTTCTCCGATTTTTCTTCACAATTCTCTCTTCTCATAGGCTGTTTTCACCCGCTTCACTTTCACCCCCCCGGGCCCTGCCTTATCCAGCCCAAACCCCGATATCCGCATGCAACAATGATCCATCGCGAACCCCGCCGGTACTCCAATACTCCCGAAGAGATAGAGCGCCTCTCCCGGAGGGCCTGTCCCAACTGTGGCCGCGAGCGGGTAGACTTCAATTTCTGGAACCTGTATGCTGTCTGCTGCCGGCCTTCCTGCACTGCCGCGTACTGGAGCCGGCAGCCCACCATTGCCGAGATGAAGCAGCGGGTTCTTGCGGAGCAGGAAGGGAACTGTGCTCAATGCGAAAAGGAGATCCCGGAACGCAGCGCTACACAGGATCCCGGTTCATCTCATCATCACTGTGTCATGGATCACATCCGGCCAATAGCGATGGGAGGGGACCAGTGGGCCCGGGACAATCTCCAGGTCCTCTGCAGGTGATGCAACAGGATCAAGACCGCCCGCGATATGGGAAATATTGCCCGGTGGAAAAAATATTATGGCCGTGGCCTCGCCCTTCAGGAAAACCGTTCCCGGCAGGTGCTGCTCGTCCCGGTGGATCTCGCGTGACCAATGGGTCTGCCACGGGGAATTGGCGGCGGGCCAATGGTGCGAACGGGGGTGCCAGGAATCTACGGAAAATAATTGTCAAAGCATGGGGTTACCGCTCACTCACCCAAAAGCGCCAGTAAGCGCACGTCCGGAGCCCGCCAAATGCCGGCACCTGGCTAAACGCCAAGCGCTCACCGGCCCATGGTTGCACCGCCACGCGGAGACCCGGCCAGCCCCCGGGCTTTAGCGGAAGCGGCGGGGCCTGCTACGGAAATTTTCCGGCCTGACCTTTCACAAAAAAATTTCAATCGCACCCTGGCTGAAAAAATTTATACGGGCTTTGACTTGAAAACTTTGAATCTGTAATCGATAAATCCGGGCAATTGGACAGAATATTCGTGTTTTTCCGGGATGCCTTTTTTTAGAAAATCGTATAGAAATAATTATTATTAGGGAGATTTTATACCTTCGACATCACACGCCAATAAGTACGTTCACTAATGCACATTCATCGGAGTTTACGTCCGGCCACTCTGCTTCTGAAGTATGATGAAACTTTCATTCCGTAGACATTCATGCGGATTCACCCCGGAGCTCCGCAATGCACCATACTGCGCACTCCCTGACATTCTCATCCGGGTGGTTTAACAGGGGCTCGACGGAGGGAATTGTCTTTTTATCCTTAAAGGACACCAGCACATTCATCGCCCCTACCATAACCTGCGGGTCCTTATCCGGGAGAAATTTAAGTAACTCGGATACGGGAGGAGGTTGAAGATATTGTAAGGAATCGTACACCGCATCCCAGACTTCATCACGAGTGTCGGAAAAGAACGGCATAATCTCTGCGATCCCCTTTTTGCGATTAATGGCGGGCAGGAGACTGATGGCGCTGCAGACCAGCCGGAGGTCATCACTTGTCAGGAGGGGGACGATCTGATTATAGCTGGAGGGTTTGATAGCGATAATGGCATCCTGTGCACAGCCCCCAACATATTTATCAGCATCCGAGAGTGCGGTGATCAGGTAAGGCAAAGCACTCGCATCTTTGGTCTTCTCCAAAACTGATATGATCCGCATGCGGACCTCTGCATCCGGGTTTGTGATTGCCTTGCAGAGAGCGGGAACTGCGGGTTTACCGATCATTTCAAGGGCTTCTTCAGCAGTGTCATAGAAATACTCGTCCTCGTGTGCAAGCCATTTGATAAGTACCGGGATGGCAGGCTCTCCGATGTTGGCAAATACTTTGGGGACTTCATCCCAGAGGAGATTTTCTTCGAATTGTTTCTCTTCCATTGCTTCCTGCATGTAGGGTAGTACAGCTTTTCCGGCTTTTTTCAGAAACTTTATCGTTTCAACAACCTGCTCCGGAAACGGGCGGTCGAGGTCGGCGATCGCCTTTTTTATCTGGAATTCTTCCGGCGTTTTCCACGAGAATGAAGGCAGGTACACAATAACGGGTTCTTTTGTCATGGTGGTTCCAGGGTTACGGTGATTATGTGTACTTATTCTGAGATTTGGGTGGATAAGGTCTTCGATGGGCGGGGTATTTTCCAAGTGCAGGAAATCGCTACAGAGACATTATTCGATGTGCAATGTCTATACGAATGCTACCTCATAATTCACCCGGCACCCACCACTACCTCTGCTGGCTGAGATTAATATTGGACGAAAGGCGATGCTCCGAATCCGCGTTCCGGGAGATTTCCCCTGGCACGATACACGAGTTTGGAATAATTGTTAAAAAAGAAGGATCAAAAATTTGGTATATTTCAAATCAAGAGTGAATTATTTTTTAAAAATGACATTGGGTTCGCCACCGTCTTCCGTTCCCCCAAATCGCCAAAACAAAGCCCAAACCTCCCCCCGTTCAGGTGAAGATCATCCCCTGTTCGATCGAAAACTCCTGGATATTTCGCATCAAGAGGGGGTCCGGAAGAATACGGGAAATTCACGTCGGTGTCCGACGAGAGAATTCTTCGATTTGACCCCCCAAACAGCCCTTTCTTTCACTTTCCACCTACATCAGCCCATCCGGTAAGAGATCTGCAATCTAAAAGGGTTCTATTAGGGATCATTTTAAACAATGTAAATCAGTCCGTTTGCCATAAAAACCTCAAATCTCCGTTATTTGAAAAAACCCGTGTTTCAAATCCCGTTTTTTGAGAATATATTCATAAATATTTCCCGGTTTTGGGCAAACGGAGCCCAATCTGGACTCCGAATAACACCTCTCCCAGGCACCCTAATCTCATCCGTAAAATACCCGGATTCGAGGGTTTTTAAGCATCTTTGCAAACCCTGTTTTTATGGATGCCGGGTGTGGCGCTCAAAAGTGGCTCCGACCCACAGTCAGTATGGGCTAGTCCCAAAAATGTAAACAAAAAAATACAAAAAAAATTTATCGCTGAACAATGGGCCCGGCCCAAGGATTAGTAGGTTGTCCGGCGGATTTGTAAAGCGTGTTACAAGGCGGCGGTGAGAAATGAGCAGGAAGCTTTTGTTCCTTTACCGGGCACTGTGGATGTTTCCCGGTGCGAGCGGGTGACGGCTGATGTGGGGAAGTGCTCTATCTGTGGGTTGGTGAGGGCGGAGTGGATTGACCGGGAGGCCGGGGTAAAGTTGTGCGAGCATTGTTACGGGAGGGGGGTGAGGGAGAAGGTCCGGGGGGTTGGGTGATGGTGAGAAAGGGCGCTGATTTTTTTTAATGGCGGAGTTCGAGTGTGAGTTTGCCAGGATTGGGGGTGCGGACACCGGATGTGAAAAATAGTTGATCAATGTCCCGTTAATGTCCCGTTTACGTTTTTTATACATATCTCAGTGTTTCCGCACCCCAACCATATTTCAATAGCCTTTAAATTCTCTTTCTTGCAAAGTAACTGTTAGGAAACAGTGACGGAAAGGATGACGCCAGATAAGAAACTCACAATATTAGTCTCGTCGACCGTCTTTGATTATGAAGAACTCCTGGACAGGATTTATACATTATTGACCCGGTTCGGGTACGAAGTCTGGATGTCACACAAAGGAACCATGCCGGTGTTCTCTACCCGTTCAGCGTTCGAGAACTGCCTTGTTGCCACTGATAAGTGCGATTTATTTCTGGGAATTATTACTCCCCGGTATGGCAGCGGTATTTGTGAAGATGGTTTATCGATTACACATCATGAACTGAAAAAAGTCATTGAATTGAAAAAACCACGCTGGATTCTGGCCCATGACCATGTATTTTTCGCCCGAACGTTTCTGAACAGTCTTGGTTTCAAGGGAAAAACCGGTCGAAAAAAACTCCCCTCCTTGAAAAAACCAATCTTGGATCTTCGTACTATTGACATGTTCGAAGATGCAACCATTTCTAAATTATCTTTGGAGGACCGACAGGGCAACTGGGTTCAGAAGTTCACTTCCGATCCCGATGCAATGCTTTTTGCCACAGCACAATTTTCACGCTACCAGGAAGTTGAGGCATTTATACAAGAAAACTTCAGGGACCTTACTCATGTATCTCACGTGATTCAGGAAGGGAGGGGCGGTCATGAAGATTGACAAGATCAAAGAGATTCTGCTGCTCGGAGAAAATCAGACCATCGAATTCAAATCCGGTTGCCAAGACGTTACGATCATTGGCCAGGTTATCAGCGGCTTTCTGAATACTTCTTCAGGTGGCTACGTTGTCTGCGGAATAGATGATACTGGGAAGATCATCGGTATTGACGATGCTGAAGCAAAGCTGAAAACCCTTGAACAAACGCTGGATAAAGATCTTTTACCAAAAACACTGGTATCCATCCAGGTTCAAAAGGTGCAAGGTAAGGATCTGATCGTACTTGAGGTACCAGCGGGTAAAGATCAACCATACGCATTTCAGAATATTATATATCTTCGCGAGGGTCAGGAAACCCGGAGGGCGGACATCGGTACAATCCGTGATATTATACTCCGCAGACAGGTTGAGCCGGAACGATGGGAACGGAGATTTTCTTCCGCGGATACCGATAAGGATCTGGACATTAAGGAAGTCCGTTCCACGATAACGGCAATAAATAAAACTGGACGGCTCCAGATTAGCGATTCAGATAATCCGATTTCGGTTCTTGAAAAACTATCAGTATTCAAATATGGCCGCCTCACCAATGCGGGCGATGTTCTCTTTTCAACGAATCCTGCGATGCGTTACCCACAGATCCGGGTTAGAACCGCAAGCTATACCACCGACAAAACCGACGACAAATATCGAAACCTGAAATCTTTCGAGGGGCCTCTGGTTCCATTGCTGGAAGATGTATTCGGGTTTGTCCAGAGAATCACCTGCACCTCGTCAGATTTTACAGCGGACCCCCTCAAACGCCTGGATGCACCCCAGTATCCTTCTTCCGCCATACGGGAGGGGCTGATTAACGCATTTGCCCACCGGGATTATAGCGATTTCTCCGGTGGAATTACCATCAATATCTATTCGGACCGCTTGGAAATCGAGAACACCGGACAATTTCCTGAAGGTGTGACTCCGGACAAACTTACTAAAGGACATATATCCGTTCTGCGCAATCCAGACATCGCCCATGTGCTCTACCTGAGAGGGTTTATGGAAAAGATGGGGCGCGGCAGTATCCTGATTCAAAGTGCTTGTGCTGATCACGGTTTACCTCTTCCACAATGGTCTCAGAATGAACGCGGTGTCACGCTAACATTCTTTGCGCATCCGATAACCCAGGGAGTCACCAAGGGAGTCACCAAGGGAGTCACCAAGGGAGTCACCAAGGGAGTCACCAAGGGAGTCACCAAGGGAGTCACCAAGGGAGTCACCAAGGGAGTCACCAAGGGAGTCACCAAGGGAGTCACCAAGGGAGTCACCCAGAAGGTTATGCGACTTCTTAAATCTTTTAACGGCGACATGTCACGACGAGATCTCCAGAATATTCTCAATTTGAAAGATGAAGACCACTTCCGATCCGCATATCTGAAACCGGCAATAAAACAAAATCTGATCTCACTGACAGTTCCCGAAAAGCCGAACAGCAGCAAGCAAAAATATAGGATCACCAAGAAAGGCCAATCCCTGCGCGACCAGAAATAAGTCACAGTATTTCACAAAATGCTAAAGCACCTCAGGGTAAGCCCACGCGGCAAGGGGCAAAAGCCCCCAGGAGCGTCAAATCCCCCACCTCCTTACAACCCCCCCTCTCAATAAAACGTCGTGTAAACATGATTTAGGTAAGAAAGAATTACAAAACTCTCAATTCCTCTACTTTTTCCCTTTCCATATTGCGTCATGGACCTTGTCAGATAGGGTATATCGCATCTACCCATCCCCCATCCAAATCCACGTCGTTATCCGACGATTTATTTCTTCACTTTTACCCCCAAAACAGGCATTTCTTTCATTTTCCACCTACTTCAGCCCATCCGGCAAGAGATCTGCCAGCCAAAAGGCGCTATTAGGGTGCATTTTAAACGATGTAAATCAGTTGGTTTGCCCTAAAAACCTCAAATATCGCATATTTGAAAAACCCCGAGACTAAATTCGCCATTTTTGGCAATAAATTCAAAAACAAATCATGGTTTTAGGCAAACGAAGCCCGAAATGGACTCCAAATAACACCCCACCCAGGCACCCGGATCTGATCCATAAAATACCCGGATTCAAGAGTTTTTAAACATCCCTGCAAACATTGTTTTTTACTTATGGATACCGGGGCAAAGGTGCGTATTAAAAAAATCCAGCCGGCATGATCGACAAACAGTGCCACGGTTTTTCTCATCGGGACACGACCGGAAAATTGTGTAAAAATATTTTCTCACTCACTCTGCATGTTTCTCTTTAACCAATGACTGATAAACAGAAATTTTAAAATAACACTTTCATGGTTCTCAACTGATAACTAAATCAGGAATGATATCCAATATCATGATGAGGAGAAATATTGAGTAAAAAAGAGATTTATTTTCAGGATGATAAAATCCTCATTATCAATGATAGTGTATTTCAAACTAAAATAATCAAACCCGAGTCTATTGATCTTGTTGTTACTTCGCCGCCCTATAATGTCGATATCAAGTATAATTCAAATGACGATCAGCTGAGCTACGAAGATTACAAAGAATTCAGTGAAAAATGGATGAGCTGCTGTTATGACTGGCTCAAAGATGATGGCAGGTTCTGTCTGAATATCCCTCTTGATAAAAATAAAGGCGGACAGCAAAGTGTAGGTGCTGATTTAACCACTATT
>JAUSBW010000128.1 GCA_030651815.1 Methanoregula sp.
ATATCCCATGTTTTCGCGGCATCAGCCGCGGCGCGCGCAAAGTATATAAAGGTTTCTATTTTACTGCAATCTGTGAAATCAAGTGAGTAATACTAAAACAGATTGAAATTTAGATAGAGTCCTTAAGCTGACTCCTATGAACCGTTGCAGGAAAAAAATTATTTTAGCATGGCATGGCAGAGCCAGGAACGTACTTTCGTACATCGACCTGTGCCCCGCCGTACCTCGGAGAGGCTATGAGACGGGGAACTCTCGTAACGGGACGATTTTCATTCTGTCTACAGTGATCGCACAATCCGGAAATGTCCGGCATGGTGTGTGTAACCCTCCCTCATGCCCGCACCTGAGTGACCTGCGCTTCACATGGAGTTTCCGTCTGAAGACCCGGTTATCCGGCCCGTACCGGGCAGGGTATGTATGTACCCCCCTCCCGGTAAAAAACACCATGATGCGCGCATCAGGCAGAACCCTATGAAAATCGCCTGTGTTTTCCGGGCTTAACAGGAAATTTCAGATGGTATAAAAAAAATAATTTTGGCATCCATTGGTGATTTCCTCCTCAATTTACGAGATTTTCATGCTAAATCAATACCCTGAGTATCTTTGCCGGGTTCCATGACAGAATATAGGAAGGAATTCCATATCTCTTTTTTTGCGGGGGGGCATCTTTTGAACATTATTTCATCCGGGACGGGTGGAAGCAGTTGCAGTTTAGGTTCATTTTTCGTCCGGAATGGTATACTAACAATCGTAATCTTTCTGGAACTGACCCTCAAAACCTATAATTTCCATTCAAATCAATGTGTAACAGATGGATGCAGCAGTAACCGTACTCTTTCTTGGTCTTCTCATATTTCTCGGCAATATCCTCTCCCGGCTTTTTACGCTCACCAAGATCCCCGATGTGCTCTTTCTCATCGCCATCGGTATAATCATCGGCCCGTTTCTCGGCCTTGTCACTCCTTCAGCCTTCGGCGTGGTCGGCCCGCTCTTCACAATGGTTACGCTGGCTATCATCCTCTTCGAAGGCGGCCTGCATATCACCCTTGAAACCTTAAAAAAGTCTATCCACGGGACTACCGCCATCACGGTTGCCAATTTTGTTGCCATAATCGGCATCTGTATCGTGGCCATGCATTACTTCGCAGGATTCACGTTCATGGAATCCTGCATGCTTGGTGCAATTCTTGGCGGCACAGCAGCGGCCGTTGTCATCCCGTTTACCAATTACCTCAACATCAGGAATGACACAAAGGCAATCCTCTCACTCGAATCTGCAATCAGCGATGTGCTCTGTATCGTTATCCTGCTCGCCCTTCTCAACATTGTGGAAGTGAAGGAATTCAATGCCGGCCTTATTGTCGGCAACCTCATCGCCTCGTTCCTCATCGCGATCATTATCGGGGTCATTGCCGGCGTCTGGTGGTCGTCCGTATACCATAAAATCGCAAGTATCAAGAGTATCTTCATCACGCCGGCGTTCGTCTTCATCGTTTTCGGGTTCGTCAGCCTCCTTGGGTTCTCAGGGGCGATTGCCGCACTGGCACTCGGCCTGACGCTGGGGAACCTGAACTACTTCAAGGCCGAGAAGTTCCTCCCGTTCCTTGGTGATGATATCACACAGGTCGAACTGACCCCCATTGAAAAAACATTTTTTACCCAACTTGTCTCCCTCCTGAAAACCTTCTTCTTCATCTTTATCGGGATTTCTATCCACTTCACGAACATGGAGATCATCTATGTAGGCGCCATTCTCACAGCCCTGTTTTATCTGGTTCGTATTGTCATCGTCTGGTTCACGATCCCCCGGAGCATCCCGGCATCAGATGCAGCAATCGTGGCGGTGATGGACCCCAAGGGGCTTGCGGCAGCAGTACTCGCTTCCATGCCTCTCGAAGCCGGTATTGCGGCAGGACAGAGTATACAGGATATCACCTACATCGTAATCTTCTTTAGCATCCTTGTCTGCTCGGTGTTGATCTTTCTGCTGGAGAGGACTTCGTTTGCCGGAGTATACCGGAAACTGTTCTGGATGTTTGGGAAAGAGACGAACCCGGTCTGATTTCCTGTTCTCCGGCATTCGCTTTTTTATCCGGATCATTATAACCGAACGGTAAATATTCTCTTTTTTCCGGTTCTGCTTAAAAAAATCAAGACGAAAAAATCAGCGTTGATAGTCGTCCTCGCACCAGGCTCCGCAACCGGCTTGCCTTAATATTAATGCCAGTTACGTCGGTTCGAGCAATTGGAGGGATACCTTTTCTATGTAAAGGATGATTAGGAAAATAAGAGTGGATTGGGCCGCAAAAGAGAATTATACTGCTGATAACGTTTAGAACGCCCCGGCCGGGACTTGAACCCGGGTCAAAAGCTCCGGAAGCTTCTAGGATGTCCGCTACCCTACCGAGGCTACTATGAATCGTGTCCATATGCGCTGCACACTTTTATCATTTCACACGCAAACCAACTTGTATGGGAACAAGAGCGGTTACAACAGTGAAAAAAGCTCCAACGCTGAATGATTCACGGTTCCATACTAATAACACATTGAATGGTATTAAAGCTCTCGAAAGGTTGAAATAAAAAAGGCTCTTCAGCGAAATGAGGGGGTAAATCTGGTCCCCGTCATTCAATCTTATCGGGGCTGCCGCCCCCAATCCCCCGCTTTGTGAGGATCCCCCTGATGGGGGTCGGCGCGATGCCTGCTATGGATAAGTCCACTAATCCTCCACCTTATCCATGGGTTCCTGTGGTCGACCGACCATGAATACTCGTCGGGTCACGCTTGGGCAGGGCGGTTCAAGTGACTTCATACAGTATCTCCGAAAGGAAAATCCCCTTTTTTAGAGACGAGATAGTATAGTTTCCACTCCACCAACAGTTTTTCATTTTGGCGCGAGTGATAATTTTTAATATTTTAGTTATCCAATGGATATCCTATGAAGAAGGTTGAACTGGAACGCACCAATCGGATTGTTATAGAGAACATCCAGGGATTTCTGATCCGAAAAGTAACGAAGTTTGGAAACAGTGCCAAAGTCGATTGCCCTAAGGAATACCTCGACCAAACCGTTTATCTGGTGATACAATGACCGTAAGTTCTACACGTTACTTCAGAACCTTGAAAACTCTTGATACTTTTGTTGATCGCTCCCTTGAACTCCCTTACAAAGGACCGACCCTCTCCGGGTTCCATTACAATCGCGATCTGCTCAAATCTGCTGTTGCAAAAACATATCCGGAGACCGTAGGCAATCTGGCAGATTCCATTCATCACGCCATAAAGCAGGTCCCCTCTCAAATATTGTCCGGGAATTTCAAAACACCGTAGAACACTTGGGAACCCGATTCAATCTTAAGAAAAAAATGTTGTTCTTGCTTTTGATTACACAGAGGAGGATTTCTATGGCAATCCGAAGAGAATGTGGATCTACGGTGCTCCCGGGGTGCATGGTGTAAAAGGAAAGTTCAGGTTTCTGTCATGCTGCATCATCAATTCTGATTTTCCGCAAAGGATTCTGCTCTTGTCGGTTCGCGTTCAACTTGGATACAATATGGCAACCACGGTTTCCTGGTGTCTTGGCATGATTGAGCCACTCGTGAATTCTGTCAGCCTGACGATATTTGATCGTGGATTCTATAGCAAGTATCTGATGCTCACCCTTGCCAATTCAGAATATCAATACCAGATATTCGTCCCAAAGAATCCACAGATCAAATCTGAAATCGAGTCTATACAAATTGGTGAGATAAAGAAGATCCTGTACGATTATACGGTCTACCCTCAGACACTTCCACGCACATTGTACATGTTTTTTTCCGGAAGGTGAGAATGACATATCGGCAAGTTTGGAGCCCGAAAATATAAAACCATAAATACGCCAGCGATATACTACTGCCCATGAGGGAGCAAAAAAACAGGATACGGCAGATCCTGCGCAAGAAAAAGGAGACGATGATCCCAAAAGACCGGCTTCTTAAAAGCCACAGGATCTGTCATCACCTCATGGAAATTATCAGGAACGGCGAGACCGTGATGGTCTATACTTCAAAGGAAAAAGAGGTCAATACGGAGCCGTTGATCATTACACTGTTCGAGCATGGAAATCCAGTTGTAGTCCCGATTATCGTAAAAGAGGACTTAAGTCTACGGCTGTCATATTTACGGAATTTTTCCGCACTTGTTCCGAGCACATTCGGTGTTCCTGAACCCATCGGGAGCGAAATTCCGGCAGCTGCGGATGATATTGGCACGATTATACTCCCGATGCTCGGATTTGACCGGAACGGGGGAAGGATCGGGTACGGTGCCGGCTATTATGACCGGTTCTTATCAAAAAACCGGAATCTGCGGAAGATCGGGATCGCATTTGCCTGCCAAGAAGTCGACAGCCTGCCAGTTGATGAGAATGATATCCGTATGGACTGCATCATAACCGATGACGGTATTGTTTATCCGAAAGGGACGGTGAGCGGTGGAGATCAACGGCACCGGGATACTTGACACCTTTGCAGAGGCATTCCCGGTCTGGCTGTCGCGGGTCATCATCACGGCAGCAACAAAAAAGTGGGCGTACAAGGCAGCTGTTGAAGCGACAGGTTTTGCGACATCTAAAATCGGGTGCTCCTGCGAAGCAGGGATCGAAAGATATCTCTCTTTAAAAGAGACTCCGGATGGCAGAGCAGGAATCTCAATCCTGATCTGTTCAGATAAAAAGAACATGAAATCAAATGTCGCTGACAGGATCTCCCAGTGTATCCTCCCCACGCCGACAACTTCTGCATTTGACGGTTTTCCTGATGCTGATTTCCGGTTCCATACAAAGATGCACTATTTCGGTGACCAGTATGAAGAGCGGTGCATGGTCGGTGGCAGGAGGTGCTGGAAGATCCCGGTTATGGAAGGCGATTATGTGGGAGAGGAACGTTTCGGGACTGTGAAGGGTATTGCCGGCGGGAACTTTCTGGTCATGGGTAAAGATCAGGTGTCGGCACTTTCCGGATCTGTTGCTGCAGTAGAAGAAATAACCGGGTTGAGTGGTATCATAACCAGTTTTGCGGGCGGCATTGTTGCCAGCGGTTCTAAGGTAGGGTGCAAAAATTATCGTTTCCCGATGCCGGCAAGCACCAACCATGTCTGGTGTCCGACCCTGAAGGATAAAATCCGCGATTCGTTAGTCCCTGACGGCGTGGCTTCTGTATATGAGATTGTCTTAAATGGCATCGATGAGAACTCCATCAGGTGTGCAATGAAGACCGGAATTCAGGCTGCGACTGAAACAGGGACTGTCATGTACATCGGAGCATCAAATTTTAATGGAAAACTCGGTCAGTACCGGTTTTATCTCTATGACCTTTTCCGGTAACCCATTGCCAAGTCCCACTCTCCAATCTCCTCCAAAACACCCCTTCCTTTCGCTCAGCACCTCCTCAAACCCACCCCCGCTCTCTCTCACCAATCCAAAAGCCCCCGTCCGCACACCTTACGGAGCCCACTCTATACATAATCCAGCCAAACGGGACGCACTCTGCAGTTTTCAGAAAACAACAGGCACCGTTTTTAGCGAATTCGGCATTTTTTGGGAGCCAAAACCACTATATTGAGTGGAGGACTCCGACAGAGAAGTGGGTTTGTGATATCTACACTCATCCCGTCATTCGCCCAAATCCATGTATATGTTCGACGATGGAATTCTTCGATTTGACCACAAAAAACCGCCCATTCCAACCCATATGACGGGCAGTATGTATCCGAATCAGAGCGGCCATCTGCTGTTCCGCCCGGTCTTTCCAAGGCCCTTGCACCGGTTGAAGTACGTCTCGCCCCAAATCCACGGCTGGTAGGTGCAGCACATTTCGGGTTTTACCAGATGGATCCCGCAGAGATACCGTTCTTTTGCAACGCGGCGCAGGAACGGGCAGACGGTGACGTACTCACCGGTGTCGGGATTGCGCATGTCAACAGACACAATGTTCCCGAGATCTTCAGGAAGTAGGTTGGCACAGTTTACCGGTGAGCTTTTTTCCATGAACGCGACAAACCAGCGCAGGATATCGGTCCGCTCCTGTTCCATCCAGATGTACATATTCGATGCTGTTGGCGCAATACCGGGGCCGAAGATCCGGCAGCAGAGTCCGCACTGCTCACAGGGCTCGTCTTCCGTTGCTATGTCATCCATTTTAGTTTCCATCCACTATTCATCCGGCATCGGGATAATATTTTGCCGAATTGGAAAGGTTCATGTCATCGGCTCTTTACTGTGGAGCGGTTTTGACAGATTATTATTCTGGGGAGGATCCTGACATATTCCAAATATCAGCACGGGAGTCGGATCATATGCCAGGATTTCTGCTCTTTTAGCAGGGAGTGGGTTGTGCGAACGCCAATGACTGAAAAGTTCATCGCATATTAACTGACCAAAGTCAGTATATCCGTCAGCAGTCATATCTTTGAAACACACTTTGTCATTGACACTATTGGATGAGACATACCTTTCATTATGTCTGCCAGGATATTTATTATCCACTACAAAGTAGATCATTACCAACAATCGGCCGGGTCTTTTCAAGAATTGCTCTGGATACAACATAGTTCCCGATTGCCATCACCACAACCAGGAGAAGAGTATGCAGGAGAAGCGTAAAGTACTGGTTCCCGCCAGGAATTTGCAGCGCATTGAATCCATAGATGATCACTGCAATTCCCGTTGCACCAATACTGATCAGGTTAGCCCTTATAGCAGTATACATCCGGCTCCGGGTATCCGGAAAGAGCATGAGCCCAATCAGGCCGATAAGGCCAAATCCTACTCCTGCGATAAGCAATATCCAGATGACGAGATCTATCAGCAGCGAGCTCATTGTTATTCACCCCCGCAGAATTTCGCATAGCTGAAGGTTCCTGCAAAAAGGAGCAGCGCAATGACGATCGCAGCGTCAAGAATGAAGAGATTTCCCGATGCAATACTGAGTACGAGTGCTGCTGCTGCAAAAAGGGTGATTGCCGCAGTGAAAGAGACGATCCGGTCATTCCGTTCCGGCCCGGGAATCACCCGCAAGAGTGCACAGAGTGCAAGAAGACCGAAACAGAGTGCAGCAAAAAGCCAGGTGTCTATCATTTTCTGGTGTACATTGGGAAAGCGGGGTATTTATCAATACTGCCGTCTCCCTTTCATTTTTATTTCTGCAGCGCGAATGCTATTGACAGATGCCTCCGTCATATCTTGGGAAGATCCTGCTGCGCTGGTGCGATCACTGTCATGTGCCGGTCCTTGCAAAACAGTGTGCCTGCGGGGCAGAGACGCGAAGTGTTCCGGTGACTCCCCCGGGAGATGCCCGCCCCGCATTCCCGGCAGATATTGCACTCATCAACCGGATCTATACCGACCATTTTGGCGCTCCCCTCATTCCTGACGGTCATCTCACCCTCCTCAACAAAGTGCCGGACCGTGACCGCATGGAAGAGATCATTGTGGGTGGAGGCATAGCCGGGATCATCCGGTATTTCCCAGAGCAGCGACGCTGGGAACCGGTTCCCCGCCCTGAGGCCTGCCTCCTGTTCACGCCAAAAAAACGTTTTATTGTCATAGATGACGGTGCAGTCCCGTTCATCCGGGACCAGGGCATGAGCGTCCTTGCACCGGGACTCGTATCCATCCACGAGGATGTCTGTGCGGGTGATGAGGTATTCATTCTTACTAAGGATGGTACCTGCATCGCTGTCGGGCGGGCAAAAGTGGACGCAGCCATCGCAGAAGGGATGAAAAAAGGTCAGATTGTCAGGACACGCAGGAATATTGCATCAACTATCGTGCCGGGAGCAGCCAGCTGGGCCGATGCTGTGCAGGCAAATGCCGATGTCCTCAGGCGGACAGAAGCTTCATCCATCCTGTTTGTCCAGGAAGTAGCGGGACGCAATAAGGATCTGGTGGCAAACGTTTCGTACTCCGGGGGAAAAGACAGCCTTGCTACGCTGCTGGTAGTACTAAAAGCGATTGGAAAAGTCCCGATGCTCTTTGCCGATACCGGCCTTGAATTCCCGGAAACCTATGCCAATATTGATGATGCTGCCCGGCACTATGGGCTTGAGTTGATCCGCACCGAGGGAGCCACAACATTTCAGGAGACCTTTGAACGGCAGGGTCCTCCCGCAGTCAATGCCCGGTGGTGTTGCAGGGTCTGCAAACTAACCCCGGTCGGTAACCTGATTAAAGATAACTGGGGGCAGTGCCTCTCGTTCATAGGCCAGCGCCGGTATGAGTCGGCTGCCCGGGCCCGGAGCGAGAGGGTCTGGCGAAACAAGAATGTGCGGGCACAGCTCTCCGCTGCCCCTATACACAACTGGACCGCACTCCATGTCTGGCTCTACCTGATGCAGGAGAAGGCACCGCACAATGTGCTGTATGAACGCCATCTGGACAGGATCGGATGTTTCATGTGCCCCTCGAGCGATATGGCTTTAATCCACATAATTGAAGAAAAATATCCCGAGCTCTGGAAAGGCTGGCTAATGAAGCTCGAACAATGGCGGGAGGCTCATGGATTACCTGCCGAGTGGATCACGGAAGGGCGATGGAGACTGGCTGAGGGATGCACAGATGACGAAGATAGCCATTATTGATTACGGGTTAGGAAACCTCCGCAGTGTAATCCGCGGACTGGAAAAGGCCGGGGCACAGGCAGTTATCACCTGCAATGCCGACGAGATCGCATCTGCCGATGGACTTGTGCTGCCGGGTGTTGGGGCATTCCATGAAGGCATGGAACAACTGGGGAACCTCAAAGAAACCGTAATGAATTCTACCCGCGAGGTCCCCCTGCTGGGCATATGCCTCGGCATGCAGATGCTCATGGAGACCAGCGAAGAGCATGGGATTCATAAAGGGCTTGGCCTTATTCCGGGAAGCGTGCGCCGGTTCCCAAGGGTTCACGGCCAGAAAGTGCCCCATATGGGATGGAACTCGTTAACCATCACCAACACCGATCATCCGCTGTTTGCCGGATTTGGCAGCGATGAATATGTGTACTTTGTTCACTCGTATTATGTCGATACCACTCCGGATTACACGCTCACCTCCACGCACTACATCTGCCCCTTTGCATCATCGGTGGGTAAGGACACCACGTTTGGCGTCCAGTTCCACCCGGAGAAGAGCGGTGCGATTGGCCTGCACCTGCTGAGCAATTTTATTGGTATGTGCTGATCCCGTCTGATTTTTTTTATGAACCTGCCCTGCATTCCGGTACGGGATCCAAAAGATACCATTTTATTTTCTGCCATTCGATGCTGTAGACATGAAACGGATCACACTCATCGCTTTATGCCTGATGTGTATTACAGGGACGGTGTCTGCGTACGGGCTGGATCTCAGCTGCCCTGAAAGCATCCAGGCAGGTCTCCCGCTGAAATGTTCCATTGACAGTGATTTCCCCCCGGGAACAACGTTCGATATTGTGTTCTACCAGTCTCAATACACTGCAACCGAATTAAGTCGACAGCCTATAACGATCCAGGAGGACAAGCTCACCCAGTACAAGCTCATAGATACCAAAGGGCTCCCGGGTGGCAATTATAAAGTGGAGATCCAGTACACCAGTAAAGGTGAGGCAAGTCTTCGCTCGGGTTCAAAGACTCTGCAGCTGGTAACAATTATTGATCGTTCCAATGAGATCACCATTACTTCACCGATGACCCAGAGTCCCGATGAGCCGCTCCGTATCGAAGGGTCCATCTACAAAATTGGTAACGATGGCGTTAAAATTGAGGTGCGGGGACCGGATGGCGTATTATTTGACAATTGGATTGGTACAAAAGAAAATGTGCAATCCGGCGCCGGTGTCTTTACCAAACAGGTAACCACATTCCAACCCGGTGATTACGAGGTCATGTTCACAGATGCAAAAGGGTATATCGGCACCATGACGTTCCATGTGGTGGCACCGGCAACACAGGCAATCACAACGGTACCGACAACTACTGCAGTAGTTAAAACCACAAAGGCCCCGGTCACAGCACCAACACCCTGGCCAACTGCCACACAATCCCCCCTGTCCCCCATAACAGCGCTCGTTGGTATTGCAGGTGCCGGACTTGTTGCAGTTTTCATAGCAAAACGAAACTGATATCAATCCTGTTCATTCCTTTTTTTGTATATGCGTTCTTAGTATCTTCACCAGATACGCTCAATCGGGATCCGCAGATTACACATTTTTTCAGGAATAATTTTTAAAACTGTTGAAAAAAGAAAAATTCATGGTCTGCCATTACCGTCGTTTCCAGAGATATGCCTCGTAACAGAGCATGACGAAAATAACCATCGCCCCGCCAAGGAAGAACGCCATTGCCGCGTCCGGTATCAGAAGAAAAGATGAGGATCCGGAGTCTGGAGGGATCTGAACAAGGGAGTACACAGCATCAGGTGTTGGAGAGAAATTTGTAGCTGCTGCTTCTGATGCTCCCTTTGATCCAACAGCCATCATGTTGGGAGTCATCGTGGCATTTGCCACATATCCATCAGCAACTGCTTTGGCATATGAACCCCCGGACTCCTGCACTGCTATACGAGGCAGCGCATTCAGGTTGCTGTGCATCACACTATCAGATCCAAAAAGGGGAGACATGATTGCGATAACAACCGAACCGAATGCAACGATCCCGAATAAGGATGCATATTTCAGCAGGAGTGAGCGCACGTTGGACTGCCGTGGTGCAACAATGAGAAGCTGGTTGGTGAGCGAATAGAGTTTCACTTCCCGCCCTTTGACACTGTATTTTGTTTCTGCAACAGAGATCAGTCCGGCATCGAGCAGGTTCTCCACATGGTATTTCGCCGTGGTCATGGGAATGGCGAGCCGTTCGGTAATGTCAGTTAAGCTCTTCTGGCCATCAGAGAGGAGCTGGAGGATGTCACTTGCCGTCTGGCTGCCCATGGCTTTTGCAATCTTCTGTGCCCGTTCATCGCCCGGTTCCAGAAAAATAACATTCTCATCCATGTTCATCTGTTACCGTCAGCCTTGCAGGGCTGCAATAATCCGTTCACGCCCGACTTTTAAGGCAAGGTCAATCTGGCCGGCATCCGGACCGCCACCCTGTGCCATCGTGGGTTTGCCGCCGCCTTTTCCGCCGAGCAGGCTGCATACCTGTCCAATAATATCACCGGCATTCACCCGGGGTTCTCCGGATGCGAGAACAACACTCACCGTCTCTCCGATACCTGCCAGAAGAGCGATACCGCCCTTTTCAGATATTGAGCTTGCCAGCTGTGCAAGTTCCTTCCGGGGGAGATCGATGCGCTTGATCACAACCGGAATACCCTCCATCGATTCGGCAACAAGGGACTGCAACTCCAGCTCGACTACTTTTGAGCTCATGCGTTCGATCTCTTTCTTCTGATCCTTCCACTCCGTAAAGAACCGGTTCACGGTCGCGGGCAGGTTATCCGGCTGCACCGAGAGGGCTTCAGCAGAAGAAGTGACGATCTGCTCGAGATGCTGCATGTAATAGATCGCAGCAACACCTGCGGTAAATTCGATCCGTTCTATACCGTCCTGGATATGCTCAACCCGGATAATCTTGATGACCCCGACTTCACCGGTGCTCCGGCAGTGAGTGCCGGCACAGGCTTCGATATCACCTGCGACTTTCACGATCCGTATATACCTGCCTGGGGGTACTCCTCCCTGGTACAGGGAGAACCCGTACTTCTGTTCGGCTTTTGTCCTGTCTTCTGTGGAGATTTCAACCGGCTGGTTTGCCATGATCATGCGGTTTGCTGCAGTCTCTATCCTTCGCAGCTCATCGGGAGTGATGTGCTTGAAATGCCTGAGATCCATGCGGGAACTTTCGCTGCCTTTCTGGGCACCCGCCTGGTGAATATGCGCACCCAGCACCTCCTTTGCTGCATGGAGTATAACGTGGGTGGCCGTGTGATGGCGCATCAATGACCAGCGCCGCTCCTCATCGACCATGCCTTTGACCCGGTCGCCGCGCTGCAGAATGCCGCCACTGATGTGATGAAGAATCACTTCGGCAACTTTTATCACATCATCAACCCTGACCATGCTCTCGGAGCTCACCATGGTCCCGGTATCTGCGGGCTGACCTCCGCCTTCCGGGTAAAAGAGCGTCTGGTCTGTGACTGCATACCCGTCAAAGAAATCCAGTACAACTGCCTCAAACTCGACGTCTGACGATTGCTCGTAGTACAGTTTCTTTGTCGGAGGAAGCCCCTGCACCCGCTCGTCATATTTTGCTGTGGTGCTAACTTCTGCTTCCTTTTTCGATTCGGAATGCATGTCTGCAACCATAGAATAAAAATTGTCGGGCAGATCGACGACTGCACCTTCTCTGGTGGCAATATCCCTGATCATCTCGGGCTGTATTCCATGCGAGTCGTAGAGGGTGATGATCTCGGCCAAAGGCACCCGCTGGCTCCTGGCCTTGTATGTCTTTGCGATCTTCTGAACAATCCGGGTTCCGCGTTCGAGCGTTGCAGCATATTTCACGGTCTCGCGTTCGACTATCTCACGGACGACTGCGATATCCTGCTCGAACTTTTTCATACCGATGATCCGGGTCTGCTCTTCAATCAGATCTGCCAGCGGCTCTTCGATCTTAAGATCGGTCATCATCCGCAGAGTCCGGCGTATAACGAGCCGGGCAAGGTAACCCTCCCGCACATTGGAGGGCACAATGCAGTCACCGAGCATATAGGCAAGGCAGCGGGTGTGATCCACAGTTGCATACACCTTCTCCATCGGCGTGATTATCCGGTCGAGTTTTTCCGGTGAGATATCAATGGCTGCTGCCACTTTCTTTCTCAGCTGGAAGAGGTTGGTGCCGGAGATATCCATAAGGCCGGCGAATTTTGCATTGAGCGAGAGGATCCTGGTGTAGTCCTTGTTGTTGAGCATGTGAGAGAGACCAGCCGCACTCATCACCCGGCTCACCATCTCCGGAAAGACTGCATCGTAGATTGTAGGCGAACCCTTTGAAGCCCAGACCAGCCGTTCCAGCCCGTAACCGGTATCAACAATCCGGAGCTTCATCGGGTAGTACATGTCGCCATTCAGATCGTAGCCCGGCTGCGCAGTCTTCTGGCGACCGAGGCTCATGAAAACCAGTGTTGCAATCTCGAGACCTCCGATCAGTACCTCGACACTGGGCCCGGCATTTCCTCCGCCAATCCACAGGTGCTCTTTAAACGTTACCCTGTTGAGATCCCCGCCGATGGAGGCGATGAACTGGTCGCAGAGCTCGACTGTCCTGTCCTTCCAGTAGATCTCTTCTGAGGGAGTGTTGAATGCGTGGTGTGCCATCATCTCAAACGTGGTGAGGTGTCGCCCTGACCTGCCGACAGAATCGAGATCATTGAGACGGATGCAGGGTTGGGAGATAGTGAGTGGGTTCGCAGGTGGTGGGACGATGCCTCCGGTTACATACGGCTGGAAATCCGCAATCGAGGCTATGGTTAAGTAAATATCGTCTCTCCACCGTGCAGCAACCGGGTAACGCTCGATCCGGGTGTGCCCATGTTTTTCAAAAAATGAGAGATACGCCTCGCGCATGGTATCGAGGTTGTGTGTCTTAAAGACCGGGTTCCCGATAAAATTGTAGGGCTCGCAGGGCGCATCCCCGCAGATCTCACGCGCACTGTCACGTGTCCAGAAGGCAGACCCGCAGCTCTTGCAGATTTTGCGGACCATCCCCTGTTCTTTAAAATAATCCAGCTGGTATTCCTCTTCGAGCACTATGAGCACATCCATGTGGTATAAATCGACAAATCATTATAAGATGGCATTCTCAATATCTCCTGTATGCCAAGAATCGCTGATTTCTTTAAGACTTACAGCGTAAAGAGCACGCAGGGAAGCTATGCAGCCGGGCTACGTGCATTCTTTTCATTTATATATGGTATCTCCCGTAAAGAAAAAAGGGTTTCTCCTGAGGAAAAAGTGAAATTTGTACAATTTGCAGATCGTTACTTTCCGGAAGAATGAAATTATTCTGATGATTTTATCGGTTTTTCACTCACTTGCGGTAAAAATTACGCAGCAACCCCCAGCAAATCCTATATTATCTCCGTCAAAGAATTTCATTTCAGCTTATTTTTCCGGAGATACGAGAAGTCTTTGATAATATTTACTTCGAACAAGTCTTACGGAGATGGGGGTGAGATTTTTGGTGTTCCGTAAATCGCTTCTGCGGTTCTGGAACGGAACTTTAACTACTGTACTACGATTGACATCAAGGGAGACAACTACGGACTCAAGGAACGTTGGAAATAAGAGAGGGTCACTCACAGTCTTCCGGGATAAATTTCAATGGAATTATGTATTTGGGTTACCTATTCTATACCGCCATAAGTGCACATTTTTTTATTGTTCGAACGGTTATGAAAAAACCCTGTATGCGCTTTATCCTGAAAAACCGGTTCAGGCAATGGACAATCTCCCGCTAAAAATCGCTCATTGATCAGTGGTGCGACTCCCTCTTTAAAAAAAAACATTTGGTAAGAATTTTTAATGATTGCAGTAATACTATTTGCTATATGGGTACGAAAGGAATTTTACTTGTAGGGCATGGAAGTACAATGCCTTACAATCAGGAACTTGTAGAGAAAACTGCCGCTATGATCAAGGCAGGCAATATGGATTTTATTGTAAAGTGCGGTTTTATGAATATAAACAAACCCACTATCAAGGAATCTCTCAATGAGTTCCGGCATGAACCCATTGATGCACTTGTCGTTGTCCCCCTGTTCCTTGCAAAGGGTGTTCACATCGAAAAAGATATCCCCGGGGAGATAGGGTTGCCAGAAGGCATCAAGAAAGGGATCTTTGTAATGAATGGGAGATCGATTCCGCTCGTGTACGCAGATCCGATCGGAAGTGACCCCCTGCTTGCCGATCTGATGGTCAAGAATGCGACAAAAGCACTCTCCAGTCTCTGACTTTTTTTATGCATATCCTGGTACTGGATACAATCCACGGAGGCAGGGAGATCGGCGACGCGTATGCAGATGCAGGAGATGTCGTTGATGTAGTGGATGTATATACCTGTACTACTCCGGAAACTGCGGAGAACTCTAAAAACCGGACTTATGATCTGATCGTTGCACCGGTCCACATGGATCCGGATCATTCTCTCCTTTCAAACCGTAGTGCTCCTGTCATCAGCCATCATGAGGCAGTGCGCCGGTTGCTCGGAGAAAAACTTCCCGTTCCGATGATCGAGATAACCGGAGCTCGGGGAAAGACCACCACCGCATACGCACTTGCCCATATCCTGTCAGGAAATGGCGTGCTGCATACATCGTCGGGGACTTATACATATCCAACAAAGAACCTTCTCTGGAAACGGAGTATCACCCCGGCATCGGTTCTTGCAGCAGTAAAGTATGCAAACCAGCATTCGGGCTGGCTGGTAGCGGAGATCTCTTTAGGTGTTACCGGAGCTGGTGATCTTGCCATTATCACTTCAGCAGACGATTACCCCTTTGCCGCAGGAAAGAAGAGCGCGGTAAAAGAAAAGATTGCTTCTGCAAAACATGCAAAACGCATCCTTGTTGCAGACGGGATTTTTTGTGATCACGAGAATGTCGTGCACATTGAGGATGTAGCCCGGTGCGACGGTATGAACTGCACTGTGGAACTGGATGGAAATTGTTTTGTTCTGACAAACCCCCTTTTCAGTCTGCCTCCCTACCGCCTCCCCCTCATGCTCGCCGCAGCAGCCGCGATGATACTTAACGAAAATCCCACACCGCTCAATAATTTTACTGCGCTTCCGGGCAGGATGTCTGTCAGTCATGAAAAGGATCTCCTCATTGTCGACAATGCCAACAGCGGGACAAATGTCACGACAACGATCTGTGCAGCCCGGTACGCACGGCATTTGGCAGGAACCAGCGAACTGACCCTTGTGATCGGGCAGGTGGAGGGGGATGGTGCAGTCTGTGAAGGCTTCTCTTTTGGCCAGATTATCTCTGCAATTGAGAAGGTACGTCCTGCAAAAGTGATCTGGGTGGGACGGATTCCGGATCCGGGTTCGGAAGATTACCGGTCAGTTCAGGATATTATAGATGCTCACTGCACGACACTTGATGAAGGCCGGAAAGCTGCCGTGCAAAAAACCGACAAAGGATCCATTGTTCTTGCCGTAAAAACCTGGAGATGATAATAATGAAATACATGCACCCCCGCCCCAGTTCGATCGTTGCTGCGCTCTATACTGCCCGCGATCTTGAAGTTGATGTCGCGATCCTGCACGGCCCGTCAGGATGTTCATTCAAGCATGCCCGCCTTTTAGAAGAAGATGGTATGCGGGTGCTCACCACATCTCTTGCAGATAACGAGTTTATTTTCGGGGGTCAGGCATCGCTTGAGAATGTGCTGCGGTATGCTGAGGAACACTTCTCCCCAAAAAGGATGGTTGTTGTTGGCACCTGCGTTTCCATGATCATTGGAGAAGATCTCCAGTCTGCCATTGATGGAGCAGGTGTCACAACACCCACAATTGCAGTTGACATACATGCAGGATTTCTCGAAAATATCGCGGGTGTGCTTGCAACTCTCGAAGCTGCCCAACTGGCTGGCTGGATAAGTGAAGAGGAACTCATACGCCAGCAGTTCCTCATGAAGAAAGCAAACGAGGTAGAGAGGCTCCGTGGTGCAGCCTGCAAGGCGTACATCGAACCTTCCCGTGGGGACCTGAAACATCTGGCGGCACAGCAACTGCGACAATGCGCACGGAGCGGGGCAAAGGGTGTTGCCATCATGAACGCAAAGAAAGAGACAGCGTACATGTTTGCCGATGAACTGATAGCACTTCACGATTGTTGCCCTGATGCAGATATTACCTATATTGCAAACCTTGACCAGCGGGGATTGCCCAAAGTTCGGGCTGACGCTAAACGGATTCTTGACGAAATGACGAGCCGGGGACTAAACATTGAATTGATCGGTGCGCTCGATGAATATGGCGCAAACGGCGATATTCTCGGAAAGCGTTTACGCGAGATCGCCCCGTCCTTTGCATTGATTACCGGTGTGCCTCACGCGATTCCCATGGAATATACCACAGGTATTGAGTGCTTCTCTATCACGAATGGTCCCCGTCAGGTAGAACCGCTCAAAGATCTCGGGCACCAGCATGTGATGGTCGAGATAGATCTCCACCCCAAGACTCTGGGGGTCCGTGAAATCGTGGAAAGTGAATTCGGGGCTGTTCTCCGGAGCATTTAAATGAAACAGATCCTTATTACAGGCGATCGATCCGGCAGCGGCAAGACCAGTATCACGCTCGCTCTCACTGCGCTTCTTGCAAAAAAATACCGCGTCCAGACATTCAAGGTGGGGATGGATTATATCGATCCTTCCTATCTTGCGGCAGCATCCGGACGTCCGTGCCGGAATCTGGATAGTTTCGCCCTCTCAACCGACCAGATACATGAAATTTTTTCTTACGGATGCCGCGGTGCTGACATTGCGCTAGTTGAGGGGGTCCGTGGTTTGTATGAGGGTGCTGATGCTCTGACCGATGTGGGAAGTACCGCTGCGATTGCAAAAGATCTTGATCTTCCGGTAATTCTCGTGGTATCTGCACAGAGCATTACCCGCAGTGCAGCGGCTCTCGTGAAAGGTTTTTTAGCATTTGATCCGAAGATACGGATTGTTGGTGTAATCCTTAACAATGTGAAAGGCGGCTCCCACAAGGCAAAAGCGGTCGCTGCCATTGAGCACTATTGCGGGGTGCCGGTCATTGGTGCAATTCCGCGGATGGATGAGATGCAGCTGACCATGCGACATCTGGGACTGGTGCCCTACCGTGAAGGGGCCGGGAAAGGGGATTTCGATACACGGATTCAGACGATCACCAAGATGATCGGGCAGTACGTGGATCTTGACCGGCTGCTCTCCTTAATGAAAGACAGTAATGTTCCGTTACAAGCTGCACAGTCATTTGAAAGAACAATGGAAACGGATATAAATATTGGTGTGGCGTTCGATGAGGCATTCAACTTCTATTATGCCGATCTCTTTGATGTGCTTCCATCATTGGGTGCGGAGCCGGTGATGTTCAGTCCCGTCCATGACCGTCTTCCTGAGGCGGATGGTTATATCATTGGCGGCGGGTACCCGGAACTCTATGCCCGTGAACTTGAATCCAACCAGAAGATGAGGGATGCTATCCGTGCGGTATCAAAGAACGGGACGCCAATCTATGCTGAGTGCGGGGGTCTCATGTATCTCACCGATCGTATTGTCTTAAATGCCGGCTGGCAGGGGGCTACAGAGAAGCAGCACTATGCAATGTGCGGGGTATTTCCCGGAGAGACCCGGATGCCTGCCCGCAGGGTTGTCAGTTATGTAACAGGTACGAGTGATGCGAACTCTCCTGTGGGTGCAGCACAATTCCATGGTCATGAGTTTCACCACTCTGATGTGGTGCTGTCACCCGATACACGATATGCTTACCGCCTTTCCCGCGGTATCGGTATCCTTGACAATCTCGATGGGGCAGTGACTGGCAACACACTGGGCAGTTATACCCACCTGCATCCGGTAGGGTGTAAGGGTATGTTCGAACATTTTGTCCGAACATGCCGTAAGAAGACCTGAGTCGGATCATTGACCGTGAAACACCGGGGGCACTGTCGGGCATCGAGAGTTTTTGATCTCTGCTCTTTGGTAAGGATCCCGGCCTTCTCTGCTATTACCCGCTCCACATCGGAATCGACCAGGTGCAGGTACATAAAAAAAACATTTTGCTGTTGAAATTTCCCCAAAGTAATTTCTTCACTATGGCAAGATTCATTGCCTTTCACACGCTCTTCTCGTATAAGGAAAGATCGCAATGTTGTTTTCACCGGGAAGTGATGAGATCTACAAAGACGCGCTTGCCCTGCATGCAAAGCACAAAGGCAAACTTGAGATCCGCTCGAAAGTACCTTTAAAAAACAAATATGATCTTTCCCGCGCATATACCCCCGGCGTGGCAGAAGTCTGCCGGGAGATCGCCCGTGACCGTAACCTTGCGTATAAATATACTTTAAAAGCAAACACGATCGCAATAGTTACCGATGGATCAGCAGTGCTTGGCCTGGGAAATATCGGCGGGTACGCAGCCATTCCGGTGATGGAGGGAAAAGCAATCCTCTTTAAGGAATTTGCCGGTATCGATGCATTTCCGATCTGTTTTGAGAGCTATGAGACCGACTTTGTCGATCAGGTTAAAAATATCGCGCCTGTCTTTGGCGGGATTAATCTCGAAGATATTGCAGCCCCGAAATGCTTTGAAGTCGAAGATGCCCTGCAGGAGATTGGTATTCCGGTGATGCACGATGACCAGCACGGGACAGCTGTCGTGGTACTTGCGGCACTGCTCAATGCCTGCAAAGTGACCGGCAGGAGATATGAGGATCTTAATATCGTAATCTCCGGGGCCGGGGCTGCAGGGTTTGCCATCACCCGGCTCCTGAAATGCATAGGTTATAACCCGAACGTCTGCACCAGGGTAAACGAAATTATTGTCTGCGATACGCTCGGAACAATCTTCCGTGGGCGCGAAGGCTTGTACAAAAACAAGTACAAGTTCATCATCGCCGAAGAGACAAACCGCCCGGCACTCTCCGGTAAACTTGCCGATGCCCTGATCGGTGCAGATGTGTTCATCGGAGTTTCGGCTCCAAATCTGGTAACAGAAGAGATGGTGAGATCGATGAACAAGGATGCGATTGTCTTTGCGATGGCAAACCCGGTACCGGAGATCTGGCCGGATGCGGCAAAGAACGCAGGTGCCGCAGTTGTCGGAACCGGCAGGAGTGACTTTCCCAACCAGATCAACAATGTGCTGGCATTCCCCGGAATCTTCCGGGGGGCTCTCGATGCACGTGCCACCCGGATTACCGATGAGATGAAGATTGCAGCCGCCCATGCGATTGCCAATTCCGTAACAAAACCCCAGCGCGACCGGATCATGCCAAACATCCTTGACAAAGCAGTGACAAAGGCGGTGGCAAAAGCGGTAGAAGAAGCTGCAATCAAATGCGGGTGCAGCAGGCATCTTTAAAAAATCAGTGCACTTCATGTGCATATCGCTGAGCAGCTTCGTTTCCGGTGAAACAGAAGTCATGGTATATGAGATCAAGTTCTGCGGTGACTGAACATTTCGTACAGCTGCAATCACGTACCTCTGCTGTACAAAGCGGGCTTTTTCCGGTTATACAGTAGATAAGCTCCTTGTCATCGGAGGATTTTTTGTTATGGGACGGGCATGCCGGACAGATACAGGCAGCCTTTTTGATAAGAATACTCTCCTTACGATCATGCGCATTCTTCTGCCAGGAGTTATCCATCCACTGTTCAAAGGCATCCATACTGTTTCCTATCCGTACCCGGTTATTTCATAATCGATAGCGGTTGAATTCTTTGCACATTCCTTGCCATGGACGAGCACTTCTTCAACCATCTTTTTTAAGAGTGCCGGGTATACCGCTCCTACCATCTCCTGCACAGCCTTGCCATTGCAGAAGAACTTGAATGTTGGCGTGCTCCTCACGCCATAGCGTTCGGATGTCCACGGGTTTGTCATAATATTGATCTTTGCAAAGACAACGGAATTTTTGAATTCTTCTGCAAAACTTTTAAAATATGGCTCCATCTGGTGGCAGAATGCACATGCAGGGCTGTAGAACATTACGGCGACGGGTTTTGTTCCTTTCTCTACGGTTTTTTCCCAGATGAGATCATCGACTTCAACGAGCGATTCTTCGGTCATATGAGTCCCCTCTCAGCCAGACATTAGAGAATGCTGCACATATAGTTTGTCCTTCAGGCAGCAGTTGGCCGGATCGTCCCTTTGGAACTACCGTTTCCCATACTCCAGTGCACATTTGACCGGGTTGGTTACTTTGCATCATCCGCAGAGATCACATTCCCGTTTGCTAAACGCTCCTCTCCGCACAATGTGCAGGACAGGCCGTTGTGTCCTACCAATTCCTTTTATTGCACAGGTGATGCATATCTCGATAAGGTACGAAAGGAGAGATACTGGAATGCTGATGCGGATTGGCGGGAAAGATACCGGGGGATCTGACGGGCGCTGGATTGATGTGAAGAATCCGGCAACCGGTGTGTTTATCGATCGGGTGCCATCCGGTACACCGGACGATGTCGCCCATGCCGTGGATGCGGCAGAAGCGGCATCCGGTGGCTGGAAGAAAAAACCAATGCGTGAGCGGGGTATGATCCTGTTCCACGCAGCCGGGCTGGTGAGAGAGCAGCACCGGGATATCGCGCAGCTCCTGACCAAGGAACAGGGAAAACCGCTCAGGGAGGCAATCGACGAGGTCCGGGGTTTTGCCAGTATTTTAGAGTTCTATGCCGGGATATCAGCCCACTCTTCCGGCGAGGCGATTCGCCTTGGCCCGTCCGGTGACTGCATGGTAGTGCACGAACCCATAGGAATCTGCGGTGCGATCATCCCGTGGAATATGCCGGTCATCATCATGGGCTGGAAGACAGGGCCTGCACTCCTTGCCGGAAATACGATGGTGCTCAAACCTGCGTCCACGACACCGCTTTCCTGCCTGAAACTCGCAGCAATTCTTGACAAGGCCGGTCTTCCACCCGGTGTGCTCAACGTCGTGACCGGTAGCGGAGAATCCATTGGAGCGGCCATTGTCCGGCACCCCCTTATCCGGAAAGTCTCCTTTACCGGCGACTGCACAACCGGCCAAAAAGTCCGCCAGCAGGCATCAGGACTGTTAAAAGATCTCACTCTGGAACTCGGGGGCTCAGACCCGATGATCGTTATGGATGATGCAGAGATCGACAAGACAGTAGAAGGTGCGCTCCGTGGCCGGTTCTACAATGCCGGCCAGACCTGCACAGCGGTCAAACGCCTGTATGTGCATGAGAAGATTGCCGATACCTTTGTTAAGAAACTGCGGGTGCGTGTGGAAGCCTTAAAAACGGGGAACGGTCTTGAGCCGGGAATAGATTTAGGGCCTATGAACAGCGCAGAACAGCGGGAACGGATTTCTGACATGGTTAAAGATGTGACAGAGAAGGGTGAAGGAAAGATTCTTACCGGGGGGTGTTCACTCACCGGACCTTCGTATGATGCCGGGCATTTCTATCATCCTACGCTGGTCTCTGATGTCAGCCCGGGCGCCCGGCTACTGACAGATGAGATCTTCGGGCCGGTGTTGCCGGTGATGAGCGTTCCGGATCTCGACACTGCGATTTTTGAGGCGAACAGGTCCCGTTACGGTCTTGGCGCCTCTGTCTGGACAACCAATCTTGCAACTACAAAACGTGTGTTTGACGAGGTGCATGCCGGTGTCATCTGGGTGAACCGCCATCTCACTGTGCCTCCCGAGATTCCGTTCGGAGGAATGAACGAGAGCGGCATCGGCCGTGAGAACGGTTCTCATGCACTTGAGAGTTACAGCCGGACAAAGACATTGTTCCTTGGCTGGTAAAAAAGCGATTTTTTGCGATTTCATAAAACATTTTTTTTTAAAGAACACAGACATCAAACTGCCACTGCCCCACCCGGTCGGGAAATGTTGAAAAACATGGTGTAGATTTTGGTTAAAAGAAATACAATCAAATTTGAAACCCCAAAGTCCAACTACCTGCCAGTGGCAATAGTTGGACGGGCGTTATCCCGGTTTAACAGGACCTGAACTGATGAACACGGCTTTCTGTTTTTGTGAAAAAAAGAAAAAATCATTTTCTTTTCGGAACAAGCGCACAGGAAACCAGCGTAATCGCACCGATAATTACGGATACTGACAGCGGCGACTTCTGTGTTGTGGGCGCAGGTGCTGGTGTTGTAGTAGCAATTGAAGGTAATGTTCGTTCCGTAATTACGGGTGCCGGTGTTGCTACTGTTATCGGGTATCCCTCAACGATATCGAAGAGGGTAGATCCGGTCACATCCACGGTGATGCCTGAGACTTTTACGATATACTCATCCGGTTTGAACATAGATGCATCGACCGGAAACGACCACCTGTTCAATGCGCCGCTGCCCTGCTCTATCTTTACTGTGCCAGCGGCTCCTGAGAATTCGGCATTCTGCGATTTATAGGTGGGCTTGAATGACGAAGAGGTGATCTCGATCACCAGGTTGTCACCTGCAGCAAGATTGGTCGAACCGGAGATGGTGAACCGTTCTCCAACCACATGATCCCCGACAGGGTTGATAAATGCCGTTGGGGGGCTGACAATAAAAGACGTAGAGGCAAATGTATCGTCAATATTCTGGCTGTTGATTGCCTGCATCAATGCGTTTGCGCCTGCCGGGCTCTGGAGGCTGCCAGCGCCGGTGAGCTGAAAAATGGAGGTTCCGGTGCCGAGCTGACGATTGAACACGGTTCCGGTTGCAGCATCATAGTAAATATCAAACTCTCCATTCATCATGGGATGTTGGATCAGGACGAAGTACTGTCCCGGTGCAAGGGTACGGGTATCGGTTGGTTTGAGTTCATACTCATAGGAATTGTCCGCATTTGTAGAAACTGTGGTAATCTTTACATAATTGTTCCCAAACAGCCAGACCTGCAGACCGTTGCGCGGGTGACCGGTGGCAATACCGTGAATATATACAGGATCGCCATTAGCAATAGTTGGTGCACCGGAAAACGAGCTTCCGGGCGATAAGGAGATGGCAGTGACCGGGGGAAGAACAAGCAGGACACAGACGAGCAGGAGGAATAGCGAAATATGAATGGGAGGTTGTATCATAGTGCTCATGCGGTATTATGCCTGAATGATGATGAAGGTGTGGTTAAGAAAAAGTGTGGGCTTTGACTATCTCTTGCCCACGGTATATCTAAATAGTAAAATAGCAACCAATTCTCATGGATCAAAAATCTCAAACCCCGCGTGTGAAACATGATAAACCAATCTGTGCAAAGTGCCAGGATACCAATCTCAAGGTCAGACCAGACGGCAGCTATACCTGCAAGCGATGCGGGTACGACAGCGCGAAATAAAACAAAATGATACCACAACAGGTATCATCATCTCTAGCCTGATGACTTTTTCCGGATAGAATTACATGAATGAATTGAGCAGTGGAATAACCGACACCCCAAACAGGGGGTTCCATCACCCCTGCCTACCCGCGCATCACCCAATTTAACGCCGGTGTGCGACAGAGAGATATCCGATCCGGCCCCCAAAACAGGCCTTTCTTTCACTTTCCAACTGCTTCAGCCCAACCGGAAAGCGATCGGCCCTCCAAAAGGGCATATTAGCGCACTTTTTAAAGCCTGATTCATACCTTATCCAGCCAAACCGGGTGCAAAATGCGGTTTTCCGAAAACAATTAGCTCCACTTTACCCGAATTCAGCACTTTTTGGGGGTCTGTACCCCTTCGCTGGAAGGGTGTCGCCGACGGAGAAGTGAGGTGGTGAGAGAGCAGGTCTCCGATAGTTTGAGATTTCGTCAATGACCGTATCAGACAGAGGTAACCACCATAAGTTGCAGGGGTACCCTGCATCAACCACTCACATAAACAATGATTCAAAAAAAATGAATGTCAGGTTCACCGGAAATACCCGATCGCATTCCTGAACAGTTGCATATTCATCGATTCAGTTGGCACGGTCAAACCTTTGCGCCGCATCTCCTCTTTTCTTAGCGGCCAGTCATACAAATTGACAAACTCCATCGCCCGCTCGGGATGCGGCATGAGTCCCAGCACCTTGCCGTCCGCGGATGTGATCCCGGCAATATCTTCTACAGAACCATTCGGATTCCAGGGATATTCTCCGTACGCAGGAGTTAAATCATCATGGCAGTACGTAAACGCGATCATCTTCTGCCGCTTTAAGCGCAGCAGCGTATCGGCTGAGCAGGAGAGATTGCCTTCCCCGTGTGCGACCGGGCAGTACAGCCGTTCGATACCCTTGGTCCAGAGATTATCGGCAGCGGGCTTTAACGAGACAAACCGGCATTCCAGCCTCCCGCCCCGGTTGGGCATCAGGGCGATGTCGCGTGCATAGTGCTTGTCAAACGCAGGCACCAGCCCAAGATTTGCGAGGATCTGGAAGCCGTTGCAGATCCCCAGCACCAGGTTATCTCCGTCAAGGAATTCCAGCAGGTCAACCCAGAGATTGTTTCTCACACGGTTGGCATACGCATTGCCGGCACCGGTATCATCCCCATAAGAAAAACCACCGGGAAAGACCAGCAGCCGGTATTCCGAGAGACTCTTTCGTCCAGCGATCAGATCGTTGATATGGACAATGTCTGCGTCCATGCCTGCCCGTGCAAGCACCTCTTTGGTCTCCATCTCGGAGTTGATCCCAAAGCCGCTCATGATGAGTGCTTTCTCATCGATCATTGCCAATTCTGATCGTTGCGTCAGGCCGGTCACCCGCGGGGAGTTTCGTTGTGCAGCAATCGTCATGCTCAGTACCCCCGGAATGGTGCTTTATATGCATTCGTAAGCTCGGTAACCGGAAGATCCAGCAGGAGTTTATCAGATGTGATCCGCAGGTTCTTACCACCCACCCGGCCGAGCAGCTGGGCATCCGCTCCGCAGCACCGCTCGAACGCCCGCTTGTGGTCCGGGGCTACCGTGACCACAAACCTTCCGAGCGACTCGGAGAAAAGGTAATAGTCCGGGCGCATGGCAGACGGAATGGTGATATCCATGCCCAGCTGGCCTGCGATGGCAACTTTTGCAAGTGCAGTCCCAAGACCCCCGTGGCTGACCGGAAAAGCCGAGGCCACCAGTTCATGGGTGAGGGCATCTGTCAGCCGGCCGTAGCGGGCTTTCAAAAGAGTGGCATCCAGTTTTGGTATTGTATTTCCGATCCCGCCAAGCAGGGCGAAATACTCCGAGCCGCCCAGTTCTTCTGATGTCTCGCCTATCACATACACCAGATCGCCTTCGATCTTCGCATCCATGGAAACGGATTTTGCTACATCCGCGTGGATCCCGATCGATGAGATGAGCAGCGTGGGGGGCACCGAAACCTTGACCGGGTTATCTTCTGCATCGAACCCTGAAAAATCATTGTACATGCTGTCCTTGCCGGAGATGAACGGTGTACCAAACTGTACAGCATAATCGTAACATCCCTGAGCTGCCCGTTTCAGTTGTCCGAGCCGTTCGGGTTCATCGGACGAGCACCAGCAGAAGTTATCGAGAATTGCGATCGTATCGAGCGGGACACCAATCGCAATGAGGCCACGTATGGCCGTATCGATAGCTGCTCCGGCCATAAGATACGAATCGATCTCGGAGTAGGAGGGAAAGATGCCCTGCGAAAGACCAACGCCTTTCTTTGAGCCGGGGACAACTTTGGTTAGCGTGGCCAATGACTGAACCCTGCCCGCACCCTGCACCGGCCCGAGCACATGACCGCCCTGCACCGTATGGTCGTACTGGATGGAGATGAACTCTTTTGAACAGAGATTTTTCCGCCCTAGCATCGAGCGCATTGTAGCATCGAGGCGGTCCGGACAGAAGGACTCCGGTTCAGGATATGTCGTTTTTAAGTAAGTAGTCTTCAAATGTTTTTTTGGCGCGCCATCGTGGAGGAAATCAAGAGTAATCTCCATTACCACTTTGCCATGCCATTCGACAACGCATTTACCGGAGTCCGAAAATTTCCCGATCACAGTCGCCTCTACATCCCGGCTCTGCATCAGGCTCATGAAAGAGTCGAGTTTTTCCGGAGGAACCGCTAAGGTCATGCGCTCCTGCGACTCAGAAATCCAGATCTCCCACGGGGCCATGCCATGATATTTCAGGGGCACTTTGTCAAGATACACATGACAGCCATTGCATTCCTTTGCCATCTCCGCCACCGAACAGGAGATCCCGCCTGCACCGTTGTCCGTGATGCTGCGGTACAGCTCCTGATCACGGGCCTCATTGACGATCACATCGGAGAGCTTCTTCTGGGTGATCGGATCGCCGATCTGCACCGCCGTTACCGGGCTGGCATGGTCGAGAGCTTCAGACGAGAACGTAGCCCCGTGAATGCCGTCTTTGCCCACGCGCCCGCCAGCAACAACAATGAAATCGCCGGGCGCTGCCTCTTTCTCATAGAGTTTCCGGCCCGCGTGTTCAAGAGGCATGACACCGACCGTCCCGGCAAAGACGAGCGGTTTACCTACATACCGGTTATCGAACAAGCACCAGCCCTGAGGAGTGGGGATACCCGAGCAGTTCCCACCAACGCCCACACCCCGCACGACACCGTCAAGGATCTGGCGGGGGGAGAGGATAGGTGTTGACTTGTTCTTCCCGCGAAAGAGGGCAGGATCGCAATCCGGGTCGCCCACGCAGTACCCGTAAAAGTTGATGCAGGGCTTTGCCCCGAGTCCAAAGCCGATCGTGTCCCGGTTGACACCCACGATGCCGGTGAGGGCACCTCCAAACGGGTCGAGTGCAGATGGGGAGTTGTGGGTCTCGACCTTGTGGGTCACAAGATACGTGTCATCAAAAATGATCGAGCCCGAGTTGTCCGTAAAGACCGTCACGCAGATGTCCTTATCCCCTTTTTCGGCACGGATTTTATTCGTAGCAGCCTGAATGAATGTCTTGTAGAGGCCATTTGGAACATCGTCGTCCATGGCTGAGGCAAAGATCGTGTGCTTGCAGTGTTCGCTCCAGGTTTGGGCAAGTGACTCGATTTCGATATCGGTAGGCATCCGTCCCTGAGCAGCAAAATTGTCGCGTATGGCACGCATCTGGGCGAGATCGAGCGCAAGCGGCCCTCTCCGCTGCCCGGTTAAGGAGTCAACAATTCCTTCTTTTCCTATCCGTGCGAGTTCCATATCCTCAATGTCAAGGTTTACCGTCTCTGCGGTGGGCAGTTCATCGAGATGGACAACAGGCACTACCGGATCCATGCCCTTATTTCCATATTCTGTCCGGGTCTTGATAAGTACCCGGTTCACGAGCGGATTTGCCAGTGTTACGGCAAGTTTCTGCAGTTCAGCAGGTGATAACGTGCCGCTGACCAGAAAGAGCTGCGAGGTATAGACCGCTTCTCCTTCAGCAAATTTTAAGGAAAAGAAATCCTCGATTGTCTGCCGGGCCGTAGCGCCGACATTGTCAGTCACGCCCGGGAGGAATCCCACTTCGATCGCATAATCAAACGGTATCTGTGTGGGAGTGTCTGCTAAAAATTTCTGGACAACGGGATTTACCAGTTGTGTGCCGATATCTGCAAGTTCTGTTTTGGAAAAATCGCGGGTGCTGGTATAGAGGGTATAGACATCGATGAGATGCAGCTCATCGACAGCAAAACCCAGAGATCGAATCCTGCTGGTCCGCATTTTTAACCGGGGATCGGTGGTATAGCGAACTTCTATCCGGTGGACACAACTCTCCATGTTTACTATTATGGGACTGCAATTACAAAATAGATGCCGTAGGAGAATCAGAACGCAGTCCACATCATCCCGACGGCAAATGCAGTACGGTACTCATCTTCAGAGAGTCCCGGGCACTTATTCCGGAGCAGGGTAAGTGCCTTATCCAGCGCCTCATCACCGCTGCCGTATTCCCCATCACGGAATGCACCGCAGACTTCATACACATCGTGCGAGAGCCGCTGGATCCGTATCAAGGCGTCCCGGCACATGGCCGGGGATTCGTTCTGAACCTTGTCCCGGATCCGGTTGAGAAGATCCGTGTCATCCGGTGCCGGGCAGGAAGGCGGTGACCGGCCCTTGCGGAAGATTAAGTCAAACGCAATGCTCATCACTTCCGGGCGGGGTCTGGGGGGTGCTGCGGGCATGGGAATGTTCCTTATCCGGATGGAGACGGAGCGTTTGCCGTACCGTTGATCCAGTCATCAGGTTTTGTCCAGTCAGCATCCGGCGTCTTTGCAAAATAGACCTGCACAAACCCCTTCTGCTCCATCAGGCGGAGTTGCGGCAGCTCGTACGCGTAAAAGATCCGGTTGGCCTTTGCCCCCTGCACAAAACACCAGGCCTTCACCGGTTTTCCGGTTGCGAGTGCTATGGGTTCTGTCATATCGGTGTACCGGGCTGAATACTGCCCCCAAATCTCATCAGCCTCGGCAAACGTGACCGGTTTGGGATCGGTATATGCTTTACCAAAGATCGAAACCGACCCGTTGAGACCGGCAGCCCGCTCGTACCAATGCTCGTCGAGGAGTTGGGTATAGGACGGGTAATTATAGTAGGCAGTTGTCCCTTCATCCCAGATCGCACGGTCGGGCGGGACAGCAGATGCTGCCGGTCCTTCGTTGACTGCATCCAGCAGCCGTAGCATACTGCCGTGGTTTCCCTTGCCGGACCAGAACCCCATATGCACCTGCGTACCCGGTGTGGCCAGTAACGGTTCGGTGGCAATTGCTTCAGTGTAGAGTTGCCCGGTAAAGACCGGGTCTTTGAACATCGCGATCTTATCGGAAGGTGCGGTAAAGACCGGGACCATCGTTAAGCCCGTGGGACAATCCGTTCCGCATACGGTAACAGGACAGGTGACGGATGGAGGAATGCCGACAACCGAGAGCAGGACAATCACAGCCAGAATTGCGAGCAGAACGATGCCAATTGTCCATTGATTCAGGTATTTTTCCAAAAAAGGGGGTGCCATGAAAAGACTCCGGGTATCTTTAAGTAAACATTCTTAGGTAGACCCCCTATATGGACTTTGAGAAGATAGATGAGATTACGGACTACTCCGGGAATTTGGAGGCGTTGTCAGAAAACCGCAGAATTTATACACAATCCCATTATACGTTAAGCAGTTGCATGACAAAAAAATGTGAACTATGCGGAACACCGGCGTTTGATGACCAGTCAGAGTTCTGCAATCGCTGCGGTTCTTTTGTTATTGAAGAACCTGAACCAAAATTGCCCGTCTGTAGCCGATGCAATAGTCCCGCTCCCAATGCTGAAGTGCTATTTTGTAACCGGTGCGGGACAGAATACCGGACCGCAGAACCGGAAAATAACTGCCCGCGCTGTGGGAATACAATTCACGATGAACGGTCAGAGTTCTGCAACCGGTGCGGTGCTTCCGTACGGCAAGAGCCCGGATTAAAAGTGCCCGTTTGCAGCAAATGTGGCAATCCAGCTCCCGATGACGAGGCACTTTTCTGTAACCGGTGCGGCACGGAATACAAAAAAGAACCTGTGAACATAATCCCGCTCTGCCCGCGCTGCGGATCTACGATTCCTGATGATCAGTCGCAGTTCTGCAACCGGTGCGGTGCGACAATCGGAACAAAACCCGTAAACAAAAAACCCGTATGTGCGAAGTGCGGTGCCCCGGCTCCTGATGAACAGACACTCTTTTGCAACCGCTGCGGAACGCAGTTTACTCATCCTGTTTCAAATTTAAAACCCGTCCATTCCACAGCACACAAACCGGCACAGCCGCTATCAGTCAAAATTTCCCAAAAAAGACCGGTACCCGCGGTCGTAACCCCGGAGGATCTCTGGGATCCGGTCCCGGATGAGGAGTTTGAAAAAGCGTATTATCCACCTACGGTCGTACCACCCGCATCACTCTCACAAAAAAAGTATGCCCATCTCCCGCTTGTAGCTGAAGAACTGACTGGCGGAAAAATTAAGAGTGAGAGCATTGTAATTCCGGGGAACTCAAAAAAATACGCCCACCTTCCGCTGATTGCCGATGAATTCAAAGAGAAGCAATCCCCGCGCCTTGAGATTGAGTCGCCTTATTATCCCGTGCCCCCCAGGGAGAAGAAAGCGGGCAAGTCGAAAAAAGGGCTTTTTGATCTGTTGAAGAAATGATCTGGAGTTTCAGATTTTTTAAAACTTTCAAAAAAAAGATTTTTTTATCAGATTATTTTTTTCATAGCATCCTCGTTGTTGCCTGACAGGTAGTCCGTGTGCAATTCCTGCCGTGCAGACAGGGCAAGGATGAGGATCATAACCTGCCATGATCCAACTCATATGATAAAAAAGAGACAAAGCCAATAAGCGACACGATTGGCATGGCTCGTTTTCTGGTTTTTTTAAGAATCCGGGTGCAGTGCAACAAAATCCATAACGCTGCGGAGGCAACCGTCCATGTTAAGATACTCAAATTGCGAGAACCTGCCGACAAGCGGGATGCCAACGGATTTGCAATAGTCCCTGACTATGGCGATATTTTTCTGGTAATCAAGATCATAGACCACGTAGGCATAGGGCTGGCGCTCCACAGTCGAATATACAATCTGTTCTTTTGTCAGTATCTGCATTGCCTCTAATGTTGTTACAACCTGATCAATGAGCACCGCATCATCCATGCGGGAGACAGAATCACCCGGCTGGTGAGTGATCTCTGCAAGAATCGATCCGCATCCTCCAGGTGCTGCATGGGCACTGTAATTGGACGGAAACGAGATGCGGTTGGTCATGCCCAGTGCGATCTCCGGGATATAGAGCCATGAGATATCCGGTACCGTTCCGAGTATTCCGATATTCACACAGACGAGTGCGTTGTACCTGAGGGCAGTACACGCCTCCTTTACCCTGTCTGGTACACCGTCCAGAGCAGTAATAAGATGCTGTACCGGCATGGTAGATATGCATTGATCTGCCACAATGACTTCACTGCCGTCACTGATCTCAAAGACACCACCTTTTTTCCGAACAGAAGTCACGCAGAACCCGGTCCTGATCCTGTCCTGAATCGGTTGGGCGATAGCGCTGACAAGTGCTTCGATACCCCCGTCAAGCGGATAGGAAAAGATCGACTGATGGGTGTAGCCTTCAGTGGAAATGCCAATCGCAGATTTGATCACATCTTCGATCGGGGGGCGGGGAATGCGCCCGTCCACCCAGTGCAGAGACATCTGATCGGTAGGAAACTTCCAGATCTTCTCATTGTACGGAACCATGTAGCATTCAGCAATCCCTTTTCCGAAAGTATAGTAAATCCATTCCCGGAAATTCTCTGGTGCCGTCAATTCGCCTTTTTCAACTGCCACATGGGTCTTTACAAACTCATTGATGCAGAAGAACCGGTCCTGATGGGGAAGGTTAAAAAGCCCGTTCTCAAACGGGTATTTCACATACTGATCTTTATAAAAAATTTTAGTGTTTCGATCATTGCGCTGCTCGTTTCTTTCAATCATCCGCCGCATGAACGCGAGCACTTCTGTGTCACGCGAGAATATGATATGCGAACCGCCAATATCGAAGGTGAATCCCTGTTCGTTTTTAGAGCGGCAGAGTCCGCCATACGCCGGTTCCGCTTCAAGGACAACCACATCGTTGCCCCTTTCATGCAGGAGGCGGGCCAGTGCGAGTCCTGAAAGTCCGCCGCCAAGAATTGCTATTGTCACTGCTCATACGTTGGCAGCCGGAATTTATATTGTTGAGTGTAAATGGGGGCGTATTTCTTAAAACTGTCCAATGAGCCATGCCAATTGTCGGACAGATTCTCTTTATCTGCGTGACATTCTCAAAATGCATTTAAGACAGCCAGACAAAGTATTCTAAAAAAAATGGATTATTATGGCTGTTGACTTTCCAAAACGCGTGGTTCATGGTGGAACCGGTAAGCGGCATCTCGAAAAAACAAAAAAAAACATGCTGGATTTCAGCGCGAGTATCAATCCGTTCCCCCCGGAGTTTGAATGGCACTGCAATCCGTCATTCCTCGCATCGTATCCTGATGATTCCTATCATGAACTCAAAGAAAGAATAGGTGCTGTATTTCACCGCAACCCTGATGAGATTTGTGTAGGTAACGGTTCGATAGAACTTATCAGGACGTTTTGTTCAGTTGTGCTTCGCGGGGATAAACATTTTTTTTGCGATTCGCCGACATTTGGTGAATATGCATTTTCAGCCCGTCTTGCCGGTGCTGCACAGGTAGACAAACCCGCAATGGCAGATGTCTCATTCATCTGCAACCCCAACAACCCCACCGGCATATTACAGGATAAAAAGAATCTGATGCAGAGACTCTCTGAAATGAAATTGCATGATGGGATGCTCTTTTGCGATGAAGCGTTTATCGGACTTTCTGATCCCAAAGATAGCCTTGCTGATATCACAGATCCGAATCTCTTTGTCCTGCACTCGTTAACAAAAAGTTTCTCTGTACCGGGAATCCGGTTCGGTTTTGGTTTTGGGGCACCGGACCTTATTGAGAAGATCGAAATTTCCCGCCCTCCCTGGAGCGTGAATGCCTTTGCAGAGGCTTTTGCAATGCAGGCGTTTGTTCATATGGACGATCTTGGGGCATCGCGTGAGCGAATACGGCAGGAACGCAACTGGCTCTCCCATGAGATCACCGCGTTGGGATTCCACTGTCATCCATCTTCAGTAAATTTTATCCTCGTGGAATGCAATCGCGATGTCGCAACGCTCTGTGACTGCCTCGAAAGGCGGTTAATTCTTGTGAGGAACTGCACATCATTTGGACTGCCCACCTGCATCCGCGTTGCAGTCCGGACCCATGATGAAAATATTCTGCTCATGGAGGCAATGGCTGCATGTATGCCCTGATCATGGCGGGGGGTGCGGGAAGCCGGTTGAATATCGGGGAAAAACCACTTATTATGATCTCTGGGCGACCTTTGATCTCCTACGTGATCAATGCATTCGAAAGCGCCGGGTGTGAACCCGTTGTAGCTACTTCATTCCGGACACCCATGACTATGAACTGGTGCCGGGCTCATGGCATTGAATTCTGTAAAACGGAAGGGGCAGATTACATAGAAGATATGGTAAGCGCAGTCGGGATGCTCGAAGAGGAAAAACCGCTGTTTGTCAGTGCCTCTGATCTTCCCTGTATTACTCCGGATATAATTCACACAATCACTGGTGCTTATCGTTTAAGCGGAAAAGATGCCTGTTCAGTCTGGGTGCCCGCAACTATGGTAACATCCTGCCGGGAGGGAATGCCGTACCGCGAAGAGATACATGGAATTACGGCATCCCCGGCGGGTGTTAATATCCTGCGGGGTGCACTCATTGCACAACCCCAGGACGAGCTGCAGCTGCTTTTAGAAGAACCGCGGCTGGCTCTTAATGTCAATACAAAAGAAGATCTCGAAAAAGCCGTGATTTTTATCAAACAAAATCCTGTCATCTATCAGGGGAAAAACCGTTTTCATTAATTTTAAAAATTCATCCAGATCCGTGACATTCCGTCAAAAACAGGCTCAATCCTGTCATATTTGTCAGGAATGCATATTAAGAGGCATCACCATAGATCTCTGTATTATGGTGGAGTCTCAGGAGATCGAGCTGCAGGGTCATATCATTGATTCAGGGATTATGACGCAGCTCTTTGACCGGGTTATGGATATGGGGGGCAATTTTGAGATCCTTGTCTTTGATATTGGGAAAAAGAAAACTGATCCAAGTTATGCCCGCCTGCGTATAGCAGCCTCAACCAAGGCAAAGCTCCACTCAATCCTCTCTGAACTCCATCGTCTCGGTGTCCGCCCTATCGAAGTCAAAGATGTCCATCTTGTGCACGCTGACGGTGACTGCAAGGTCCCCCAGGGGTTCTATACTACCACCAACCATCCGACCCAGGTCAAATATGAAGGAGAATGGATCCCGGTTGAACCGACCAAGATGGATTTTTTAATTGTAGTTGATCTGAAAAATAAAACCGCAAAGAGTACTGCTCTGGCAAAGATTCGAAAAGGGGACCCGGTTGTTGTCGGGGAACAGGGTGTAAACGTAAGTTATCCGGAACGGCCCCGTGAAAGCAGCACTTTTGAATTCATGCACGGCACGGTATCTTCAGAACGACCGAGCGAGACTTTGATCGCACAGATAGCAAGAGAAATTCTCGAAGTACGGAAAAAAGGTGGCAGGATTGCGATTGTGGGGGGTCCTGCGATTATCCATACCGGTGCAGATAAGGCTCTTGCGGAGATGATTCACAAGGGATACATTGATGTACTCTTTGCCGGTAATGCTCTTGCAACGCATGATATCGAGTATAATCTCTTTGGTACCTCGCTCGGTATGGATATATCCACCGGAAAACCGGTTATGGGTGGCCACAAGCATCACCTCTATGCAATCAGCGAGATCATGCGGGCTGGTTCGATCAAGTCCGCAGTAGAGAAAGGGGTGGTTACCGGCGGTATCATGTATGAATGTGTGAAAAAGAATATCCCCTTTGTACTTGCGGGTTCAATTCGCGATGATGGTCCTCTCCCTGATGTGATCACGGATGTAATGACTGCCCAGGATACCATGCGGAAACATATCGAGGGATGCAGCATGATCCTGATGATCGCAACGCTCCTTCACTCTGTTGCTGTCGGTAACTGCCTGCCTTCCAATGTGAAAACAGTCTGTGTCGATATTAACCCGGCAGCGCTCACAAAACTTATGGACCGCGGCAGTATGCAGGCGATAGGTATAGTTTCCGATGCAGGAACATTCCTGCCGCTGCTCGCAAAACAACTCGGGATCCAGAGCAGTGCCGCAAAAAAATAATTTTTACCTTTTTTTTACGCAGGATCGATTTTATTCACCGGGTCAGCGGCATGCAGAATGGTGTTTCGTGTGCCAGAACATACTCCCACTCTTTCCTGCATTCACAGGGTGTCTCCAAAAGGGCGCTGATCAACTCCCGGTCAGCGGTAAGGGAATAGTCGCGTATACCTTTGACCAGATCATAATCACATTTACCACAGTTATGCGATCCCCGTTTTTGCCCGCCCCCGAGTGGATCACAGGTCATATGGACCGGGGCTTCCTTAAGGAGGGTAAGGACACTCCAGAGATAGGGGGGACGGTATGCACCCCGTTTCCAGTAAAACTCAAGTTCGGTTCTTCGCTGCACTGTGCAGGGATTCATCGAGATCATATCAGCATGCGAAGCTGCATCGCGGATTGATTGTTTCATATCGTCAAAAGCTTCTCTTTCGGTTAAAAAGAGTGGTTTGAACAGGAGGTATGCCTTGATACCCGCTCCTGCTGCTTTGGCCCTTGATGTTGCTGCAATAAAGTCTGCATAGGTAAATCCCTTGTTGATGCATTTTTCCCGGATTGGATCGCTGCTCGTTTCCAAACCGACAGCACAATACAGCGGAGTTTTCCAGCTGCCGTCATCAAGGTTTTCGATAAATGAGCGGATAACATCTGTATCAACAAACTCCGGGCGGGTTTCTGCGATCACCAGTTTGCCGCAAAAAGTCGTGGCCACGTCGGTTAAAAATTCTGATGGCACTTCAGCAGGATCAAAAAAACTTCCTGAAGTAAAAATCTTAACCATCCGGTAGTCATCGGGTTTGAACTCGTTTTTTACCCAGGCAAGCTGGGCTTTGAGATGGTCAGTGAGTTTTTCGCAGGATTGCTTTTCATACCGTTCGTGACGATAACCGCACATACGGCATTTTGACCAGCTGCACCCGGCACTTTTAAAAATCACCGTCAGACATTCCAGCAGTTCATTGCCGTAACGCTCTTTTCCCCGCCAGCTTGCGAGTGGTTTTTCGATCCGTTCAGAAATCATTAACATCTTATTAGTTAATCGTACATAGATGAAAAAGATCGTCCTTTTTGTTATGGGACTCGTCTTTTTATCGGGATTCGCATCAGCGTATCAGATCAATATCGATGCCCCGGTATCTCTTTCTGTAGGGAAACCTCTCATTGTAACCGGGACAACCAATCTGGGTATCGGCACTCCCATCGATGTGGTGCTCTATTACCAGCTGACAACTTCGACTGAAGTTGAACGCAAAGTCGTATATGTCCTATCTGATAAAACCTTTAAAACTTTTTTCGATACAAGCAACTTAAAGAAAGGAACGTATAAAGTTGAGGTGCCAGCCCCAGGGTTAGGCAGTTCATCAGTAAACATGCGCATTATCCAACTCATCGATCGTGATGATGAGATCTCTATCACTTCATTATTACGCCAGAGTTTCAATGGCAGGATGTATATCGCAGGTTCAATCAAAGGCGGAGAAAATTCCGGCATCCAGATTGAGATAGTCGGCCCTTCAAATACTGTGGTGTTTGGACCCAGTTATGTGAATACAAACAATGCCGGTCTCTTTTCTGCCGACATTTCCATAACAGAACCCGGAGATTATGAGGTGAGTTTTACCGATGCGAAAGGATTTATCGGAACTCGCACGATCTCAATTACCGGAGAACCCACAATGGGTGTTACACCTGTGGCAACAGCGACAACATATCCTGTATTCTCTGCACATGCAAAAGCATCGAGGAATTCGCCGGCATATTTTGTTGTGAGGACTGCGTCCGGACCCGTCGTATTGCATACCTCCTCATCCATTGACTGGGTAATTGAATACGTAGATGACAAGGGTGTTCTCCATATGGCAAATAATCAGGGTGCACAAAATCCTGAGAGAGCAGAATTTATTGGCACGGGAAAGCTTGTCTATGTGAAAATCTATCCCTATAAATATGCGGATAACAGCGAAGTGTTCCTCTATGCAGAAAATGTCTATTCCGTTGTTGTGAGTCCAACCATACCAGAAGCATTTGCGGCAACTGCACCTCATACCCCTACCGAAACACCGCAGTCCCCGTTATTTCCTTTGGGGGGTCTGGGGGCTGTCGGCATCGTTGTCTTACTCCAGCGTAAATAACCAATTCGCATGGAGAATTCCCAGTGGCAGTGTGTTACCCGCTCCATTGGTTCCTCACAAAAGGACAAAGAAGCCTTTTTTACATACTAAGGCCAACATATGGAGCACTGCCGGGGTAGTCTAGTCCGGGAAGGCGGTAGCCTTGAAAGCTACTGGTGCCCTGCACCTCAAGAGTTCAAATCTCTTCCCCGGCGTAAGCACAAAGGGTACTGAATCCTGACATTTATTTATATTGGGATTCGGCGCCCCCATTTGGTTCTAATTCTCTTTCTGTCCCTTGCCCAATTTCACGACGATGTCTGACGAGAGAAATCTTCGGTTTTATCCCCAAAACAGGCCTTCCTTTCACTTTCCACCTACTCAAGCCCATCCGGCAAGAGATCTGCCATCCAAAAGGTGCTATTAGCGCACTTTTTAGAGCCGGATTCATTTGGAATCCAGACAAACGGGGCACAATATGCGGTTTTCAGAAAACAATGGGTACCGTTTTTCGCAAATTCGGCACCTTTTGTGAGCCGGGACAACTTCATGGGTAGGAGTCTCCGGCGGAGAGGTGAATTGGTGGGACTGCAGGTCTCCCATGGACCGGGACTGGAATGACTGCTACCCTGCTCCGGGTCCGGGCACAATTTCCACTGAATCCGGTAAAAACAAAATGGGATTTTTATGTTTTAATACTCCGGCACCCAATACAGATCATGGATATGTCATCTGTCAGGAAATGGGCGGTCTTTTTTATCGGCATTCTCTGTTCAATCCTCATTGCTGATACCTTGTCAAACGCAATTGTTACTGCTATGGGGTTGAACGGGTGGATAAAGTTCATTGTCAGCTTTATCCTGTATGCAGTCATGTTCTTTGGTATCCTGTACGCAATCGAAAAAATCTTTGGTATCAGGTTTTTCGATTTCATTCAGGAGTAGGAACGTTTTTTTAGACTATGCAATTAACAGGATAGATTTTGTAGTCGAAACGCCAATATGGAATCATGACTCCGGGACACATAAGTCCCTCTGATCAGGTGATAAATTATGGATACGAAACTGTCATGCCTCATTCAGGGTATGATCTGTATTGCCTTTGGGCTTCTGGCCCTGCTGGCGCCGGAAATTACCCTTGCAACCTTTTATGCCCTGTTCTGGGTGCTGCTCGCTGTGGGAATCATAGGTTTCCTGCTGCTCGCTATCACGTCAAAAAGTGACGATTCATTGTTCTGGTTCATCCTGTCTGCTGCTCTCCTCATCACAGGTGTGGTCTCTTTTTCCGCGCCTTTCGTTGTTGCTCTCATCTTCCTCCTGCTCATTGCAGGCGTCGCTGTGTACTCGGGTTTTCTTGTCATCACCCTCGCGCTCACTCACCCGAAAACAAAATATATCCTTATTCCGGGAATGTTTATTGCCGGAGGAGTGCTGCTGGGCGTATTAATCTGGTATTTCCCGATAGTGTTGAAAGATCTCTTACTGACCGTGCTGGGTTCATTTGCTTTGATCTTTGGTCTTTTTTCCATACTGCTGGGATGGTATGTCAAGGATGTGGTCTATGATTCAACCGGACATAACCCCAAAGAATGTACCGTTAAAAAACCTGGCGAGAGATAACATCTCCTGAGTATTCCCGTTTTTCCCCCCACTTACGATCCCTTATGCCTTACGATGTAATCATTGTCGGAGCCGGCCCGGCAGGAAGCGCTGCGGCCCGGACCTGCGCAGCAAAAGGGCTCTCAACGCTATGCATTGAAGAGCATGGCACGATCGGCTACCCGGTTCAGTGTGCGGGACTTCTTTCGAATGCTGCGTTTGCAGAGTGCCGGATCACGGACAGATCGGTGCTGAACCGTGTCTCGGGTGCCCGTGTGATCACCGGCAGGGGCAGCGAGTGCCTCATCGATGCAAAGGTTCAGAAAGCAGTTGTGGTGGACCGGGCTGCCGTTGACCGGGAGATGGCCGAAGCTGCGGCAGATGCAGGGGCAGAATACCGGTTAAAGACAGGGGTCTGCGGTGTAAAGGGAAATACCGTGCTCACGCGGGGAGCATACGGGCATGAGCAGCATAGATTTAGGATCCTGATAGCAGCCGATGGCCCGAGAAGCACCATTGCCCGGCATTACGGCATGGAGCGGGCAAAAGTGTACCTTTCCGGCATACAGGCAGATATACTACATGACTGCGATCCACGGTTTGTAGAGATCTACCCGGACGCATCCCCCGAGTTTTTCGCATGGTCGATTCCCACCGGCCCCGGACGCATCAGGGTGGGCCTCTGCGGACAAACGCTGGTTGCGGAACGGTTTGCTGCTCTTATGAAAAAGTTCGGAACATCCACAACCCATCTTGTCACCGGCACCCTCCCGCTCGGGCTGATGCACAGAACCTATGGACACAGTACCCTGTTTGTAGGAGATGCTGCAGGATTTGCAAAGCCCACAAGCGGCGGGGGAGTATATACCGGTATCCGCTCGGCCCGGCACGCGGCGGCAACGGCGATTAAGTGTTGTGAGCTGGGGATATTTGATGATAAGGCACTTGCAGAATACGAGCGGCGATGGCAGGCAGATTTCGGTAGCGAGCTTGAGCTTGGGTTCCGGCTCTTTGGCATGCGCCGGAAAATGCATGAAGAAGATCTGGACAGGATTGTTCAGGCGCTTTCAGAACCTTCCATCCTCGCTGCCATAGTTGAGCACGGCGATATGGACCGGCCGGGAAAGCTTATTAAAAATCTCCTGCTCAACCCTGCGATGATCCATCTGCTCAAACCCCTGATCATGTCAGGGATCCGATCATTTTTGTAAGCAGGCGAAAATATCATCGGGTTTTCTTGTTCTGTCTATCGCCATTTTCCCCATTTGTCGTTTACACGCGTAAATGGCGGTATACCGCGTAACAGGCAACTACAAGGACACCCGGAACAACAGCGAAAAGCAGCGGGCTGCCTTAAAGAGCAAGCCCGAACCATCCCCCGCTTCCACGACCACGGCATGGGTGGAATGCTCTTCGATGCACATCTCTCCGGTTATCCCGTACACGGCAGGTGACACGACAATCACCAGAAGCAGAAGTCCGATAAATCGCCCGGTAAAAGGACGCGGGCACCATTACTTCCTGCATCATTGGGCACAACTGTGGGCCGTAAACAAAAAGCAACGGGGAAGGTACTTATTGTAAAGCGTTCCATCATCTCTTAATGTTCAGGTCAGTGCGGGGTTGAAGTGACAGGTCATGGAAAAAATCCAGATAAGAGGAACCAGCTCATCCAGCTCACGATAATCTGCCTCTGTGCAGGAATCGTCATTGCCGATGTATTTCTTCCTCTTGGCTTTGTCCTCTGGATTCTCTACCTCGTACCGCTCTTGTTGTCGGTGTGGCTTACCGGTCGCTATGCCCCATTCATCATCGCATGGCTGATAACCGGGGCCATACTGATGAGCAACCTGATTTCCGTAGCACTCCGGCAGGATCCTTCTGACCTGCCAGACCGGGCGGTCTTTATCCTTATGATCGCAATCATCGCACTACTGGTCTATGAGATCCGGACCAGTTACACACTACTGGAAGCAGAAGTGATCGAACGGCGCAAAACACAGAAGAACCTTGAAGAACTCACCCACAACCTTGAAGAACGGATCAAAAAAAGAACCCGCGAACTCTCTGAGGCGAACCGGGATTTAAACGAGGATATTAAAAAACGCCGTAAATTGGAAACGGCACTCGAAACTGCAAACCAGAAACTCTCCCTGCTTTCGCAGATTACAAGGCATGACATCTCGAACCGGGTCTTTGCCCTGCTGGCGGAGCTCGATCTGGCAAAGGATCTCTCAAGTGATCCCCGGTTCACCGAATCCATTGGAAACCTTGAGCGGACATCCATGGCGATCCAGGATCAGATCATGTTCACCAAAGATTACGGGGAGATAGGTGCACAGGCACCCGCGTGGTTTCCGGTCACACCACTCATCATGAGTGCAGAAGACCAACTGCATTCACCGGAAGTGACTATAACCGTCAATTGTGATGGAGTGGAAGTCTTTGCCGATGCTATGATCAGCAAAGTGTTCTTTAACCTGATCCACAATGCACTTCGGCACGGAGAACATGTAACCCGGATAACATTTTCCTATACCAGGTCAGGGGATGATCTGATAATTTCCTGCGAGGACAACGGGATTGGAATTGCGCAGCAGAATAAAATACATATATTTAAGAAAGGTTTTGGCAAAGACTCTGGTCTTGGACTCTTTTTATGTCACGAGATCCTCTCGATCACCGGCATCACTATACAGGAGACTGGTGAGTGGGAGAAAGGAGCACGGTTTGAGATCCATATTCCGGATGGCGGATGGCGGATAACAAAATCATAATCCGGTTTTTTCTATAGCAGGCATCTCTAAAAGATATAAGTGTGCGAACGCTTTTTTTAAGAGTATGTTAGCAGAAACCCAACCGATCGCCATCTCCTGAACAACCCGGAAAGTCGGCAAGCAGGGTAAAGGGGCGCGGTTAGGGATGGTGGTGCCAATGGGGATGTACCGATGAACACCGTATCACCTGTGCTACAGCGTCCCATGTCTGCTATTTTGTCGTCCCAATGCAGAAACACTTATACTCCGGAGACCTATATCATGTTACAGTTTATAAAAGGACTGTTTGAGTAATCATTATGTATGGATCATCAAATTTTGGTGGAAACCGCGGTCCCCGTGACTTCGGTCCCCGTGAAATGACAAAAGTAGTCTGTTCAGACTGTGGAAAGGAATGCGAAGTACCGTTCAAGCCAACTGAAGGAAGGCCCGTCTATTGCAGAGACTGCCTCCCGAAACACCGGAAGCCCCGCTTCTAAGTGTTTTACGGTTAATTATTTCTCTTTTTTTTATAAGTTTCTGTTGTTCCCGGATTTACCGGTACATTTGCTTCATGGGTGTAACGTTGGGTGCTCTTCTTTCTACAGTCATCATGACGGAACTGCTGCGCTTTTTTTAAACCCAAAATTATTTGGGAGAACCGCCCAATCACTCTTACGAGATACCATGCACGGTGAAGAGGGTTCAGCAAACAGGTGGCAGCGTACCGCTTTACTCCTCACCGCCGTAATCCTTGTATCTGTCCTGCTCGTTCCGCTTGTTTCTGCGAATGAGACCGGTCTCACACGCGGTTCCCGGTTTACGATCACAGTGACAGGAACGCCAAACACCCCCTACTACGTCTGGCTGACCCGGACATATACCATGAGCGGGGAGCCCGGTGATCAGCCGCCCGTTCTCCTCGCTAACCAGGCAAATATTGAGAAAGATCCTTCCGGGGGCCCGTACGTGATCGGTTCGTACCAGTACAATAACGGGGGAGGGCGCACGATTATCGATGATGTGGCTCCAACGACAGCCTCGATGTCCGACACGCAATATTACGTGGAAAGGCTCAGCAAATCGCGACCCCTAAAAAGCTCAGCATATCGTGACCCTCAAATGGCCATTTTAGGTTCAGCATATCGTGACCCCTAAAGGATAAAGTTCGACGTTCATTGCTCCTTTGGTGGGGCATAATGGAATT